>NZ_UHFH01000003.1:1030000-1342500 GCF_900459225.1 Streptococcus dysgalactiae subsp. dysgalactiae
CTCACAAAAAGCTATTTTTTATGCCTCAACAGTTAACCCAGCAACGCGATTTATTAATAGTGTCATTTATGCTTTATTGGCAGGTTTAGGGGCTATGCGTATTATGGCTGGTCTTTTCTCCGTGGGTCAATTAGCGACTTTTTTAAATTTTGTTGTTCAATACACTAAGCCTTTTAATGACATTTCTTCAGTGATGGCAGAAATCCAAAGTTCTCTGGCGTGTGCACAACGTCTCTATCATCTTTTAGATCTTGAGGTAGCGAAGCCTGACGATACTTTACCATTTAAAACTTCAGAAGTTAAGGGACAAATTGATTTTGAGAACGTTAGTTTTTCTTATCAAAAAGAAAAACCACTACTTCAAGAGATTAGCTTTTCTGTTGCTGCTGGTTCTAAAGTAGCAATCGTCGGTCCAACAGGATCAGGAAAAACGACCTTAATCAATTTATTGATGCGTTTTTACGAGGTAGATGATGGCAGTATAATGTTGGATCAAGTGCCTATTAAGGACTATGACAAAGAAGAATTCAGGTCTATAATTGGCATGGTCTTACAAGAAACATGGTTAAAGGATGCCACTATTCATGATATCATTGCTTATGGCAGTGACAAAGCTAGCCGAGAAGAAGTGGTGGCAGCTGCTAAAGCGGCCAATGCTCATTTCTTTATTATGCAACTTCCTGAAACTTATGATACTTATCTATCTTCGTCTGCCGAAGCGTTATCACAAGGACAAATCCAATTATTGGCCATTGCACGTCTATTTTTGAGAAAACCTAAAATTTTGATTTTAGATGAAGCCACATCATCTATTGATATCAGAACAGAAACGATTATTCAGGATGCTCTTCAACAGTTAATGAAAGGTAGAACGAGCTTTATCATTGCTCATCACTTATCAACAATTCAATCAGCTGATTTGATTTTAGTCATGAATCAAGGGCGATTGGTTGAGTGGGGAACACATGCCATCTTAATAGCAAAAAATGGATGTTATGCTAGATTACAACAAATAAGGTAAAGTTCGTCTTTTAACAAAGATGAACTTTTTTATATTAGCAAAGTTAGTTAATTAACAAACTTTAAACTGTTATATAAAAAAATAATAGTGAAAAAATGGACAATCTTCTGTGATAAATGAGAAAATCGGTTGATGAAAGAAGAAATAGATAAGAAAAGTGAGCAATATATTTGGAAGCGTTTTTTGACTGTGATATAATAAAGCCCTATATAATATTGTGAAATGAGGAACAAAATATATGAGTAAAATCGTTGTTGTTGGTGCAAACCACGCTGGTACTGCCTGTATCAAGACTATGTTAACAAACTATGGTGATGCCAATGAAATTGTTGTATTTGACCAAAACTCAAATATTTCATTTTTAGGTTGTGGTATGGCACTTTGGATTGGTGAGCAAATTGCTGGACCAGAAGGACTTTTCTATTCAGATAAAGAAGAATTAGAGTCTTTAGGGGCTAAAGTTTACATGGAATCACCTGTTCAATCTATCGACTACGATGCCAAAACAGTGACTGCTCTTGTGAATGGTACAGAACATGTGGAAAGCTATGACAAGTTGATTTTTGCAACTGGATCGCAACCTATCTTGCCACCGATTAAAGGTGCCGAAATCAAAGAAGGATCACTTGAATTTGAAGCAACTCTTGAAAATCTTCAATTTGTGAAGTTGTACCAAAACTCGGCAGACGTTATTGCTAAGCTTGAAAATAAAGATATCAAGCGAGTAGCTGTTGTCGGTGCAGGTTATATTGGTGTTGAGTTGGCAGAAGCTTTCCAACGTAAAGGTAAAGAAGTTGTTCTTATTGATGTTGTAGATACTTGCTTGGCAGGTTACTATGATCGCGATATGACTGACTTAATGGCTAGAAACATGGAAGAACACGGTATTCAATTAGCCTTTGGTGAAACAGTTAAAGAAGTTGCTGGTGATGGCAAAGTTGAAAAAATCATTACTGATAAAAAGGAATACAATGTGGACATGGTTATCCTTGCTGTAGGTTTCCGTCCAAATACAGCTCTTGGAAATGGTAAGATTGAGCTTTTCCGTAATGGTGCTTTCCTTGTTGACAAACGTCAAGAAACTTCTATTCCAGGTGTTTATGCTATTGGTGACTGTGCAACGATTTATGACAATGCAACTCGTGACACAAGCTACATTGCGTTAGCGTCGAATGCTGTTCGTACAGGTATTGTAGCAGCTCATAACGCTTGTGGTACAGACCTTGAAGGTATTGGCGTTCAAGGCTCAAACGGTATTTCCATTTACGGCTTGCACATGGTTTCAACTGGTTTGACACTTGAAAAAGCAAAACGTCTTGGTTTTGATGCTGCAGTGACGGAATATACTGATAATCAAAAACCTGAATTTATCGAACATGGTAACTTCCCAGTAACAATCAAAATCGTTTATGATAAAGACTCACGTCGTATCTTGGGTGCTCAAATGGCAGCGCGTGAAGATATGTCAATGGGAATTCACATGTTCTCACTTGCTATCCAAGAAGGCGTAACCATTGAAAAATTAGCTTTGACAGATATTTTCTTCTTGCCTCACTTTAACAAGCCATATAACTATATTACAATGGCAGCCTTAGGAGCAGAATAAGATAAGATGTCTTTGATTCGTGTATAATATTAAGTGTCTCCCTATGGAGGCACTTTTTAGGAGGAAAAATGAGAAAAGTAGTCTTGAACATTGCTATGAGTTTAGATGGGTTTATCGCAAGGGAAGACGCGACCTATGATTGGATTGAGGGGCACGGAACGGATGCATATGATAGTGCTAACCAATTTGATAATCCATCCTTCTTTGCTTCCTGTGATACCGTTATTATGGGGCGAAAATCATTTGAAGATTGTCCGATTGAGCTAATAGAAGGTTACCGAGAAAAAAACTTTTATGTGGCTAGTAGTCAAGTAATGACTAGTCCCTATTCAAATGTCTATTTTTCTAAAGATATAGTTAGTACTCTTAAGCAATTGAAAGCAGGAGAGGGAGGACCGATTTGGATATTTGGCGGAGCAGACCTTGTTCATAGCCTAATAGGAGCTGACCTCATCGACCATTACATTATAGGTATCATCCCGACTATTTTGGGGTGTGGTCGGCCTTTGTTTACAGGCAATCGTCAAGAACGTCATTTAAGACTGATAGAATCGACTGTCACAGATGGTATCGCCATGCTACGATATGATAAAAGAGAATAAAAAAAGAGGCCCAGAGGGTCTCTTTTACATGTTTAGGATGTTTTAGATATGGGGGGTTAGTTTTTAGCAGCAGAAGCAAATTCTTCCTTAGCAAAAGCTTCATCGATGATAGCTTTCAATTGATTTGCAGAAGCTTGCATTTTTTGGAGTTCAGCATCGTTAAGAGGGATATTAACTGGGCGAACGATACCATATGCGCCAACGATAGCTGGTTGACCAATATAGCAATCTTCAACGCCTTCGTATTGTCCTTCTTGGAAAACAGAAAGTGGAAGAACAGCATTTTCATCATCAAGGATAGCTTTTGTAATACGAGCTAGGGCAACTGCAATACCGTAGAAAGTAGCACCTTTTTTGTTGATGATTGAGTAGGCTGCATCGCGGACAGATATGAAAAGATCAACTAAACCTTGCTCATCGATGTCACGGTTTGCTTGTAGCCAATCGTAAAGTCCAACCCCCGCAACGTTAGCGTGTGACCAAACGGCAAATTCTGAATCCCCGTGCTCACCCATGATATAAGCGTGGACTGAACGCGCATCAACCCCAATTTTAGCAGCAAGTGCTTGACGGAAGCGGGCTGAATCTAGTGATGTACCTGATCCAATGACACGCTCTTTAGGGAAGCCTGAGAATTTCCAAGTTGAGTAAGTTAAAACGTCAACTGGATTAGCAGCAACAAGGAAGATACCATTGAAACCAGATGCAACGATTTGTGTAACAACCTCTTTATTGATACGAAGATTTTTTTCAACAAGGTCAAGGCGTGTTTCACCTGGTTTTTGAGGAGCGCCTGCTGTCAAGACAACGAGATCAGCATCATGACAGTCTGAGTATTCAGCTGCATAGATTTTTTTAGGTGATGTAAAAGCAAGAGCGTGGCTTAAATCTTCAGCATCTCCTTGAGTTTTTTCTTTAAAAATATCAATAATACCAAGTTCTTGAGCAATATTTTGTGTTACCAATGCAAAAGCGTATGATGAACCAACGGCACCATCGCCGACCAAGATTACTTTTTTGTGTTGTTTAGTTGCAGTCATTTCTAAACATCTCCTTAATTTTATTAGAGCAATCGCTCGTACGACTTTATTTTAACATATTGAGAATTGTTTGTCATGGAATTCAGAAAAATAATGAAAATAGTTTTCTGATAACGCTTCCAGAAAGAAAAAATAAGGATTTTATGGTATAATGGAACATAGTATTGACTAGAGTATTGACTAGAAAAGGAGCATTCCTTAAATGCAAGATAGAAATTTAATTGACGTCAATCTGACAAGCGAAATGAAGACGAGTTTCATCGACTACGCTATGAGTGTTATTGTAGCGCGGGCGCTTCCAGATGTGCGTGACGGTTTAAAACCCGTTCATCGTCGTATTCTCTATGGGATGAACGAACTCGGTGTCATGCCTGATAAAACACATAAAAAATCAGCCCGTATTACCGGTGATGTCATGGGTAAATATCATCCACATGGAGATTCTTCTATTTATGAAGCCATGGTTCGTATGGCACAGTGGTGGAGTTATCGTCACATGCTTGTTGATGGTCATGGAAACTTTGGTTCTATGGATGGCGATGGTGCTGCGGCGCAACGTTACACTGAAGCGCGTATGAGTAAAATTGCGCTAGAATTATTAAGAGATATTAATAAAAATACGGTTGATTTTCAAGATAACTATGATGGTAGCGAAAGAGAGCCGCTAGTATTACCAGCCCGCTTCCCTAATCTCTTGGTCAATGGTGCGACCGGTATTGCGGTTGGGATGGCAACTAATATCCCTCCACACAACTTGGCAGAATCAATTGATGCTGTCAAAATGGTTATGGAGAATCCAGATTGCACAACGAGAGATCTCATGGAAGTCATTCCAGGGCCAGATTTTCCGACAGGAGCTCTTGTCATGGGACGTTCAGGAATTCATAGAGCTTACGATACAGGAAAAGGCTCTATTGTCTTACGGTCGCGTACAGAGATTGAAACCACTAAAACTGGTCGTGAACGTATTGTGGTGACGGAATTTCCCTATGGTGTCAACAAAACAAAAGTACATGAACATATTGTTCGTTTGGCTCAAGAAAAACGCATCGAAGGCATTACTGCCGTGCGTGATGAATCTAGTCGCGAAGGGGTGCGCTTCGTTATTGAAATCCGTCGTGACGCCTCAGCCAATGTGATTTTGAACAACCTTTTCAAATTGACAAGTCTTCAAACAAACTTTAGCTTTAACATGCTAGCTATTGAAAATGGTGTACCTAAAATCTTATCATTAAGACAAATTATTGATAATTACATTAGCCATCAAAAAGAAGTGATTACTCGCCGTACTCAATTTGATAAGAATAAGGCAGAAGCTAGAGCTCATATTTTAGAAGGATTGTTGATTGCTCTAGATCACTTGGATGAAGTCATTGCTATTATCCGAAACAGTGAGACAGATGTCATTGCCCAAGCAGAATTAATGTCTCGTTTTAACTTATCGGAACGTCAAAGCCAAGCCATATTGGACATGCGTTTGCGTCGTTTGACTGGTTTGGAGCGAGATAAAATCCAATCAGAATATGATGAATTGTTAGCTTTGATTGCTGATTTAGCTGATATTCTAGCTAAGCCGGAACGCGTTGTGACTATTATTAAAGAAGAGATGGATGAGATTAAGCGTAAATACGCTAACCCTCGTCGCACAGAATTAATGATTGGTGAAGTCCTCTCTCTAGAGGATGAAGATTTAATCGAAGAAGAAGACGTTTTAATCACCTTATCCAATAAAGGTTACATCAAACGTCTTGCTCAAGATGAATTCCGTGCCCAAAAACGTGGGGGCCGTGGTGTTCAAGGAACAGGGGTCAATGATGACGATTTTGTTCGTGAGCTGGTATCAACAAGTACCCATGACACCTTGCTCTTCTTTACGAATTTTGGACGGGTTTATCGTTTGAAAGCTTATGAAATTCCTGAATACGGTCGCACAGCCAAAGGCCTTCCAATAGTTAATTTGTTAAAATTGGAAGATGGTGAAACTATTCAAACCATTATCAATGCACGCAAGGAAGAAACCGCTGGAAAATCTTTCTTCTTTACCACAAAACAAGGGGTTGTCAAACGTACAGAAGTATCTGAGTTTAATAATATCCGACAAAACGGTCTGCGTGCCCTCAATTTGAAAGAGGGAGATCAACTGATTAACGTGCTACTGACCAATGGTCAAGACGATATCATTATTGGAACTCAGTCCGGTTATTCTGTGCGCTTTAATGAGGCAAGTATCCGCAACATGGGCCGCTCTGCGACAGGAGTTCGTGGTGTCAGTCTTCGTGAGGACGATAGAGTTGTCGGTGCTTCACGTATCAATGATCATCAGGAAGTCCTCGTGATTACTGAAAATGGTTATGGGAAACGAACTGAGGCCATAGAATACCCAACCAAAGGCAGAGGGGGGAAAGGGATTAAGACAGCTAACATCACTCCTAAAAACGGGCAACTGGCTGGACTTGTAACAGTTGACGGCACAGAAGATATTATGGTCATCACTAATAAAGGGGTTATTATTCGAACAAACGTGGCTAATATCTCCCAAACGGGTCGTGCTACCTTAGGTGTTAAAGTGATGAAATTAGATGCAGACGCTAAAATCGTGACATTTGCTTTGGTTCAAGCAGATGATGAGGAAGAAACTATTGGTGAGGTAGAGCAAAGCCAAATCCCAGCTGCTACAGATATGACACCAAATAATGACGAGGAGTAACGAAACGAATGGTAAAAAAACAACGTCGTCAGAGTAGAAAACCGATGTCATGGGCAAGGAAAATTCTGATTGCTGTCCTTTTAATTCTTGGGTTGGCCTTACTCTTTAATAAGCCCATTCGCAACACATTAATTGCATGGAATTCTAACAAGTATCAAGTAACCAAGGTATCCAAAAAGGACATCAAAAAAAATAAGGAAGTCAAATCGACTTTTGATTTTCAGGCTGTTGAGCCAGTCAGCACAGAGGCTGTTTTACAAGCGCAAATGGCTGCTCAAAAACTCCCTGTCATAGGAGGTATTGCTATACCAGAAGTTGGTATTAACCTACCAATTTTTAAAGGGCTAGGCAATGTCGAATTAATTTATGGTGCTGGAACCATGAAAGAGGACCAAGTTATGGGAGGCGAAAATAATTACTCTCTTGCTAGTCATCATATTTTTGGTATGACTGGTTCTTCTCAGATGCTTTTTTCACCGTTGGAAAGAGCCCAAAATGGTATGGCTATCTACTTAACGGATAAAGAAAAAATCTACAAGTATAACATCCATGAGGTTTCTACGGTGGCTCCTGAGCGAGTTGATGTGATTTATGACACACCTGGGCTTAAAGAGATTACTTTAGTAACCTGTACAGATTTGGAAGCAACAGAACGTATTATTGTGAAAGGACAACTCAAAACAGAGTATGATTTCGATAATGCGCCTGCTGAAGTACTTAATGCGTTCAGTCATTCCTATAATCAAGTCTCTACCTAATAGAATAGAGGCGACGACATCATTTAATAAGTAGGAGGAGGCTATAACGAGTCCTTCCCTACTTTTTCTTTTGAAAGGAGAGGGATTATGCACTTAGATGCTATTCACCACGTGGCTATTATTGTCTCCGATTATGAGGCATCAAAAGATTTTTATGTTAATAAGTTAGGGTTTCGTATTATCCGAGAGAATCACAGACCGGAGAGACATGATTATAAGTTGGATTTAGCCTGTGGTCAGATTGAATTGGAGATATTTGGAAATGTTACCAGTGATCCTTTTTATCAATCCCCACCAAAACGTGTTGGTAGACCAGAATTTGACAGGGAAGCCTGTGGTTTGAGACATCTTGCCTTTCGTGTTACCAACATTGAGAGTTATGTAGATGACCTAAAGAGCTTAGGAATTCCAGTAGAGCCTATCAGGTATGATGATTATACAGGTGAGAAAATGACTTTCTTTTTTGATCCGGATGGCCTGCCTTTAGAGTTACATGAATAAGTTAGTGAATTCCCTATTGGTGTCTTTGACAATCAGTAGGGTTTTTGATTGCTTTAAAAGAATATTGGCTTCTCATCAAATGATAAGAGATTGACAAGGGAATTAAAAGATGATATGCTATCAGATGATTAACTAGTTAAGAGAGTTTATATGAGAAAAAATATTGTTACTACTGTCAAATGGCTATGCTTAAGTTTCCTTTTTGTGGGCTTGGGCTTGTCTGGTTGCCGGTCTGTTGATAAACCATTAGCAAAAGGCTTACATATCAAGACCAGCTTTTATCCCGTTTATGCTTTGACAAAGGAGATTTCGGGAGATTACAACCAGATTGACCTGATGGTGAAAACGGTTAGCATACATTCTTATGAACCTAGTCCTAATGTGGTTGCTAGGACCTATGATGCGGATATTTTCATTTACCATTCCAATATCCTAGAATCATGGGCGGCTGATTTAGCTCCCCAGCTTAGAAAAAAAGGAGTACTTGTTTTAGAGGGAGCGGCTCATTTGCCATTAGAAAGGGTGCAAGGGCTGGAAAAAGTTCCCTTAAAGAAAGGCATGTCCGCAAATGCACTCAATGATCCTCACACGTGGACAGATCCTCTATTAGCCAGCCAGGAAGCAGATGCTATTGCCACATTATTAGCAAAAAAAGATCCTGACCATAAGGAGTATTACCTCAAAAATGCCAAGCGCTTTAAGTTAAAGGCTCAGAAGCTAGTAGAACGGTATCAAGCGAAATTCGCTAGTCTTCCCCGTCATACCTTTGTGACACAGCACACAGCATTTTCCTATTTAGCAAAACGTTTTGGCCTAACGCAACTAGGCATTGCAGGTGTCTCCCCAGAACAAGAACCGAGTCCCCAACAATTGGCTGATATGAAGCGTTTTATTGAACGATATGGTGTCAAAACAATTCTTATGGAAGAAAATGTTTCTGGCAAACTCGCCAAAACGCTAGCAAAAAGTAGTGGGATTAGTGTGAGACAATTAAGCCCCCTTGAAATCGCTCCAGATAATCAAAAATCTTATCTTGACAATTTGGAGATGAATTTAGCCGTACTTTATGATGTCCTGGAGAAAGAAAAATGAACAAACGCATTAATGTAACAATAGTACTAGCTGTCATCTTATGTGGTTTAACAGCTTGTAAACCTCAATCGATGGAAGGTACTAAGCCCAAGAATGATCAAAGTCATAAAACAAGTCACAAAAGCCACGAAAAAGTGCTAAAAGATGACAGTGATAAAACCCCAGCAGAAATTGATCAAAAAGAAGGTATTGCTGCTGAGCAAATTGTTGTTTCGATTTCAGATGACGGGTTTGTTACCTCACATGGAGATCATTACCATTTTTATAATGGAGAAGTTCCATTTGACAGTTTATTATCAACGGAATTATTGGCTCCTGAAGATTACCAGTTTGACAATAGCCATGTTATCAGTGACATTCAAAATGGTTATATCCTTAAAGTAGGTGAGACCTACTACGTTTATTTGAAAGATCAAAACCATCGAGATAATCTTAGAACGGTTTCAGAAGAATAAGTTTGATGGTAAAATAGTAATAATTAATGACTGTTCTTTGGAAGAATTTCCAAAGGGCATTTTTTGTTTCAGGAGTGACACTGATGCTGACAGTTTTTAATCGTCTTATGGTAGGAAAAATGCTACAATAGTCCCACTGGATTTTGAAAAAGAAGAGGGAATAGAGGTTTGTGACAAATTACAATGAGAGGTTTGCAAAGGTTATTGTGCCTATCGATCATTTGAAATAGCTCTTCTCCCATAGGAAATTTAGCTTTATTGAGGTAATGAAAATGACTTATAAAAAAATGTTAGTGGTAGGTGCTCTTGTGCTAGCATCGGTCTTTACCATCCAAACTGCTTTCGCAGCAACGAATAACGTCCAAACTGTTATTGATGAACACTATGTGCAGCCGGATTATGTATTAGGCTACTCCTTATCACCTGACCAACAGAACCAAACGTTGAGTTTGCTCCACTACAATAGTGCTAAGGATAAACAAATTAAAACATTGAACACTACAGCCTATGCCTCTATTATGAATGTAGCAGATGATCCGAGCCTTCAGCTTTATTCTTCTGTTAAAATTCAAAAGTTAGGAGTAAAAGAGACCTTAACAGTGACAATCGAGACACCCCAGATGATTCAAAAAGTGACTCAGGACATGTATCGAAATGCAGCAGTTACTCTTGGCATTGAGCATGCAAGCATTCAAGTTGCCTCTCCTATCCCTGTCACTGGAGAATCAGCACTGGCCGGTATTTATTACTCCTTAGAAAAAAATGGGGCCAAAGTTCCAGAGGAGAACAAGCAGCTTGCACAAGAAGAATTAGCCACACTGTCTAGTATCAATACTGATAATGCGGATAAGGTAGGTTATGATGCTGATAAGTTAAATGTTGCCTTAACTGATATCAAAGCAGCTGTGGCAGAAGGTGGAAAGAACCTCTCAGAGGAGCGTGCCCGTCAGATTGTTGAAGATACTTTGAAAAATTACGGCTTAAACCAATCTGTAACAGCCCATCAAATCAACGTCATTGTTAATTTTGCTATTCATTTATCTAATAGTGGTGTAATTACAAATAGTCAATTTGTGGAAACTCTAAATGATTTAAAAGCAAGTATTGTTAGCAAAGCTAATGGAACTTTTGACCACATTGATCTTCATTTTGATGCCAATCAAGCCCTTGATAAGGGTAAGGGCATTTGGCAGCAGATTGTGGATTTTTTTAAGCAGTTCATTAATGGCTTATCACGCCACGTCTAAAAAAGGGTAGGGATGTTTTCTTTCAAGCCTTGTGGCAGTAGTTCTATTGGTTCATAAAAACTGGATGATCGCATTCAGTTTTTGTTTATCTAAAAAAATCTTTTAAACTAACTTAAACAGCTTGCAGATATTGAGTTATAGGGATTTATCGATATGTTATTAGCTAGAAAACGTCTAAAAGAGGATTAACAATGACTAAAAAGAGTCATATACTTAACTAATTAATAATGTTTAATGATGACCTATTTAACGATGTTACACTTTCTTATTAGAAAGGAGCCAAAAGGGAAAGTATATTGCTTTTGGTCTCGGTTTGTCATGCTGCCTATTATTCCCTTTAATGACAGACTGTCAAACACCATCTAGGCAGGTCAAAGAAGGGCTACACATAGTTACCAGTTTTTATCCTGTCTATGTAATGACCAAGTATATCTCTGGTGATTTGAATGATGTGAAAATGATTCAGTCTAGGGCAGACATTCACTCATTTGAACCTTCGCCTAATGATGTGGCAGCGATATATGATGCTGATTTATTTGTTTATCAACTCTCATAGCTTGGAGGTTTGGGCGGGTAAACTAGATGCCAATAAGCATGAGTCAACGGTTAAAATTGTTGAAGCTTCAAAAAGGTTAGTTATGGATAAGGTAGAAGGTTTAGAGGATATGCCTGTCACGGATGGCATTGATCCTGCAAGACTATATGATCCTCATACATGGTCAGATTCAATATTAGCTGCAGATAAAGCAGATATCATTGATAAGCAGTTGGCAAAGATTAATCCCAAACATCAAGTAGTTTATCAAAAAAACGCTAAAGCGTTTAGAAAAGAGTCTGAGGTGATTAATCATAGCTTTCAAGCTAAATTTAAAACAGTTAAAACCAGAACGTTTGACACCCGACACACGGCATTTTCTTATCTGGCAAAACGATATTATCTAAGACAGTTAGAATAGCGAGGGATTTCTCTAGAGCAACAGCCAACAGCTAGACAATTAACCGACATTAGAGATTTCATCAAAACTTATCAGGTGAAAACCATTTTTGTTGAGAAGAATGTTTCACAAAAGCTAGCAAAAACCGTTGCTCATATCACTGGCGTTAACCTGAAACTATTGAGTCCCTTAGAAACGTGAATCGGTTACACTAAACTAGACAGTCTTATAAAGTGTTCTACACTAAAGAAAATAGGAGATCAGATATGTCTAGAAAAATACGTCGCCACTTCACCTATGATTTGAAGCAACAAATTGTTGACCTTTACAATGCTGGTAGAAAGCGTAGCAGTCTCATCAAGGAATATGAGCTAACCCCTTCCACCTTCGATAAGTGGGTTAGACAAGCCAAAACAACAGGTTCATTCAAGTCTGTTGATAATCTGACAGATGAACAGCGGGAGCTGATTGAACTCAGGAAACGCAATAAAGAACTCGAAATGCAATTAGATATCCTAAAGCAAGCGGCGGTGATTATGGCACAAAAAGGGAAATAATCACTGCTAATAAGGATAACTATAGCATTTCAGCCATGTGTCGTTGGTTGAACATTCCTCGTTCTAGCTATTATTACAAAGCTGTAGAGCCAGTATCTGAAGCGGAACTTGAAGAAAATATCAAAGCTATTTTTCTCGAAAGTAAGGCCAGATACGGATCCAGAAAAATCAAAATATGCTTGAATAACGAAGGTATTACACTTTCACGTCGTCGGATTCGACGCATTATGAAGCGACTCAATTTGGTTTCTGTTTATCAGAAAGCCACCTTCAAACCACATTCCAGAGGCAAGAATGAAGCCCCTATTCCCAACCATTTAGACAGGCAATTTAAGCAAGAAAGACCACTACAAGCCTTAGTCACTGACTTAACCTATGTTCGTGTAGGCAATCGTTGGGCTTATGTTTGCCTTATTATTGACCTATACAACCGTGAAATCATCGGCCTGTCTCTTGGTTGGCACAAGACCGCTGAACTCGTTAAGCAAGCCATTCAAAGCATTCCTTACGCCCTGACCAAAGTCAAGATGTTCCATTCAGATCGTGGCAAAGAGTTTGATAATCAGTTAATTGATGAAATATTGGAAGCCTTTGGAATCACACGTTCGCTTAGTCAGGCTGGTTTTCCTTATGACAATGCCGTAGCTGAAAGTACGTATCGTGCTTTCAAAATTGAATTTGTTTATCAAGAAACCTTTCAATCGCTGGAAGAACTAGCTCTTAAGACTAAAGACTATGTTCATTGGTGGAATTACCACCGCATTCATGGTAGTCTCAACTACCAAACACCAATGACTAAAAGATTAACGGTCTAATAAAAACACTTTATAAATGTTGTACAGAAAACTGTGGCCTTTTCAAAACGTAACAAAATAATTGGAACAGCAGCAGCCTTAGTTGTCTTATGTAGCTCGTTTGGGTATGTTTTAGGAAAATATCAAGCTGAACATACCGATAACAATACGATTTCTTATGTGATAGACAAGGGCAAGAACAAAACTCAAAAAACAACGTTAGCAGCAGATAAATCACCTGATGACATTAGTCGAAAAGAAGGCATTTCTAAGGAGTTATAAGCCTATAAATCATAAAACAAACCTATAAAAATATTGAAAAATAGTATAACCAACTCTTAATCTATTTTTTTGATAAACTCTCAATTTTATCAGATGATTTACGAATATATAGTTGAGGACTAAATAATCTTTGAGCCTTTCTTGATAGGCTAGTTTCGGTTTAGTGATTGCTTGCTACACGATTTAGTGACGTTTATTTGGTTAAATACATTTAGAAGATGAGAGAGGCAAATGACAAAGGTAACATTTTATTCAAAAATAGGAATTTCGGCAGAAGAACACGATGCTTTTGTAACGCAACATGAGCAAGTCAATTTGTTACAGAGTAGTAATTGGGCTAAGGTTAAAGACCAATGGGAAAATGAACGGATTGGTATCTACAAAGGAAATCAGCAGGTTGCTTCTTTATCTCTGTTAATTAAACCATTACCTCTCGGGATGACTATTATCTATATCCCTAGAGGACCAGTCATGGATTATGGGGATTATGATTTGGTAACTTTTACGATGAATACACTCAAAGATTACGGTAAATTGAAAAAAGCTTTATTTATTAAATGCGATCCTGCGATACTTTTAAAACAATATTCGCTAGGTCAAGAAGGAGAGAAAAAAACAACTGCTTTAACAGCTATTGAGAATCTGAAGAAGGCAGGTGCTCATTGGACAGGTCTGACGACAGCTATTGCAGATAGCATCCAACCCCGGTTTCAAGCTAATGTTTATCCTGAGAAAGAGCATCACCTCACCTTTCCAAAACACACTAGGCGTCTGATGAAAGATGCTATGCAGCGTGGGGTAACAACTTATCGTGCAACGCCATCAGAGATTGAACAGTTTTCAGCAGTTGTTTCATTAACAGAAAAACGAAAAAATATTTCCCTACGTAATAAAGCTTATTTTAAAAAGTTAATGGCAATCTATGGTGATAGAGCTTACTTACATTTGGCCAAAGTCAACATTTCACAGCAATTGACACACTATCAGCAACAATTAGCAGTTGTTAATGAGGAGATTGAACTTACTCAACCACATCAAAAAAAACGACTCAAGAAATTAGAAGAGCAGAAAAGTTCTTTGGAACGTTACATTGTTGACTTTGAAACTTTTGGGACAAGCTCACCTGAAGATGTTGTTATAGCAGGGATTCTTTCCATTTCTCATGGAAATGTCATGGAGATGCTTTATGCTGGAATGAATGAGGCGTTTAAAAAATGCTATCCGCAATACCTTCTCTATCCTAAAGTCTTTCAAGATGCTTATCAAGATGGGATTATTTGGGCGAATATGGGAGGTGTAGAAGGAACTCTTGACGACGGATTAACAAGGTTCAAGTCTCATTTCTCTCCTGTTATCGAAGAATTTATAGGAGAGTTTACACTTCCTGTGAGTCCACTGTATGTCCTTGCTAATATGCTTTACACCTTCCGGAAACGGTTAAAACATAAGCATTAAAAAAGAGCTCGCCAAAGTATGTACGGACCCCCAAAAGTTAGACAACAAATCTAACTTTTAGGGTTGGACTTGGTATAATAAAGTAGACACAAAATTAAGTGGAAACGAGGAAAAGTCATTATGCCAAGAAAAACCTTTGATAAAGCCTTCAAACTCTCTGCTGTAAAACTCATCCTTGAGGAAGAGCAGTCTGTAAAAATGGTTAGTTCAACTTTAGAAATTCATCCCAATAGTCTTTATCGATGGGTTCAAGAATATGAAAAATATGGAGAAAGTGCGTTCCCAGGACACGGGAGCGCACTTCGTCATGCTCAATTTGAGATAAAAAAACTTGAAAAAGAGAACAAACTGCTACAGGAGGAATTAGCTCTTCTAAAAAAGTTCCAGGTCTTCTTGAAGCCAAACCAGAAATAAAATTTCGGTTTCTGAAGGAAAATAGTGTTAGCTTGAATAGTCATCACGCCTGTCAAACTTTTCAAGTTTCCCGTTCAGGTTTCTATGCTTATTTAAAACGTCGTCCATCTTCAAGGCATGTTGAGAATGAAGCTTTGAAGGAAATGATTAAAGCCATTTTCTATGAACATAAAGAGCGTTACGGAAGTGTACGAATTACCCAAGAACTTTGTAGACGTGGCATGCATGTCAATCATAAACGTGTTGGTAGACTCCTTCATCAGTTAGGTCTCTATGCTAAAGGAAGTCGATATAACTATAAATACTATAACCGTCGACGTTCTTCATTAACTCGTCCCAATCTTGTTAATCAATGTTTCCAAGCAACTGGTAAGAATAAATTATGGCTAGGAGACTTAACCTATATCCCTATACAAGAAGGAATACTTTATTTATCTGTCTTTATAGACGTTTATAGTAGAAAGATTGTTGGTTGGGCAATGGGCCGACGTATGCAAGACAAGTTGGTAACAGAGGCTTTCAATCAAGCTTATGATAGAGAAAAGCCTAAAGAAGGGGTAATCGTCCATACAGATCAGGGGTCTCAATATACCGGGGGCACGATTTCAGGTCCTACTTAGACGGAAAAAATGGAAGTCCAGTATGAGTCGAAAAGGTAATCCATACGATAATGCACTCATGGAAGCCTTTTATAAAACATTAAAAAGAGAGCTTGTCAATGATGCTCATTTCGCAACTATTGAGCAAGCTCAGCTTGAGATTTTTAAATATATTGAGACTTACTATAACCCTGAACGTCTGAATTCAGCTTTAGGATATCTCTCACCTGTAGAATTTGAAAAAATAGTTACTAATTAGCTTAACTTTATGTCTATTTTTTCTTGACAAGTCCAGGGAGTCCGTACAAGTAGGCGAGTTCTTTTTATCTCTATGGTTACAGGGATTTATTAACATTAGGGTATTGTTCTAAATGCCCTTTAAAAGAAAATTTTAGAATAAAAGGAGCAATCATTGTCGTTAAGATAACAACCACAACTAAAGTAGAATAAGTTTGATGAGTAATCAATTTCTCTGCGAGACCTATTTGAATAATAATCAGCGCCATTTCCCCGCGACTAACCATCCCAGCTCCAATAGAAAGTGATTCCTGACGAGAAAAAGCAAAACCTCTTCCAACGAGATAGGAAGGCAGTAATTTGGTAACAATAGCTAATAAGGTTAATGCTAGAACTAATCCTAAATAAGAGAAGACACCATTTAATTGAAGTGGTAGCGCAATAGACGCAAAAAAGATGGGAATAAAGATGCTGTAAGCAATTACTAATATGTTGTGTTCTACAATATCCGCTTTGGATGTTTGCCCAACAGCTAGACCGGCAAAAAATGCCCCAATAACAGAACTCATGCCGACTGACCAAGCAAGGAGAGACCAGGTTAAACAAATCAGTAATGCAAGGAAGGTTTCTTTCTCAAAATAGGGGATATGTTGGCTCCAATCATATAATTTGGGAACCAATAGTTTGACAGAAAAAACCAAGAAAACTAAAAAGAGGATTTGTAAACCAACTTGCATCACTAAATGGCTTGAGGCTCCTGCAGATGACATAAAGAAACTTAGCAGTAGAACAGCAAGCACATCATCAGCTACCGCAGCTCCTAGAATAACTGCCCCAATTTTCGTTCGTACCTTTTGGTACTCTTGCAGTACTTCCACAGTAATGGATACACTTGTTGCTGCAAAAACGAGTCCATAAAAAACGGCTGTATTAATAGGAAAGCCAAGGGCAATTCCAACATAGTAGAAAGCTACCATAGGGATAACAACACCCGATATAGCAACTACTAGACTAGGTTTGAAGTATTTTCTTAATAGTTCTAAATTAGCTTCTAGTCCAGCTAGAAACATCAGTAAAATAACCCCTATTTCAGCCAGGAAGTGCATAATGTGCCCCTCATGGACTAAATTGAGTAAAGATGGACCGATTAAAATACCGACACATAACTGGCCAACAACAGCAGGAATAGCTAGACGATTTGCCAACAAAGTAGCCATGAGACTAGCAATAAGAATAATAGTTATCTCTAATAAGGTTTGCATATGAACTCCAATAATATTTCTGAAATTATCATTATATTATAACATTTTTAGCTAAAAAGGTTAAGTTATGACTAAAAATACCTTTTAAGTTGTTTTATAATAGACATAAAATCAATAATGATAATTGACAGATTATTGTAAAACATGAGTATGGTCGTTATCACTGAAAAGAAAGATTAGCAAACAAAAAACCATCTGTATAAGACAGATGGTTCTCACGCTAGTGAATTATTCCCACTCAACAGTTGCAGGTGGTTTGCTGGTGATGTCATAGACGATACGGTTGACATGATCAACCTCGTTGACAATACGTGTTGAAATTTTTTTTAAGACATCCCAAGGGAGTTGAGCAAAGTCAGCTGTCATACCGTCAATTGAAGTAATGGCACGAATAGCGATGGTATAATCATAAGTACGACCATCTCCCATGACACCTACAGAACGGACACCTGTGTTAACTGTAAAGTATTGCCACACGTCACGATCTAAACCGGCCTTAGCGATTTCTTCACGAAGGATAGCATCTGACTCGCGAACAGTTTCAAGTTTCTCTTCAGTAATAGCTCCCATAACACGAATAGCTAAACCAGGTCCAGGGAAGGGTTGACGCCAAACAATTTCTTCAGGCATTCCAAGAGCAATTCCAAGAGCACGAACTTCATCTTTAAAGAGAGTGTTTAAAGGTTCAATCAATTCAAATTGCATGTCTTCAGGAAGGCCTCCCACATTATGGTGAGATTTAATGGTTTGGGCAGTTTCTGTTCCTGATTCGATAATATCAGTGTAGAGCGTTCCTTGAGCAAGGAAATCAACACCTTTTAATTTGCTGGCCTCGTCATCAAAAACGTAAACAAATTCATTACCGATGATTTTACGTTTTTTCTCAGGATCTTCAACATCTGCAAGAAGATCAAGGAAACGTTTTGAAGCATCCACACGGATAATATTTAGTCCGAATTTGCCCCCAAGCATTCCCATAACTTGGTCTCCTTCATCCTTACGAAGAAGTCCATGATCGACAAAGATACAAGTTAATTGATCACCAATAGCTTTTTGAAGAAGGACGCCAACAACTGAAGAATCTACTCCCCCAGAAAGTCCGAGAAGAACTTTACGATTACCTACGGTTTCACGAATTTTCGCGATTTCCATTTCAATGAAATTATCCATTGACCAATCGCCACGCGCCCCACAGATAGAGACTGCAAAGTTTTTTAGAATATCATTCCCATACACAGAGTGTCTCACTTCTGGATGGAACTGAATACCGTAAAGGTGTTTCTCAGTATTTTCCATAGCCGCGTAAGGGCAGTCGTTTGAGTCACCAACAAGATGGAAGCCTTCTGGAATTTCTGTGACGGCATCACCATGACTCATCAAAACAAGTTGCTCTTCAGGAGTACCTGCAAACAATTTTGAATCGGCACGGAGGTGAAGAGTTGACTGACCGTACTCACGGTTTCCAGCTTGGCCAGCAGGAACAACTTTACCACCTAACATATGAGTGATTAATTGCATTCCATAGCAGATACCAAGAATCGGAATCCCTAGTTCAAAGATTTCAGGGTCAATACCAAAGGCGTTATCAGCGTAGACAGAGTTAGGTCCGCCTGATAAAACGATACCAATGGGATTGATCTCACGAAGTTCTTGAGCGGTGATTTTATGGCTTTTAAGTTCGGAAAAAACACCGAACTCTCGAATACGTCTAGCAATCAGCTGGTTGTACTGGCTACCATAATCAAGAACGATAATTTTTTGAACATCATTCAAAATTGAAATTTCAGTCATTATAATCCTTTCATTCTATATCAACCGTCAGATTGATAGTTTTCAACTTATTGTAGCATATTTTTGTCAAAAAGACATTAGAATTTCTTTGGGGGAATATAAAGATGTCTAGGAGTTATGTTACAATAAAAGACTAAGGGATAAAATATGAGTGGCAAGGAGGTCCTGTGATTAGGAAGAAAAGAATTTTTGGCTTATTTCAAGTGAGTGAATTACTCTTACTTGGGCTTTTGATCAGTCTTTTATTTGCCCTCTTTGCACTCACCAATAGTTTTTCGAATCTTCACAATATGTTAGCAACTGCAGGACTAATCCAAAGAAGTGCTAATCAAAAGCCACATTATCAGGTGGGGCAAGAAGTTCAGGCTAAACTTCCGGGGAAATACCGTGACTGGATTGGAAAAGTAAGCAAGCGACTTGCAAATCTGGATGACAAGTGCCGACTCAACCATCATTATGATATAACCTTTCCCATGCAACAAGTTAGCATCCATGTAGGAGAATCAGATTTGACAAAAGCTGATAAGGCTAAGTTTGCAAAAGGGGATATTGTTAAGTTATCTTCTCCGAAGGTAAAAGAAGATAGAAATACCTATCAGGGACAATTAGCAACCGTAGAAAAGGTTAAACCTCACCATGCTCCTTCGAGTGGTGGCTACCAATATGATATGACCTTGAATGATAGTCAAAACTTAAATGGCATTCCAAAAAAGGATATTGTAGCACCCTACCGCATAGCTCTAAAGGAGGAGAATACTGCTCAGGAAAATAATCAACTTCTCCGAAAAGCTTTTACGTATGCTCAAACTCATCCTAACAGTATTTTGGCTTTTCCAAAAGGACAATTTCGGATTGGTTCAATGACTCCTGACATAGATTATGCTGTACTGCCATCAGAAACTGCTATCGTTGGTAACCAAACAGAGTTAATCACTCAAGGAACCGTGTATTGGTTTGGCTTTCCGACGGGACCCGAAGCTCATCAGGGAGTGCATCATCTCACTTTAGCAGGTATTCACTTTAAAGCAAGTGACTTAAACAAAGGCAATCACTTTATGATTATGGCGGACCATGGCAGTGATTGGCATGTTTACAATAATCGATTTACTATGGTCCATCAACGTAATAGTCATTTTTTTGATTTAGGTTCTTTGCAAAATTCATTATTTGAAAAAAATGACTTCATCGGCTATGCTCCTGAGCTAACAGAAGAAAGCGGGCTGCTCTCAAAAGCTGGAGGACATGATTTTTTCTCAGAAGCCATTCAGTTTGATGCTGCCACACATCGATTTGCATGGGATGGTGACCTATTAAAGAAAATTGCTCCAAACTATGATGCTTTCAATCAAATACGACATTTATGTCATAATATTACGATAAGTCAAAATCAATTTTTACCTTATATCGATTCCAAAGGGAAGTTAAAAGCTTACAGTAGTTCTATTGGTCAGCATTCTTCAGAAGTAGGAACCATCACTGTAATAAATAATGTGTTCGCTTCTTCCATTGTTTCTAGAGCTAACAAAGAACCTTCTCCAAGTTGGTTTATGGAGCCAATTCATTTTCCTCCCAATTCGCCTGTAACGATTGTAGGTAATACCATTAATTAATAATAGCCTGGCTATTTGCCCTGCCATTTTAAGGTGAAATATGATAAAATAAAAGAAGAATTGATTTGAGGAGTAAGGCATGCTACCAGCTTATATTAAAATTCATGACGCTATCAAAAAAGACATCGATCACGGTGTTTGTCCAATTGGTAGTCGTCTGCCTAGTGAGAGAGACTTGGCAGAACATTTTTCTGTTAGCCGCATGACTTTACGACAGGCTATTACCTTACTTGTGGAAGAGGGGATCCTTGAAAGAAGGATAGGGAGCGGCACCTATGTGGCCAGTCACCGTGTTCAAGAAAAAATGCGTGGAACCACAAGTTTTACAGAAATTGTGCGTTCCCAAGGACGCACGCCGTCCTCGAAATTATTGTCCTATCAGAGACAGTTAGCCAGTGATACAGAAGTGAAAGAATTGGCTCTGGAAAAAACAGACCATGTGATTCGAATGGAACGTATCCGTTATGCTGATAATATTCCTCTGGTCTATGAAGTTGCTTCAATTCCCGAGAAATTTATTAAACGTGTAAAACGGACGGATATTACAGAGCATTTTTTTCAAACATTAATAGCTAACGGTTATGAAATCGGTAAAAGCCAGCAGACGATTTATGCTAAAACTGCAAGCGATCGCGTCGCTGTTTATTTGGAAGTTGCCAAAGGTCATGCTATTTTAGCCTTGACTCAGATTTCTTATTTTACAGATGGTAAACCCTTCGAATATGTACGAAGCCAATATGTCGGTGATCGTTTTGAATTTTATTTAGAAAATAATTAAGATGGAAGTTTCTGAGAAGCTTCCATCTTTGATTGCCTTAAAGAGAATCAATGCCCTTACACTGATTTGCTACTGTTAAAAACTATCACAATATGATAAAATGAAGATTATGGAAATTGAAAAAACAAATCGAATGAATGCCCTTTTTGAATTCTATGCAGCTCTGTTAACAGATAAACAGATGAATTATATTGAATTGTATTATGCAGATGATTACAGTTTAGCTGAAATTGCTGAGGAATTTGGTGTTAGTCGTCAGGCAGTCTATGATAATATTAAACGGACAGAAAAGATTTTAGAGACTTATGAAATGAAACTTCACATGTATTCAGATTATATTGTCCGAAGTGAGATCTTTGATGAGATGATCAATCATTATCCCGATGACGAGTATTTACAGGAAAGAATTTCCATTTTAACTAGTATTGACAATAGAGAGTAAGAGGAGTTTTGACTATGGCTTTTGAAAGCTTAACCCAACGTTTGCAAGATGTGTTTAAACACATTCGCGGTAAAAAGAAATTATCAGAATCAGATGTTCAAGAAGTGACAAAAGAGATTCGTCTAGCTCTTTTAGAAGCCGATGTCGCTTTACCAGTTGTTAAAACCTTTATTAAGCGCGTACGTGAGCGCGCTATTGGCCATGAGATTATTGATACTCTTGATCCAACACAACAAATTCTTAAGATTGTTAATGAAGAATTAACGAGTATTTTAGGCTCAGAAACCGCAGAGATTGATAAATCTCCAAAAATTCCAACTATTATCATGATGGTCGGTTTGCAAGGGGCTGGTAAAACAACTTTTGCAGGAAAACTCGCTAATAAATTAATTAAAGAAGAAAACGCGCGACCACTGATGATTGCTGCCGATATTTACCGTCCAGCAGCCATTGATCAGTTAAAAACACTGGGGCAACAAATCAATGTACCTGTTTTTGATATGGGGACAGACCACTCAGCAGTCGATATTGTCAGAAAAGGTTTGGAACAAGCTCGTGAAAACCGCAATGACTATGTCTTGATTGATACTGCGGGTCGCTTGCAAATTGATGAAAAACTGATGGAAGAGCTGCGCGATGTCAAGGCTTTAGCACAACCAAATGAAATTCTTTTAGTTGTAGATAGCATGATTGGTCAAGAAGCTGCCAATGTAGCCTACGAGTTTAATCATCAGTTGAGCATCACAGGGGTTGTGTTAACAAAGATTGATGGTGACACCCGTGGAGGTGCGGCGCTATCTGTCCGTGAAATCACTGGAAAACCAATTAAATATACAGGTACTGGTGAAAAAATCACAGATATTGAAACATTTCACCCAGACCGCATGTCCAGTCGGATTTTGGGAATGGGAGATTTGCTTACCCTCATTGAAAAAGCTAGCCAGGAATATGATGAGAAAAAATCCTTAGAGTTAGCCGAAAAAATGCGTGAGAACACTTTTGATTTCAATGATTTTATTGAGCAGTTAGATCAAGTGCAAAATATGGGGCCTATGGAAGACCTCTTGAAAATGATTCCAGGAATGGCTGGTAATCCAGCTTTGGCCAATATGAAAGTTGACGAAAATCAAATTGCTCGCAAACGTGCTATTGTCTCTTCAATGACACCTGCTGAACGTGAAAATCCTGACTTACTAAACCCGAGCCGTCGACGTCGTATTGCAGCTGGTTCTGGGAACAGTTTTGTAGAAGTTAACAAATTTATCAAAGACTTTAACCAAGCCAAAAGCATGATGCAAGGGGTTATGTCGGGCGATATGTCTAAAATGATGAAAGATATGGGTATTAATCCCAGTAATCTTCCTAAAAACATGCCTGCTGGTATGCCAGATATGTCTTCCTTAGAAGGGATGATGGGACAAGGTGGTATGCCTGATTTATCTGGCCTTGGTGGTGATATGGATATGAGTCAACTGTTTGGCGGTGGGTTCAAGGGGAAAATTGGACAATTTGCGATGAAGCAGGCCATGAAACGTCAAGCCAATAAAATCAAAAAAGCTAAGAAAAAGCGTAAGTAACAGTTTTTCAATTCATCTCTATAAAATAAAGGTCATTGACCAAAGGTTTAGTGTTGTATGCTACAGGACTAGACCTTTTTATTTCAGTCTAATGACCTAGTAGACTGGTCATCATAAAGCAAATGATGAATCATCATTAAAAATATCTTTCATTTTAAGAAAAAGTTAAGTTTAAATGACTAAGATTTAGCTATCACAATAGCTATGGAGCTTTTAATTCCCTGTAGAAACATCCGTTTAAGAAGTGATAAGTTGAAAAATTCACTTTTAGAGGAATAAAGCTAGGAGAACGTTATGATTAACAACCATTTAAACGCTAGATTAGTTGTCATTTGGAGTCTTTTTCTTTTTTTACTTCCCTCCCTCTTTTTAATTAGTTTAATAGGAAGTTCTTTAGGACTGGGAGTCCGTTTGGGAGTTATTTCTTATGCATGGATGTTAGCAGCCATTTATCTTAGTACTAAACCGCACTGGGTTGATCGATGGGTTGGGCTGTCACACCTATATGTTATACATGGTATCCTTAGTTTATTGGCTATTTTATTAGCCTTATTTCATAAAGAACTAGATCCCTCACAGGGATTGATCAAGTCCACTGGCGAAGCAGCACTCATTATATTTCTTGCGGTAGCAGCTTTTTCAATGTTATTTATCAGGTTGGCTAACCAGCCGAATCAAAATTTTGGATTTTATCAAGAAAAAGTTGGAATCTTACTTGAAACATGAGCAATCGATCTGGATTCATCGCTTGATGCTTTTAGCAACTGCGCTAATTTTCATATTTGTGAGTTTATTTAGTTTTATCAGTTTGATTGTCATGAGTTTATATTTATGGACAGCATTTGCTCCTCAGGCGAAAGGTTTAGAAGGTCATCTCAAGGACTGTCAAAAAATAGGGGACCATATTGTTAAGCTAACGATTTCCGTACCCGAACAGTCTCAATTAAACATTCAGCCAGGTGATTTTGTCTTTATATCATTTCCCGAATATCCTAAGATGAAGGAACCTCATCCATTTTCTGTCTTTAACGTTCTTAATATGAAGCAGGATATAGAATTTGTGATACGGGAAGTTGGAGATTTTACTCAGCAATTAGCTAGCTTAGAATTAGGGAGCAGAGTGTCCATTTCTCAAGGTTTTGGACAATATCAAAGTATCATAAAAAGGCACCAACCTAGTGAATTATTCATAATAGCTGGTGGCATTGGAATTGTCCCACTGATGGCCATTATGGAAGCTAATAGCCATATCAAAATAACACTCTTTTATTCTGTTAAAAGACAAGAAGACTTTGTTCATATGGAAAACTTAGAAAAGATGTCCTTAAAAGGGAATCTTCAAGTTTTTAGTCAAGTTGGGCGCCATAGTGAAGATATTATTTTAAGAGAATTTTCGACTAAAAGTGCCAATAGCGTTGTTTTACTAGGAGGACCTACTGGTATGGGAAGAACGTGGCGAAAACGATTAATACAGCAGGGAGTAGCTCCTCAACGGATTTATTATGAAGAATTTTTGTGGTAATAACAAAAAGAAGTTAACGGATAACTTGATATCCCTGAAAGTGGAGGTAGGTCCAACTATTTCTAGGGAAAGTGTTATTCATTAGCTCCTTTTTTATGATTGTCATATAAACTTGAATGCCTTTAATGATTTAACTTCGATAGCATCACACTTCTAGTGGCATAAAATTAGCAATGATTTTTCCTATAATCCTTGGGTCTTCATCGTAAGGAGCAAATTTATCAGAATATTTTTTATTTAAGGAGACAAGGCGTAAGCCATCTTCTTCACGATAAACTTTTTTGATATAGGTCTGCCCATCCCATTCTACGGCATAGATGGCACCGTCGTAATCAAAACTGTCTTGCTTAATGAGAACGACCTCCCCATTTAGATAAGTGGGTTCCATAGAATCTCCGAAAACCCAAGAGGCAAAGTCATAGTCTAATTGTTCATCATGAAAAACCACATCGAAATTGCCATCACCAAAGTAAGAGTAGCCAGTACCGGCTGATAAACTCTCATAAACACGGTAAGAATAAACTTTTTTGGACTTATTAGGAAGCTTAGTGATAGGTGTTTGTTGATTAAGAAGTTGTTCTGAGTAGCTAATAACTTTTTCTTTATTAACAGGAAGCAGTTGATTAAAAGGAATCAACAAACGATGGTCTTTGTTGAAATAGTCTGCTGTTAATCCAAATAAACTTAAGAGTTGCTCAAAGTGCTTTTGATTAGGGATATTTTTCCCTTTTTCCCAGTTAGAAATAGTCATTTTATTGACGTTTAATAGCTGACCTAACTCTTCCTGGTTTAGTTGTTTTGCTAAACGTGCTGTTTTTAATTGATCTCCAGAAAACATGAAAGTACTCCTTTTAGTAAAGTTATAACTTTACTAAAAGTATAACAAAATGACGCTGGAAAAGCAAGCACTTCACAAGATATCATTATTAGAATTTTTGACAATTTTCTTAAGAAAGCGTATGATAACAATAGTTTATCTTTGTGAACACCTATTAATATTAGGGAGGCTACCATGCTAACAATTGCCTATATTGGTAACGGAAAGAGCACCAATCGCTACCACATTCCATTTGCTAAACAACTAAAAGACATTCATATTAAAACAATTTATGATCCTTTTCCTAGTCCTTGGGAGCCACTAGAAGGGGTTACTTATACCGATAACATTTATGAGGTCCTAAACGATCCAGACATCCAACTTGTTATTTTATCCATCCCTCCATCTGCTCATTATGCAGTGGCTAAGCAGTGTTTGGAAGCAGGTAAAAATACCTTGGTTGAAAAACCATTTACCGAGACAGCAGCAGAAGCCAAAGAATTATTTGATTTGGCTAAGCAAAGAGGCGTGTTTTTACAGGCCTATCAAAATCGCCGATTTGATACTGATTTTCTAACGGTTCAAAAGGTAATCAACTCAGGTGTTTTAGGAGATGTCTTAGAAGTCGAAATGCACTTTGACTATTTTCGTCCAGAAATTCCAGAAAGTGTTGAACAGTATTCTTTGAACACGTCCTATTTGTATGGGCATGCGTGTCATACCGTTGATCAAGTTATTTCTTATTTTGGAAAACCTAATAAGGTTCATTATGATGTGCGTCAACTGTTAGGTGAGGGACGCATGAACGATTATTTTGATTTGGATTTTTATTATCCGAATAGCCTCAAAGTCTCTATTAAATCGAGTTATTTTCGAATTAAAGAAAGACCAAGCTTTGTCGTTTATGGTAAAAAGGGAATGTTTGTGAAAGCTGTTAAGGATCGTCAAGAAGAAGATTTGAAACGCTTTTACATGCCGACCAACACTGATTTCGGTATAGATAGACCAGAGGCTTATGGCACCCTAACTTATATTGACGATCAAGGGGGTTACCATGACGAAAAAGTCATTTCAGAAAAAGGTTCCTATGCTCAAATGTACCAAGCTATTTATGATAGTATTTGCTTGGGGAAACCTAAACTTGTAAAAGATGACGAAACAATTACTCAGATAGAGATTCTCGAAGAAGGTATTTGTCAAATGAAAGAACAAAACCACTGATCTCAATAACTTTTACACAATAAGCTATTAACCATCTAACTCTTTGTAGCTATACCCATCGATTGCTAAAGGGTCGCTCCCTTTATATGAATCTTTGGAAGGCTATAAAGAGTTTTTTTTGGTCATATTCAGGTCACAAAAGTGTTCTAAAATAAGAACATATTAAAAAGGAGGCCGAAAAATGATAATAGCTTGGAAAGAGATTGCACATCATCCTAAAAAATTCATCCTTATTGAACTTTTGATTATTGTGATGATGTTTATGGTTGTTTTTTTAACGGGACTAACTAATGGATTAGGTAGGGCAGTAAGCTCACAGATTGAGAATTACGGGAAAGTGACTTATTTGCTATCAAGCGATTCTGAGGGGCTCATCACATTTTCTACGATGACTAATAAGCAACTCGATAAGTTGAAGAAATCTAACATTGATACATCAAATGGGCTAGCAATTCAACGCGCTAGCATTAGCCAGTTATCATCTGATAAAAAAGAGGATGTAACTTATTTTGCTATTGAAAATGGTCAATTGATAGAGCCAAAATTAACATCAGGACAGGGTTTATTCCATCAAAAAAATAGCATTGTTTTAGACCAATCTTTTGAAGAAAAAGGCATTCAAATTGGTGATGTGGTCAAAGATGTTGCCTCAAAAAAGACATTAGTGGTATCAGGATTTGCCAAAGATGCGATGTATGGGCACAGTCCAGTGGCTTTTATCAGTAATGCGACATTTGAAACCTTACGAAAAGAAAGTCTACCGTCTTATCAGTGGGCGCCACAAGCTTACCTCACTAAAAAAACAGTTAAGGCTGCTCAATTACCAGAAGGAATAAAGAGCTTTAGTCAAAAGACCGTTATTTCAAAAATTCCAGGTTATGCTGCTGAAAACATGACCTTAACCATGATTACTTGGGTGCTACTCATAGCGTCATCTGCTATCTTAGGGGTTTTCTTTTATATCTTGACCCTCCAAAAATTAAAACAATTTGGGGTCTTAAAAGCAATCGGCATGTCCATGACAGAAATAGCAGGAATACAGTTATCGCAGATAGGCATTTTAGCCTTTTTAGGCTTAGGTATTGGGGTGGCTGTGGCGACTTTACTAGCTCAAATATTACCTGCTAGCATGCCCTTTTATCTGGTGTGGTCTGATGTGTTTTTAGTAACAGCTAGTTTCTTTATTATTGCGATGATCTGCGGTTGTTTAACACTTTTAAAAGTGAAACAAGTCGATCCCGTTCAAGTTATTAGTGGAAATGAGGAATAAATATGGCGATTTTAGAATTAACAAATATTTCAAAAAGCTTCCAGGATGGTGATCAATCAAAGGTGATTTTAGATCAGGTTAACTTAAGTGTTTCGGAGGGGGAATTTGTTGCTGTTTTGGGACCATCTGGATCAGGAAAGTCGACTTTATTAACCATTGCAGGCTTATTATTATCAAGCGATTCTGGTCAATTGCATATTGCTGGACAAGAGCTTACCCAACTCAAACAAAGTGAGTGGACAAAGAAACGTCGAGAATTAATTGGTTTTATTTTCCAAAATCATCAACTACTTCCTTATTTAACCATTTCAGAACAATTACAACTGGTAGCCAACTTGTCGTCAGATCAAACAAAAGAGGAAAGTCGTCAAGAAATGGTTGAGTTACTGGATCAACTTGGCATACTAGAGTCCAAAAACAAATATCCAAGTCAGTTATCGGGTGGTCAGAAACAACGGGTAGCAATCGCTAGGGCTTTCATCAGCCATCCTCAATTGATCTTAGCAGATGAACCAACGGCTAGTTTGGATGAAGACAGGGGACGTGAAATCGCTGCTTTAATACAAAAAGAAGTGAAGGAGCAGAATAAGGCTGCTGTCATGGTAACACATGATCAACGGATACTAGAATTTGTAGATACTGTCTACGAACTGAAACATGGAAAGCTCTATAAAATCTTCCTATGATTTTTCTGAAACATGATATAATGTAACCAATATGAGGTAGCGTACTAAAGAATAAATGTATAAGGTGAGGAGAAAGTAATGTTTGCTATTTTAGTAGTGGAAGATGATTGGTCTCTCCAAAAAGTAATTTCAACTAAACTAAGTCAAGAAGGTTATCATGTTCATGTAGCTTCTAATGGCCAAGAAGCCTTAAATTATTTAGAGAACACGCACATTGATCTAATGGTGGTTGATATTATGATGCCTGTTATGGATGGTTATAGCCTTGTAAAACTGCTCCGAGAAAGTGGTCAGCAGTTACCGATCTTAATGATGACAGCAAAATCTCAATTTGAATCCTTAGAAGAAGCTTTTCAGTTAGGTGTTGATGATTATCTTGTTAAGCCCATTATCTTATCTGAATTGGTGTTGCGCATTAAAGCCCTGCTTAGACGGGTTAAGCTAGAGCATGAACAAGAATTGCAACTGGCTAACTGTAAGCTGCAATACCAATCTTTGACCTTAACAGATCTCAAAACAGGTCGTATTGAGCAACTGCCTCCCAAGGAATTTTATGTCTTGTATAAGCTTTTGAGCACTCCTCAGAAAATATTTACCCGTTTGGATTTGCTTGATGATATTTGGGGGATGGAAGAGGATTACGATGAGCGCGTGGTTGACGCCTGCATCAAACGCATCCGCCAAAAATGCAAAGATTATCAAGATTTTGATATTATCACCATACGTGGTTTAGGGTATAAAGGACAAATTAATCATGGACAAACCTCCTAAAGAACTAGCCTTCTCACTTAGATATTATTTTGTTTGGGTTTTTTGTAGCATTCTTATTTTTTCTTGTTTGATAGGAATTTTATTAGCAGCCTTGCTGAATTATTATATCCTGAGCAGCCATGATATCCATCTGATAGCAGCTATTGCCTGTTTCATCAGTATTGTCATAGGTTCCTTGTGCATGTGGTATGGCTCCATCTACCTGACTCGGCCAATTAGTCAATTGAATGATGCGGTTACAAGAGTATCTAAAGGGGATTTATCCGTTCAAATCAATCGCCGGAAATACCCACATCAAAAAGCAGCTTTTCATAATGAAATTGATGAGTTAGCACATAACTTCAACACAATGACAAAAGATCTTCAGCAAATAGAAATCATGCGTCAAGAGTTTATTTCAAATGTTTCGCATGAATTGAAGACCCCGGTTGCTTCCCTATCAGGTATCAGTGAGTTATTATTGGATAAGAACGTCCCTGAAAAAGAGCAACAAGAGTTACTAGAACTCATGCAGTCTGAAACCAAGCGTTTATCACGTTTGTGTGATGATTTATTAAATCTATCCCGTCTCGAAAAAGGGGACTATCAAGTCCAAAGCGTTCGCATTGATGAACAACTACGACATGCTCTTATTTTGTTAGCTGAAAAATGGCAGGACAAGGAACTGCAGATTGACTTTCAATCAGATGCGGTTACCCTTGAAACAATCCCAGACTTGTGCATGCAAATCTGGACTAACCTGATTGACAATGCTATCAAATATAGTAAACCGTCACTTCCTGTAGACTTGAGTATTTTTTGCGAGGAACATGATAACATGGTGGAGGTCATCATCAGAGATAAGGGAATAGGCATGTCAGACGCGGTTAAGCATCGTATGTTTGAAGAATTTTACCAAGCAGAGAGTTCCCATTCTCAGCAAGGCTATGGCTTAGGGTTAACAATCGTGAAGAAAATTAGTCAGCGCTTAGGTGCCAAGTTAGCTGTTGATTCGATATTAGGTGAAGGAACAGAGATAGTAGTTTGTTTTCCTAAAAGTATGAGTGACTAAAGCGAGTAGATACTCATTGTTCATTAGTCAGTAGCAATGCTTTCCTTTGACTTGAAAACGTTTTTATGATACCATTGGGGTACAGATTTATTTCGGATGAGTCTAGTGCCTAATAAAGGAGGACAATATTATGACATTCGATTATAAAGACCATGGTAAAGAACGTTTTGTTGTTGATATTGAAGATTATACCAAACAAAATGATAATTACCGTACAACCATTTGGACTGGGGAGAAACTCCAAGTCACCTTAATGAGTATTGAGCCTGGCGATGATATCGGGTTAGAAATTCATCACGGTATAGACCAATTTTTACGGATTGAATCTGGAAAAGGGTTATGTCAAATGGGAGATTCAGAAGACTATCTTGATTTTGAGCAAGTTGTTGAAGGAGATGATGCTATTTTAGTTCCTGCAGATACTTGGCACAATGTTCAAAATATTGGCGATACTCCACTAAAAATCTACTCAATTTATGCTGGTCCAGACCACGTTTTTGGTACCATTCATCACACGCATGAAGATGCTAAAAATGATCCTAACGAAGATTAAATGATTCAAAAAGCAACACCACTGGTTGATTAGTGGTGTTGCTTTTTGAATGTGGTGCTCATGAAAAGAAGGCATTTACCTATTACTGTTAATGGTTTAGTGAAAGACCCTAAATATTGAACAAGCTGTCCGCCAAATTGTTTCTTGTAGTTAAAATTACCAATTCCTTCTTGAGATTGATCAACTTCGATGGTACCTCCAAAGTTAAAATAAGAAAGACCAGATTCTTTAGCATATCGAATCATGTCACAATTAATTAAAGTTGCTCCCCCAAAAATAAAGTATTCTTGAATATTACCTCCAAAGTAACTAAGCAATTCATCACCGTAGTCGATAAAAAGGTAGGACGAAAGAGGTAAATGGTCAGTTTTTACCTGAAGTTTTTGGAATTCCTGCCAACGTTTTTGGTAACTGGTTAACTGTTGCGTCGCATTTTTGATAACTGTGTTACGTTTTTTAGAATCTGCTTTATTCTCTAAATCTTTAATTTCTTCCTGATACCGATTGATGTGATCCTTTAGATAGGTTTGATAGGATGCGCAGTCAAGATAAGCATACATAAACTTTGCCTGATCTCCCAACTTATCTTTGAGGGTTTCAAAAAAAGAAAGGTCTTGGATACTAAATGATTTCCGATGAGAAGTTTGCTGTAAAATATCATAAAATAAGGGAATTTCTGTAGCTGTCAACTCTTTTACTTTGACGTGAGAATTTCTATATTTCTTGATGTTCCGTTTGAGGGAATTGGAGAAACTTGCCTCAATCTCTTGATAATTACGATACGGTCGGAGGTCTTTCAAAAAGACTTGCATCATCCCATTGAATAAGTAATCAGAATCGAAATAAAGGTTGTAACTTAAACGCCTAAATACATCAGCAATCTCTTGATTCTCATTCTGACTAATAATGGCCAAGTTTTCATCCTTACGCTGATCAATAAGACAGGGGTGGCACATTAGGCTGATAGCCTGTTGTTGACGGACATGGTGTTCCAATGATTGGATTGCCTGAATAACTAGAGAGGGATTTGAATAATCTAAGACAGGACCTTGAATGACCAATGGTTCTTGGAAATATTTCCATTTTTTCCGGTAATCCACAACTGCCAAGCCAACCACTTGTCCATCTTCAAGGAACAATAAGCGTTCAACTTTGTTATAATGATTGCGTTCTTCTTGCAGTTCAGCTATCTGATGAGATTGTAGTATATTAGAGGTTAAAAAAGTTTCTTGGGCAGCTAAAAATTCCGATGCAGTAGCACTAATGATTTTCATAGTAGGATCCTAACATTTCTCCAGAAATTCAGATTCAGCATCACAAAAAGATTTCTTTTGCATGTCTTATTGTTACATATATATTACAATTAAATAACAATTGTGTGAAAATGTTTCTCACATTTGAAAAAATATTTTTTTAACAAGTTAACATTAGTCTATAGAGTATAAACTAGAGAATTAAAACAAGCATTTCCTTGAGCTAGAAAATTAGTCAAAAACCTCAAAGAGTTACTAAAAGTGATTTCACAGGATTAAATTAGGCTAACATGAATTGAATAGCTATAAACAAAGGAAATGAAACCTAAAAAGCTAATAAGGTGAGCCTTAACAGAAAGACACGACACGAAGAAAAAATAGATTAAAATGAAGATGATCAAAAACAACATGGACGATTTCAGAGGTTTTAAAAAACAGTTTGGGAAGGTAATTGTTAAATTATACGTACGTAACCTAAAAATAGTTGTATCTGCAGAGATGCAGGGAAATTAGTAAAAACAAGGACAGGAGAGAGACAGCTATTTTTCTCTGCTATATCTTTCCGAAAAACTATAATTTTCTTGAAAAATATGTAAGGGTATGATATACTTCTGTTAGAACGATTTCTCTAATCATAAGGTATTTAAAAAGGAAATATAATATGAGACGTGATTTGTTACTCGAAAAAATTGAAACTTATAAAGCTATCATGCCTTGGTATGTGTTAGAATACTATCAGTCAAAATTGGCTGTCCCATACAGTTTTACAACCCTATATGAGTATTTAAAAGAATACAAACGTTTTTTTGACTGGTTAATGGATGCTGACTTAACGGATGCGACTGTCATTGCTGATATCGATTTAGCGACTCTTGAACACTTGACTAAGAAAGATTTAGAGGCCTTTGTTCTGTACCTAAGAGAACGCCCTTCTCTTAATACTTATTCCACCAAACAGGGTCTTTCTCAAACAACGATTAATCGCACCTTGTCTGCTTTATCAAGTCTTTATAAATATTTGACTGAAGAGGTTGAAAATGATCAGGGAGAGCCTTATTTCTATCGGAATGTCATGAAGAAGGTGTCCACGAAGAAGAAAAAAGAAACCCTAGCTTCTAGAGCTGAAAACATTAAACAAAAGCTTTTTTTAGGAGATGAAACCATGGGTTTTCTAGAGTATGTAGATAAGGATTATGAACTCAAATTATCCAATCGTGCCAAATCTTCTTTCCGTAAAAATAAAGAGAGAGATCTAGCAATTATTGCCCTACTACTGGCCTCAGGCGTTCGTCTATCAGAAGCCGTTAATCTTGATTTAAAAGATGTTAATCTTAATATGATGGTTATCGAGGTTATCCGCAAAGGGGGAAAACGAGATTCAGTGAATGTTGCAGGTTTTGCTAAACCTTATTTAGAAGCTTATCTGGCTATTCGCAAGAATCGTTATAAGGCTGAAAAACAAGACCTTGCCTTCTTTTTAACGGAATATCGAGGGGTCCCTAATCGCATGGATGCCTCCAGTATTGAAAAAATGGTTGGTAAATACTCTCAAGATTTTAAAATTCGTGTGACTCCCCATAAGTTACGACACACATTAGCCACACGTCTTTATGATGCGACCAAGTCCCAGGTTTTGGTCAGTCATCAATTGGGGCATGCATCGACTCAAGTTACCGATTTGTATACACATATTGTTAACGATGAACAAAAAAACGCCTTAGACAAATTATAAAAAAATACATAAAAATAATTATGTAAAATAAATACCGAATTATTTACATTTTGCAAAAATTTAATTAAAATAATACTGTGAAGAAAAAACTAATACCAATTCTATCTTATTTCAAACCGTACGACTATCTATTGGTTACCCTGGCTATTCTGATTTCCTTTATCCCATTAGTTGTAACGACCTACTATCACCCAACTACTGCTTCGCCCCAGAATTTAGTAGCTGTGGTCAAAATTAATGGTCAGGTAGCTGATGAATTTCCTTTGAAAAAAGGAGGAAAGCATCAAGAAAAGACCTACTATCCACAAAAAGGGCATTATAATATCATTGAAATTGACGGTAAACGTATCCGCGTTAAAGAAGACAATAGTCCTGATCAGATTGCCGTAAAAACTGGCTGGATTAGTCAGCCAGGTCAGGTGTCTGTCTGCCTTCCTCATAAACTGATTATTGAAATTCAAGGGTCAAGTGATGATTCACCTCAAAATGAAGAAGATGAGCTTATTCTACCCCTTTAATTACTAGCATATTAAAACAACCTTAGCACTTTGGTGATGTTAGATTATCCCAATAAACTGAGGTTGTTTTTTTAGATGAAACAAAGAATAATGAGTAACAGTAAATAGATGCTGCTGACTAAGACAAAATTCTTAATGGATTCAATAAATGTTTTTTGTTTCACTTGTTTCTTTAAAAAGGTTAAGAGTGTTTTGAAACTAATGGGGTAAGCTAAAAAGACTAGGAATGCGATTAAAGGCAACCACTTCCAAATGATAAATAGGACGAACATTAGCCAAGCCAAGCTATGCAAGGCAGTATACAGATAAAGGCTATGCTGTTCACCTAAATAGTAAACCAAGGTATACCGTCTGTTTTTTAGGTCTTGCTGATAGTCACAAATGTTATTAGCGAGCATAATATTAGCAATAAGAGCCACTAAAGGAAGAGACATGAGTCCAATTTTTAAGGCTTGCATCCACTTTAGCGTTATGGAAATGCTCTCACTATTCCAATGGCTGTAAAAAAGCTGGTGAGGGTCTTGAACATAAATCGCAAGGAAAAAAATACCAAATCCCATGGTAACTCCCGAGAATAATTCTCCTAAAGGAAGTCTAGACAGTGGATAGGGACCAAAGGTATAAAAAATACCGATTAAAAAGCAAAGAGCTCCGAAAGGTAACAACAAAAGATCTGTTCTGACCACTAATAGCAGGGAAATAAGCGATGCAAAGATTAGCAAGCCATAAATGATATTGGTCATGCTTTTGAAATTGAGTTGGTGCTTTCCGATAACATTTTCGTCACGCTGATAGCTGACATCATAAGCTTTGTGATAGTCCATAGTGTTGTTAATAGCTGTTGTACACATGTCAAAGGCAATCACAGCTAAAGCAAACAATAAACTATTGGTCACATTTAGCTGATGATATTGCCATTGACTCCAAGCAAATCCAATACACATGGGAAAGACACTAGCTACCTTTGTTTTTAATTCAACAAATTCCAAGAAAACGGGCAAGGTCAGTGGTTTAGTTTCCATTGATGATATGATACTCCTTATTGGTTAAGCTAAATTTGTTTTTCAGTCCCTTACTGAGATGGACACCATTTTGTTTATCAATAAAAACAGCTTCTACGTGATCCATCTTATTAATAAACTTAAGGCCGTCTTCGATTCCTAATAAAAAGAGAGTGGTCGAGAGTTCATCTCCCTGCAAGGAGGTTTTAGTATAAACGGTGACGCCGGAAATATTATTCTCAACAGGGTAACCTGTTTTGGGGTCCATAATATGATGGTACTTTTTACCGTCAACTTCTAAAAAGCGTTCGTAAATACCTGAGGTAACAATGGACTGGTCTTTGAGATGAACAGTACCAACAGTATCTCCTCGCACTTGATCTGGATTTTGAACGCCAACGTTCCATCCTTCTTTAGGATTTTTAGGAGAGGTGCCAAGGACTAACACATTTCCTCCCAGATTAATAATGGCAGTATTGACCTTGTGTTTTTTTAAAATGGCTTTAACGCCGTCAGCGATATAACCTTTTGAAATAGCTCCTAACTCTAAGGTCATGCCCTTTTCAATAAAAACTGATTTATCCTTGTCATTAAGATGAATGTTCTGATAATTAATATAAGGAAGAGCCGCTTCTATTTCTTCTTTGCTTGGTAATCTAGCAATATCGTCTCCAATGCGCCATAAATTCGTAATAGCGCCTATAGCAATATCGAATTTTCCATGACTGGCTTCGGCCATTTGCTTCGCCGCGTTAATGATAGTGTAGGTTTTAGGGTCAACTGTCACTGATTTTTGACCAGCTTGGTGATTAATGCGATAAACATCCGATCCTTCCAGATTGGTAGATAAGAGTTTTTCCATGTCTTTGATGTATTGAATCGCTTCAGTCATTGTTTTTTCTTGATGATCATGGTAAATGCTGAGCTGAACAACAGTGTGCAACAAGGGTTCTGTCCGAACAAGTGGAGAATCACTAACAGCTAATTGGCTGGCATTTTCTTTTTGGCAAGCTCCTAAGCATAAGTAGATAAGAATTGCAACAAGGCATTTGAGAGATTTCATAAGTCCTCCTTTTATCATAAAAAAACCAAAGAGTTAAGGGTTCCCTCAACTCCTCGGTTCTGATAGTAACTTATTTGCCTAAGTCAATAGTATCTGTTTTACCTTCTTTAGCTGCTTCAAGAAGTGCCTCAGTTGATTTTTTGAAGTTTTCTGAAGTATGTGTAGCTCCTGAAACAACTTCAACATCATCAAGTTTTTGTTTTTCAACAAGTTGGCTGTTTAAGTTTTCAGTGGCTTCTTTTGAAGAAACGCCTGATTTTGCCTTCATGTTTTTGTTGTATTCTTCATCATCAGCTTTGAGTTTACCGTCTTTATTTTCGTATCCAAAGTCTGATGCTGTGATTTTACCATCTGCAACGGTAATAGTATGAACGACTTTCCAGCCACGTTCGTCAAATGCTGACTCAGCTTTATAAGTGCCATCTTTAAGCATAGCTTTATTATCAGTAGATTTTGCAACTTTTTCAGTTTTAGTTTCTGATGAGGTTGCTGATTTATTCTCTGACTTACTACCACATGCAGCAAGCATAACAAGTGATGCAACTAACAGGGAACCTGTTAATAATTTCTTTTTCATTAAAAAGACCTCCAATTTAATTTCCTCTAATTAGTTTACCATAAAAGTGGTGAAAAGTCGACCGTTTTTGTAAGCCCTTACTAATTTTTGTTAGTACCGTCTAGCTAAAATGTGTTCCGTAAAGGTTAAAAAACCTTCTTGATGATTGAGTGGCAATAGGCCACTGGTCTGCCTAATTTTCACAAGATATTTCTCAATTAACGCTTCAGTTCCTTCAAAAGCCTGTGTATTTAGCAAATGATTATGAAGTAGTGTTAGTTCTTCTTCTTTCCATTCCACAGATTGGTGCTTGTCAACCAAATGTTTGATAGTTTCTGACTGCACCATTCCTAGAATCAGCGGTGCAGTATAGATACCATTTTGAACATCCTGTAATCTAGGTTTACCGGATTGATCAGCCCTCAGACGATAATCAATTAAATCATCTGACAGTTGAAAGGCCATTCCCAGAAAGATACCTAACTGGTAGGCTGCCTTAGAGGTTTTCTGAGGAATCTTAGGATACCAAGTTCCCAGCTGACATGCCAAGCCAAATAGAAAGGCTGTTTTACCTTTTATTTGTTTTAAATAGGCTTTCATAGTCATTTGACTATTGTGCTGGTTCATAAGTTGTGCTAATTCTCCAGCTAAAATACGTTCCACGATGTGATAAGGAAGAGGCCCGTTGTCTTCCCAGTTATCTTTGATATTTAGAAGTTGTGCTCCCCTAGTAGCCAATCGTCCCGCATAGGACAAGAGGTAATCACCAGCATAGATAGCTATTTTATTAGAATAGACCTGATGTAGAGGCTTGATATTTCTTCTTAACTCTGCCTCATCAATAACATCATCGTGGATAAGGGTAGCTAAATGAAAGGTTTCGATAGCTGCTGCAAGATACAGTTTTCCTTGAGAGATTTCCCCTTGGATTTCTTTTTCAAGATAGAGACAAAGACCAGCTCGAAGGTACTTTCCTGAAGCATTGATGTAGTCTAAAATAGTCGTTTTAATATCAGGAGGCAGCGATGACATTTCAGAAATCATGATGTGCTTAACGCTGACTAATGCCTCTTCGATGTCACCATGATGTTTCCAAATGGCATGAATCACAACTAATTTCTCCTTTACTTGTTGTCTGCCTTAGTCCAAGATAGGGCTAGTAAGAGTTTATTCTCGCTATAGGCCGACTTAATGATTTTTCCTTAGATAAAGGTGTTTGGGCTTACCATATATCCATCTATCTAGACGATTTCCTAACCAAGGCATGATCCAATAGTCAAGTCCAAAGCTTCTTCCTGCTCCTGCCATTAAAGCAATGGCGACAGGAATGAACCAAATGTTTACCCAGTAGAACATGCCGGATAAGCTGAACATAACCACTAAAGCTGCTGTAGCAGCGCTGACTAACCAGACAAAGGCTCCTACAATTAAGGCAAGACCAATTGCAATCTCTAAGCAGGTCATCATTTTTTGCATAAATAGGGCCACTTCTTGGTTTGGCATCATGATTTTCATCAGTGATTCAAACCAGTGAGGCATTGATTTAAGCACTTGCATGGGTTCTTCACCATAGGTATAGCTCAATCCAAAAATTTGCTTAGCCATTTCACCTGCGCCCTTGGCAGCAGCTTCACCACCTGCTTCTGAAGCACCAGAAGTTACCTCAGCGGCTTTTTGTAGCCATGGGAATGGGAAGACAACTTTATCACCAAACCAAGACTCGGTTCCAAACAAACCAAAGGCTTTTTTAAGACCTTCGTACAGCCATAACGATCCATAGAAAACTCGTAGAGGAACTAACCATAAACGGTTCCCTTTACTGGATAAATTACTTCCAAAAATATTACGGCCATCTTTAATATCGAAGAATTCATGTTTAAGGTAAGCCCCGATATTAAAGAAACTACTAATCGTAAAGAAGTAAAGTAAGTTTGTAAAGTGTTTAACAGCCATAGCCAAGAAGCCAGACATATGGAATTTATCCATCAAATAGGCAACTCCATATTTGGAGCCGATGGAAACCATAAAGCCGTCATACTTACCTTTGTAGCTAACTTTTTCAGTTTTCTTGATAGTTGCAGCAATGTTTTGGGCAGCTGTTTTACCAGTTTGCTCAGCAGCTTGAACAATTTGCGGGGTTGGTTTGCCATCTTGGTTTTGATCTTCATAATAAACCAAGTCACCAGTAACATAGACATTTGGATGTTCCAAAGTTTCCATGTACTGGTTCGCAACGAGGCGCCCTCCGCGAGCTTTTTCAATGTCAAACTCACTTGTGTCAGTATTTGCTTTGACTCCTGCTGTCCAAATAGAAGTATAGGTATCAATTTTGCGACCGGAGCTAAGGTAAAGAGCATCTTCTTCGACGCTAGCAACACCATCAGCCAGGACAAGCTCAACCCCTTTTTTGATAAGGTATTTTTGGGCTTTAGTTTGTTCTTTTTCGGTCACCATATTCAAAATAGATGGCATGGCTTCTACTACTTTTAAGGAGAAGTCTTTAACATCCAGCTTGAATTGTTTGGCAAGAATTGGTACCCAATCAATGAGTTCCCCAATCATCTCAATACCAGTGAAACCAGCACCAATAACAGTAAAGGTTAAGAGAGCTCTGCGTTTAGCCACATCGTGCTCTTGCATAGCGCGGTAACAAGCATCTAGAATATGATAGTGTAGAGCTTCTGCTGCTTCGATTGACCATAAGCTAAAACCATGTTCTTTGACGCCTGGTGTTCCAAAATCGTTGGCTTCTCCTCCCATGGCTAAGATCAAGTAATCAAAGTCAAGGGTTTGATGTTCTGCTTGGACTTTTTTAAGGTCGTAATCAATGGCTACGACCTTATCAGTCACTAATTGAACTTTTGGGTATTTTTTAAAAATACGTTGCAAGTCATATTTAATGGCTTCAGGTTCAACACGTCCAGCTGCTACTTCATGCAGCTCGGTCATATAAGTTTGAAATGAGTTTTTATCAATCAGGGTGATGCTGACGTCATCTTGTTTTTTAAATGTTTTTGCCAAGTATCTAGCGGAAGCAATTCCCGCATAACCAGCACCGACAATGACAATATTGTGTGTCATAGGTGTCCTCCGTTAACGTTTTCATGGACTATTATATCATACTATCTAGTGATATTCAAGATGATATTAATAGAACGGTCACAGAATAATCGTTTATATTGACTTTTTGGCCGGCTCTTGTGTTAAAATGGGGTGTATTAAGAGATAGAAAGAACGGCTATGAACAAACAATCTCAAAAATTATTATTTATTACGATGCTGGCAGCGCAGGCGGTGGTCATTTCCTTCTATGAACGCTTTATTCCTACGCCATTTGCTTTTGCACCAGGGGCTAAGTTGGGCTTAGCCAATCTCATTACCGTATTAGCTTTATTTACCTTAAAACCTATAGATAGTGCCAAGGTTATTTTGTTAAAACTGTCTATTTCAACTTTTTTAAGTGGAACTTTTTCAACCTTTCTTTATGGTTTTTCAGGGACACTTTTGAGTTTTCTAGTGATGTTAAGCTTAAAAGCGTTAGGTCCTAAACGGGTGAGTGTGATCGGGATTTCGACTCTCGGCGGCATCATGCATAATGTAGGTCAATTACTGGTTTTTGGTTTTATTGCAAGGTCTTGGTTAGTGCTTAATTATCTCCCTATACTCTCTTTCAGCGGTATTTTATCAGGTTTCTTTGTTGGACTAGCAGGCAACTATTTGCTGCTAAAGGTAACCCCTCTGAAACAGTTTCATCAAGAGTTACTAGATGATTGGATTATTTAGTATTTGCATAAATAAAATTACGTAAAAAACTGGAGGCGCTCTAATGACCTCCAGTTTTTTTATCTTGTTAGAGGAGAGATGATGACTTGAGTTCCTTCCCCAATTAGGCTATTAACCTTTATGTCTAAGTTGAGCTGATCTAATATCTCTTTGGTCATATAAAGCCCTAATCCCGTTGCCTTTTGGTGTTCATGTCCATTAAATCCAGTAAACCCTTCGTCAAAAAGACGTGGCAGGTCTTCACTTAGTATTCCGATACCATTATCTGATATAATAATACTTTTGCTACTTAATGTTATGGTTATGTTTCCACCTTTGGTTGAATACTTTATAGCATTGTCAATCAATTGCATCAAGGCAAACCTCAACCATTTTTTATCTGTCTTCAGTTGACAGTTTCCTTGAATGGTCACACTAAGCTCTTTAGCAATACATAAGTAACGAGATTCTTTCACAATAGAAGAAATGATTTCTCTTACAGATACCATCTGAAAACGAAAATCGTCGTGATGTTGTTTAAATTTTAAATAACTTAAGAGGTTATTGAGGTATTTTTCTAAGCGGAAAACTTGCTGTTGGTATTTTTTTACATCCGTACTTTGGGTTTGAACCATTAAAGACAGAGCAGATAAAGGGAGTTTCATTTGATGAGACCACATTTTGATGAGGGACTCTGTGTTTTTTTGTTGATTTCTCTGCTGTAACAGTTTTTTTTGATGCTTCTTCATTCAACTTTATAATTAAGGAATGGTAAACTTTGTCGCTCGGCAATGTCAAGGAATCGAGGTCTGTTACATAAATAAATTCTTGTAAAGTTTTTATTTTTGTCTTAAACTGATAATATTTCCAAAGACTGATGAGGCCTAATGTAGTAAGGGAAATTATATTAGCTGTGAGAAAATAATGCATTGGGAGACGATAAAGGTAAAATACTAGCCAGTAGATACCTACCAGTATGGCGTATTGACTGTAGAAGAAACGATATTCTTTTAAAAAGGCTTTTATCATTTAACAAGATACCCCACTCCCCTTATAGTATGAATATGATCAAAGCCGATAGTCGCAATTTTCTTTCGCAGACGTGTCATATTGACGTTGAGGGTATTGTGATCAATGAAATTATCATTTTCCCAGAGTCTTTCCAGGATTTCTTCTTTGGTTACAATTTCATGATTTTTGGTTATCAATATGGTCAGGATTTTATGTTCTGTTGGTGATAAGGTGACGGAATCTTTACCATTTGACAAGGTACCGTCAAAATGAAGTTTAAACTGAGCAAAACTAATCTCATCACTAGTAAATTGCTGACTACGTCGTAAAAAAGCTGCTATTTTTGCGTCTAAAATGGTTAGCGAAAAAGGCTTAGGGATAAAATCATCTCCTCCCATATGAAGAGCCATGATAGTATCCGTCTCATCATTACTACTGGAAATAAAAATGATAGGAACCATAGACTGTTTTCGGATTTCAGTGGTCCAATAAAAACCATTGAAAAAAGGCAGGGTAATATCCATTAAAATAAGGTCTGGCTGGTAGGCCAATACCTCCTGCTTGATATCTCTAAAGTTACTAACCGTCTTAACATCGTAAGTTTGGCTAAGATGATTATGAAGAAGAGTTAAGATAGCTTGATCATCTTCAATAATATAGATTTTATCATGTTTTATCATACTGTTATTCTACCAAAAAAGTGGCGAAAAATCGCCACTTTTCCTATCTTTCAATAATTCGATAATAAGTTCTACTAGTCATTTTATAGATGATAAAGTAGAGACAAATAATGATAGCGATGGTAGTTGCACTAACGAGGTATACCATAATAGAGTCCAACACACCAAATAATAATAACATTTGTCTGAGCATAACAAATGCTGCACAGAAATGTAAGACAGCTAAGGTAATTGGGATAAAGAAGACTAACAGAATTTGTGAATTGATAGTCTGTTTAACTTGTTCTTTACTCATACCTACTTCTTGTAAAATCTTGTAAGATTTCTGATCTTCATACCCTTCTGAATACTGCTTATAATAAATAATGAGGGCTACGCCTAGAATAAAGCTAAAACCAAGTAAAAAGCCAGTAAATAAGAAACCACCAGAGAGAGTGTAGGATCCAAGACGATAATCTTCTTTTGTTTCTAAGTTCCCAATAAATTGACCATTATTGCTAATGGTTCCTTTGTCATCTAGGATGTTAGCCATTTCTTCTTTAGTAAGATTAGCGTAGGCAGTTATTGATGGTTCAAAACCATAATGAGTCACTGTTTCAAATGTTGTTTGAATGTTATTTAAGGTAGCTTCATCACTCACCACCAAGACTCCAGGATTATAGGTATTAGTGATAGGAGGAAAGTGTACTGTTTTGAAGTTAACAATATTTTCAAAACGATGGCCTAATAAGTCAATAGTTTTTAACTGACTATCCCCTTTTTGTTTAAAAAAGGCGGTCTGACCTGTTTTTAATTGAGGGAGTTTATTTCCCAGAGAACGGAAGTCATCTTGAGTAACGAGGTAAACGAAACCCGTTTTGGCGATGTTAGGATGCATCACTTCCTTTTTGGTAACCACAATTTTAGATGCTCGAGAGATTTCAAATGATATCCTGGTGTCCTTATAAATCAGAAAGTCAGATGCTTTTTTATCAATCTTGTCTAGGATAACCTTTTGAAAAATCTCGTCTTGATTAATTAAAGATGTATTATCAAATGTTATTTTACTATTTCTTGGAAAAAGCTGTTCTGCCATTGATTCTGTGTTGGTGTATAAGGCAGTTGTTGTTGCAATGGAAACAAATGCCATTACTGCTAAAATAGTGATATTAGCAAGTCCTACAGCATGTTGTTTCATTTTAAAAATCATTTGTGACGTGCTAACAAAATGTTCTGGCTGATAAAAGTAAGTCTTGTTTTGACGACGACGTTTTAAATACCAAGTCATAAAGGAAATATAGAACAGATAAGTTCCAATAATGACAATTATAACGGCTATAAAGAAACGAATAATGGTTTCAAAAGCTGTTAATGTTGATGAAGTTAAGGAAATGTAGTAACCAACACTTAGAGCAATAAGAGATAAAGCTGCCAATAAGAGGTTTCCTCGTGGTTCTTTTTCTCCTTTTTCTTTGTCTCGAAAAAGCATTAAGGGAGAGGTTTTTTTGACCTTAACTAATCCCACTAAGGCTAAGAAACCAAAAATGAACGCAAAAACGAGGGCTGTTAGGATAAATGCACTAATCTGAAATTGTAGGGTAAGACTAGGAGAATGAATCAAATTGACAAAAATCAAGTAAAATAGGTGTGAGAAAACAGCTGATAAGAGACTTCCTCCTCCTACTGTCACTAAATACATTAAAATAAGCTCAAGGCTAGAGATCCAACTGATTTGCTTTTTGGTCATGCCTAGCATGTTATAGAGACCGTATTCTCGACTTCTTTGATTGAGCAAAAAACGGTAACTGTAAACTTCTATGATGAGAGCAAATAAGACTAAGATCACAATGGCCAATCCTAGAAGCATTTTGCCATATCTCATATTTTCTGATATGGGACTCATGAAAATAATGAGGACAATGCAATTAAGCATATAGAGGACAGTACTGGCCAGTAAAAAAGGAGCTGACACGCTTAGAGAATTTTTTAGGTTATTCCATGCAAATTTGAGGTAAAACATCCTACTCACCTCCTAAAAGGCCTGTCATGGCAATGGAGATGTCTTTGTTGAAGTCTAAGTTGGTTTTATTGCCTCGATAGATTTGATGGAAAATACGGCCGTCTTTAATGAATAATACCCGCTTAGCATGGCTAGCAGCGTTTGCTGAATGGGTAACCATTAAAATAGTCTGACCGTCGTTATTAATGTCTTCAAACAGGTTGAGCAGTTCGTCTGAATTACGATGGTCTAATGCGGCTGTGGGTTCATCGGCAAGCAACAATTGTGGATGCGTAATGAGGCTTCGAGCAATGGCAACGCGTTGCTTTTGTCCGCCTGATAGTTCAAATGGTCGTTTGTCTAAAAGGGAATCAATGTGTAATTTAGGGACAATTTGATTTATTCGAGATTCCATTTCTTTGACAGGTCTACGATTTAGCACTAAAGGCAAGAAAATATTGTCTCGTACAGACAAGGTATCCAGCAAATTGAAATCTTGAAAAACAAAGCCGAGATTTTGGAGACGAAAATCAGCAAGTTGACTTTCTTTGATTTTGGTAACATCGGTACCGTTTAAAAAGATGGAACCATTCGTTGGCCTCTCCAAAGTTGCTAAAATATTTAAGAGGGTTGTTTTTCCTGAGCCAGACTCACCCATTATGGCGATAAATTCACCTTTGTCCACTTTAAAGTCAACATCTTGTAGGGCTCTCGTTTCTTCTTTAGAAAAGCGCGTGCGAAATATTTTTTCGAGGTGATTGATTTCTAATAACATGATAAACTCCTTTGACAACCTTATGTCTATTATATCTTATTTTGTAACGTCTGATAACCATACTTTGGCTTCAGTGAGTGGGTCTTTGCTTTCTCTATCAGGGAGGATTGGATTGTTTTCGTAGACTTGTCCTTGACGGTTAATGACACGACTGCTAGTAATGACCAACAAGGCACCATCATATAAAGGGATAACATGGTTTCCAGTGGTGTAGCCAGCTGTTGCTTCTCCAAAAAATAGGGTATGTTCAAGTCCTTGAAAAGCAAAGGCGGTCATCTCTCCTGATGAGGCTGTGTAGCGATCAATAAGGACTGCAACAGGAACTTTTTGCTTGATAACGGATTGCTCCAACTGGAGATTATCCTGATGACTCAACTCATGTCCGTTTAACTGTATGACCTGTTGATTATGGTATTTATCTTTAAAACGAAATAAGTCCCCATCTGGTAAAAGTCCTGATAGACCAATAAGCATCAGTGCCATATTGCCACCAGTATTGCCACGTAAGTCAACAATGACACCCTTGTATTTTTTAGTGAGAGGCTTGTTTAATTGATTGGCGTAAACTGTCATTGATTTTATGTCTAGTGCTTCGATAGCAGGTACCTTAAGATACAATAACCCATCATCTTCCGCTCGGCTTTGCGGTTGAGGATGCTTCATTGAGCTTTTTTTAAAACTGGCCTTATTGATTAAACGAGAGTGTTTTCCTCCTGCTACGACCACTGCCTTCTGAAGTATCTGTTGCGCTTCTTTGTAAGACTTAGCTTTTTTTAACGCTTTGTGAGTTTCTTGACGTGTCTTATTCCACTGCTCTCCTTGAGCATATAAGCCAAGTGTGTCTAAGCGTTCTAAGGCGATATCTCCATATTTTTGAACGCTGGGTGGAAATAGATAAAGGTTAAAGTTAGGTCCATAACGCTGAATCCCAAAAAAAGCTATGCCTGTTATGATTAATAAGGGAATACCTAAAATGATTAATCCTTTGGAATACCGTTTCATCGGTCGGTCTCCTTTTCTTGTTTTGTAACTCTAGTTTACTCCAGAAAGGCAAGTAATAACCTTACAATGCTAATGAGCTAACTTACAGTTCTGTAAGGTTTATCGCATGCTATTTTCAGACATTTTGTTATAATAAAAGAAAGAAACGACTCGAGGAGAAAAGAGATGCCAAAGAAAATAAGCAAAGCTCTGGGAGCAGTTGGGAAATTGATATCAATTATTCCTGACACCACTGAAATTATTGGAAAAACGATTGATAACAGTCGACCAATTATCGAAAAACGGATGGAACAAAAACATGAAAGGGAGATGCAGCTACGCACGATAGATGATGTGGTCAATCTTCCTGTTGATCAGGCACAAACTCATTTAGAAAAACTTGGCTTTGTAGTAGCAACTATACCTGCTAAGCCTCATAAAAAATGGCTTCACAGTAGCCTCAATGAAGTCGTTGCCATGTCTCCAAAATCTGGTAAACATAAGATAGGAAGCCTAGTTAAACTCTACTATATTACCGTTGATGTCTTAGAAAAAAGCCAAGACTTATTAGACCAAGAAACCTTACGGACTGTGAAACGCAATCAAAAACTTGCGGATACGTTTGAATCCGTTAAACACATTCGTCTTCATTTTAAAAAACATCGCTGATAAAAATAGACTAATCCATCTAAGGATTAGTCTATTTTGGCTATAAGTGATAGTAGAGCGCTTCTGCTATACTTATAGTTTTGAAGTCTTAAGGATAGTATTTTTGCTGTTCTTAAGACCAATATGCTGATAAAATAGCTGTGAGATCATGTTATAATAAGCTTGACAAATTTTACGGGACTAATTAATCGATTGAGTTAGCAATGGATGGTTCGTAAATGAGTTGTTATGATATGATTTAATAAAACCATAGATAAGGAGAAGAAATGTCTCACTATACCATTTCAAAAGCCTTTCCTTCAGATAAAACGACAATGGGCAAAGTAAAGAACCTGCTTCATCAAGAAGGGATACGTTTAGATGCTCATTTAGATTATACTTGTGTTATTTTTAATGATTCTGGTGATGTCATTGCTACAGGTTCTTATTTTGGAAATAGTTTGCGCTGTCTTTGCGTTTCCCGTGATTATCAAGGTGAAGGACTCCTCAATAAGATTGTCAGTCATCTGATAGATGAAGAATATGCTATTGGGAACTTCCATCTTTTTGTCTATACTAAAACTTCCTCTGCTGCTTTTTTCAAGAATCTTGGTTTTACTGAAATTGCTCATATTGATCATCATATTAGCTTTTTGGAAAATAAAAAAAATGGCTTCCAAAACTACCTAAATGATCTTGAGACTCCTGAGCACATAGGGGATAAGGTTGCTGCTATTGTTATCAACGCTAATCCTTTTACCTTAGGGCACCAATTTTTAGTGGAGAAAGCTGCAAGGGAAAATGATTGGGTTCATCTGTTTATGGTCAGTGAAGACTGCAGTCTAATTCCTTTTTCGGTGAGAAAGAGGTTGATTCAAGAAGGTCTAGCTCATCTTGATAATGTCATATTTCATGAAACGGGTCCTTATTTGATTAGCCAAGCGACTTTCCCAGCCTATTTCCAAAAAGAAGACAATAACGTGATTAAGAGCCAATCCTTACTAGATACGGCAATCTTTGTTGAAATTGCTCAGACCCTTCATATTCATAAAAGATACGTTGGAGAAGAGCCAACCAGCCGAGTAACTGCTATTTACAATGAAATCATGGCTCAGCAGTTGCAGCAAGCTGGTATCCTCCTAGATATTCTGCCAAGGAAAGCTATCAATCAGCAGCAAGATCCTATCAGTGCCTCAACGGCTAGGCAGGCATTGAAAGATGATGATTGGGAACTATTGGCAAAACTTCTTCCCAAAACCTCTTTGGATTATTTTGGTTCACCAGAAGCTCGTCCCATTATTGAAAAGATACAGGATACTTCGTCTGTCAAACATTATTGAGATAAAAAACCTACCTGATTTTCAAAATCAGGTAGGTTTTTGGTATTATTACAGCAAATACGTTTCACTAAGAAAAAACGCTTAGCTCCTTAACCAAGGAGATTAATGGTTAAGAGGATTAGTTATTCCCTGTTAGTCTTGGATGTCCAGTTGTACAGTAACTTCTTGAACCGGAACATCATAGAAAGGATCTTCACGGCGTCCCAAGAAATCTCTAGCTTGTTGCGGGAAGCTTGCATAGCTTAGCACGTCTTCTTCTGAACGAGCGTATTGAGTAATCTCGTCACGCAGATAAATCATTTGAGGCTCGATTAGGTCGGCTGGTCTGCAGGTAATGACTGCTTCGTCACCAATGATTTTCTCTCTGATACCTTCTGCTAATGGCGCTGGTGATTGACCATATAGTCCTCGAACATAATCTTTGATTTCATTTGGAACTATCTTGTAGCGTTCCCCTGAGATGATATTCATCAAGGCCTGTGTTCCAACCATTTGTGATAATGGCGTTACGAGTGGCGGGTACCCAAGATCAGCTCTTACTTTAGGTACTTCTGCCAGGACTTCTTCGTATTTATCAGCTAGGCCTTGCTCGGTTAATTGGCTCAATAGGTTTGATAGCATACCACCTGGAACTTGGTAAATCAATGTTTTTGGTTCAGTGTCTTTGACTTTGGGATTTAAAATCTCTGTCTCTCGGTAATGGTCACGAATGGTATTGAAATATTCTGCAACTTTGGCTACCTCTTGCATATCCAAGCCTGTGTCAAAGCCTAAATCCATCAAGGCAATCGCCATTGATTCTGTGGCAGGCTGACTGGTTCCCCCTGAAAAAGAGGAAATCGCCGTATCAATAATATCAGCCCCTGCTTCTGCCACTTTTAAGTAAGTCATTTCTGAAATACCACTGGTAGCATGGGTATGAACTTCAAGAGGGATAGCTGTATTCTCCTTGATACGTTTGACCAACTGGTAACCTGTTTCTGGAGTTAACACTCCGGCCATATCTTTAATACAGATAGAATCAGCTCCAATTGCCTGATAGGCTTTCGCAAGGTCTACAAAGTAGTCTACGGTATGCACTGGGCTGGTTGTATAAGAAATAGCCACTTGAGCATGTCCACCAAATTCTTTGGTAGCTGATACTGCTGTTTGAAGGTTGCGTGGGTCGTTTAAAGCATCGAAAATACGGACAATATCAATCCCATTTTCAATTGATTTTTGAATAAAGGATCTGACCACATCGTCAGCATAATTGCGATACCCAAGTAGATTTTGTCCACGTAAGAGCATTTGCAACTTGGTTTTTTTGACCGCTTTGCGAATGGTTCTAAGGCGTTCCCAAGGGTCTTCATTTAAAAAGCGTAGGCAGGAATCAAAGGTTGCCCCTCCCCACATTTCAAGGGCATGATAACCAGCGTTATCTAGAGTTTCTAGAATAGGAATCATTTCCTCGGTTGTCATACGTGTGGCAATCTGACTTTGTTGACCATCACGTAAAACTGTTTCCGTTATACGGATTTTCGTCATAATTGTTCTCCTCATTAACCTATCTTATCTAATGGTAAGGATGGGGTGTCTTGATTGAAAAATGAATGGAGCAAGTTGGTAATAGCTGCCTGCATGTCTTCAATGCTATGTTGTCGTAAGCGGCCACAGACTTTTGCCTCTTTAGAACAGATAAAACACTGTCTTGGAGGAGCTCCTAATGTCGTCCTACTAATCGGACTTGGTTGTCCATTGCTTAAGACAAGAACATCTAAATCCATGAGACGTCCTATAGGTAAATCTGTTTCTAAGGCAATCATTTTTAATTTCAGGTCTTGGCTAGGTAGACTTGTGATGAGGTAATACTCATAACCTGTTGTAGGCAGTAATCGCAACTGGTAACAAATCTTATCGTCAGCTAATGTAGTTTGAATGGCCTTAATCACCATATCAAAAGCTTCAAGAAGTTTAGGAGAGGTTTTAATTGGTCCAGGGATATTCATAGTGACCGATAATAAGCTACCTTCTGGGTACTCCTTTAATAAATGCAGCTGACGCAGAGCTCTTTCTTCGCGGGCCCGTAACATGTCATTGAGTTGGATAGATTCACCTGAAAAATAAGCTTCTTTAGACATTGTAAACTACATCAATAAGGCTACCATCACGGTATTCAATAAGAGCAACAACCTTATCACCATATTGAATACGCTCAGGTGTGCCAACGATAGCATAAGCCTTCTCTTTTAGCTCCTCAATACTAAATTGTGGCACATTGAGGGATTTGAAATGCTCTACTAAGTCTTGACGATTTGGATTAATGGCAATTCCCACTTCTGTGACGACCACATCGACACTTGTTCCCGGTGTAATAACTGTATTAACCTCATCAACAAAGGTTGGGATGCGTCCACGAATAAGTGGCGAAATAACCAAACTCATCTTCGATGCAAAGGCAGTGTCACAGTGGCCACCAGAAGCCCCACGAATGACGCCGTCAGATCCTGTCATCACATTAACATTGAAGTTAGTATCGACTTCAAGGGCTGATAAAATACAAGTGTCTAATTGGTTAATTACTGAGCCCTTGCTCAATGGGGAGGCATACATGTTGGCGTCAATTTCATAGTGGTCAGCATACTTACCAAGAGAAACAGCTGATGGGTGATCAAAGTCTTGGACATCAAAAATTTTTTCAACCAGTCCTTCTTCGAGCAACTCCACCATAGCATTGGTAATACCACCAAGAGCAAAGCTAGCTTTGATATTTTCTTTAATCATAGCTTCGCGCATGAAACGGGTTACTGCCAAAGAAGCACCACCTGTTCCAGTTTGGAAAGAGAATCCTTCTTTAAAATAAGGAGAGTTGGTGATTACTTTAGAGGCGTATTCTGCAATTAAGAGTTCTTTAGGATTTTTTGTAAAACGAGTTGCCCCTTTGGCGATTCCTTGAGGATCTCCGATAGCATCTACTGTTACCACATAGTCAACATCTGTTTGAGGAATGCTGATTGGGGTATTCGGATAAGGAACCAAATTATCTGTCAAGATAACCACCTGATCTGCATATTTGGCATCAATCATGGCATAGCCCAAAGAACCACAGGTTGCTTTCCCTTTTGTCCCATTAACATTTCCGTAAGCATCTGAACTTGGGGCGCCCAGAAAGGCAACATCAATATGGATATCCCCACTAGCAATGGCACGAGCGCGACCACCATGGGAGCGAATAACCACAGGATTTTCCATTAGTCCTTCTGAAATGGCTGCCCCTACTTTGTCACGAAGACCAGATGAGGTGATGTTGGTAACCACACCATTTTTGATGTGATCAATCAAAGGCTCATGCACATTAGCGATGGAACTTGGGGCAATAGATAGGTTTTTAATACCCATTTTGGCAATTTCATCCAAGACCATATTCATAATGAAATCCCCTTCACGGAAATGGTGGTGGAATGAAATGGTCATGCCATCTGTTAAGCCAGTTTTTTCAATCGCTTCACGGATAGAGCCTAATAATTTAGAATCTCCAGGTTTAACTGGTTTGATACGACGGCTGGCTTCATCGTAATTTTTAATATGCGCTAATTCTCCTTCAAACACACCGTATTGGTCGGCGTATTGTTGAGGAATATCTCTACCGAGTTTATTTGTTACCATCTTTAAATGTCCTCCTCAGATAAAACACCTGCTGCCGTTGCTAGGGCAATGACACGTTCTGCACGTTCAACAATTGGTTTGTCAACCATTTTTCCATTTAAGGAAATAACGCCAGAGCCTTTGCTTTCAGCTTCACGAATTGCCCAGATGACTTGTTTAGCATGGTCAATTTCTTTTTCGGTTGGGGTATAAATCTCATTGACCAGAGGAATTTGACGAGGGTTGATTACTGATTTACCGTCAAATCCTAACTGTTTGATCATGCGAACTTCGTTTTGGAACCCTTCTGTATTATTGACATCAGAATAAACAGTATCAATGGCAGCAATTCCAGCAGCACGAGCAGCATGTAAAATCATGCTACGAGCAAAGAATAATTCTTGACCATCTGGGTAACGACGCGTTTTCATATTCGTGACATAGTCTTCTGCCCCAAGAGCAATACCAATCAAGCGCTTAGAAGCTTTGGCAATCTCCCGAGCATTTAGGACACCTTCGGCTGATTCAATGGCTGCCATCATGCGTGTGCGACCAACTTCAATGTCATTTTCGCGTTCGACACGTTCAATAACAGCCTCCACATCAACAATATCTTGGGCAGTCTCTGTTTTTGGAAGACGAATCACGTTAACACCTGCCAAAACAACAGCTTCGATGTCTAAAGCCCCACAAGAATCAAGACCATTCACACGAACAACCGTTTCAACACTTGAATAATCAAAAGTTTTAAGCGCAAAATGAACGAGAGCTCTAGAAGTGTCTTTTTCTTTGAGTGAAACAGAATCTTCCAAATCAAACATGACGGAATCAGCGCCAAATAAAGGAGCATCTCGAAGCATGGCTGCATTGGCACCAGGCACAAACATCATTGTTCTTCTTAAACGTTCCATGAGTCAATCTCCTTCCAATCGTATTGGTCAATACCAGCTGCGCGATGAACAGCTGCAATGGTTCTTGCTTGAATGGTACAATCCAAAGCGCCTTTATCAACAGCCTCTACTTTAGCAGCCGTCACCTTCAAATTAACTAGGGTTTGATGAATGAGTTGACGAATGTGATTGCCAAATTGTTTTTCAACACTACTGTCTAGGGTTACTGTAATGGTTTGCTCGTCATTAGGGGATACTGTAATCATTAGGTCACTTGATTCAAGTGAACCAGCAACGGCAGTTTGTTTAATATCCATTGCGTTTACCTCCTTGATTTTCTTAAATAATATTGTTATTTACTAACTGGGAAAAGTTTAATCAGAATCTCTGCGACAAGATAGAGAATTCCTAACACGATAAAGACACCTGCCATACCAAGCGCCATTAGCTCAAAGGAACTAATCAAATGGTCCATATTAATTGTCATTAGGTTTCTTTCCTTTCTTAGCTAAAGTAAGCTAGCAACAATCCACCTGCGATAACAGAAGCGATTTGGCCAGAGACATTGGCACCTACAGCATACATAAGGATAAAGTTTTGCGGGTCTTCATCTGTTGCCATCTTTTGAATCACACGACTTGACATTGGGAAAGCTGAGATTCCAGCAGCGCCAATCATTGGATTGATTTTCTCTTTTCGGAAGAGATTGAGGAATTTGGCAAACATCACGCCACCGATAGAATCCATGATAAAGGCAAGTAAACCAAAGACGATAATCAAAAGTGTCTGTACGTTTAAGAACAGGTCTGCCTGCATTTTAATAGAAATCGTTAATCCAAGTAGGATACTGATGATATTAACCAATTCGTTTTGAGCGGTTTGCGACAGGCGGTCAAGCACACCACACTCACGTAGTAAGTTACCAAACATCAAAAAACCAACTAAAGGTAAAGAAATTGGAGCAATGAACCCTGCTACCAGTGTAATAATAATTGGGAACAAGATTTTAGTCATTTGAGACACATTCTCAGCCTTGTAAGTCATGCGAATGCGACGTTCTTTTTTCGTTGTTACTAATTTAATAGCAAATGGTTGAATAATCGGAACCAGAGCCATATAAGAATAGGCTGCGACCGTAATTGGTCCAAGTAAATCCTTGGCTAGTTGGTTGGCAACGAAAATAGAGGTTGGTCCGTCTGCTGCTCCGATAATGCCGATTGAAGCTGCTTCTTTGATGTCAAAGCCAGCCAGTACAGCAACAACAACAACAAAGAAAATTCCGAATTGAGCTGCTGCACCAAACAAGAGCATGAATGGGTTTTGAAGTAAAGGACCAAAGTCAATCATGGCTCCTATACCAATGAAAATCAAGAGTGGGAAAAGTTCTGTGCCAATCCCAAAATTGAAGAGGGCATCAAAAACCCCTTCTTGCTCGACTCCGTTAACCACTTGGGTTAAAACCCCTGAGCCAGGGAAATTCACAAGGATTGTTCCAAGTCCCATTGGCACAAGTAGAGTTGGTTCGTATTCTTTTTTAATCCCTAGATACATTAAGAGAGCACCGATGCCCATCATAACAATTTGGGAAATCGTAATGGATGTTATTCCTGCGATTAAAGTTTCCACACATTCACTTCCTTTTCTGTCTATTTATTCTAGTTATAGTACTATTAACCAATTGTAATGAGGCCATCACCAGGGTTTACCACTTGACCTGGGCTAACATGAATAGCACTAACGGTACCTGCTGAGGAGGCAACAATTTCATTTTCCATCTTCATCGCTTCTAAGATTAGTAAAGGTTGGTTTTCGGCAACCTGATCACCTACGGCAACCAAAACTTTTAGAATGGTTCCAGGCATTGGTGACGGAATGGCATCCGCTCCTGCTGTAGCTGTTGGCTGTGGTGCTTGTACTTCCTCCACTTGTGGGCTTGCCTCAGCAGGGGCAGGTACTGGGGCGGGTGTTGGTTGAACGGGGGTAGCTGCTTGGACAGGAGCACCGATTTCTTCCATTTCTACAAGATATTCTTTACCGTCAATGGTAATTTTAAACTTTCGTAACATCTTTTTTTCTCCTATATATGTTATTGTTTTTGTTGACTGAGTGAAAGGTTCCGATGAATGACTACCTTTTACAATAGATTGATGTTACCCTGAACTGACTTTCTGGGTAAACACCTGCAGCGATACTTGAAGCAATTAAGGAAACGGTGATTGCCTCAGGATTGCGCTTGAGAATTCGTTTAACCTTGAATTGACTATTAGGTCTATCGCTAGCAGCAATAGCGCTGGCAATTAAAGTAACCTTTTTGTAATCACTTTTGTCTGCAGGAATATAAGCGGGAATCTTTTCCCAGTTATCAGAAGGTTTTATTTCTGAATTAAGGGTTGAGAATTCTTCCAGTATCTCTTTTTTAGAGTGTTTAAACCATTTTTGGAAAAATTTCATGAGCTACCTCCTTTCTATATTTGCCCGTTTAGGAAACCTCTAAGCTTATTATATACCAGGCTTCTTGTTTGAGATGGATTTTTTGTGTTCTTTCTAAGAGCGCTTTCAAAGTTTCATAAAAACTTTCATTTGTTACCCTTTTTGTTAAAAAAGGGTAACAAATGAAATGATTATTTTGGGGTTGTAAACCAGATAAAAGCCTACCAATTCTTGCTTTTTTGATATTATGGAAAATGCAGAATAGTCTCATGTAACAGAAACTATTTTCAAAATGGATTTTCAAATTGTTTTTTTTGTGTCTTTCCGCACAAAGGGGTATTTATTTTCTAAGCGCTTTCATCTATACTGAAATCATAAAATTAAAAAAGGAGATAACAATTATGTTATTAACAATTCTGGCTTATGCCATGATTATTGTCTTCATGTACGTGGTAATGAAGAAAAAAATGACCCCTTTTACTGCTTTGGTCATGATTCCATTAATTATGACAATCGCTGTGATATTGACTGGTTCAGCTGATTTTAATGCAGATGCCAAATTCGTTGCTTTTATAGGTGAAGATGGTATTGCCAAAAACTTAACGGCTATCGGACCGATGGTTATGTATGGTATCAACAATACTGCTAAAACAGGTATCATGTTGCTATTTGCCATCCTATTCTTCTCCATCATGTTAGATGCAGGATTGTTTGATCCAATTACTGAGAAAATGATTCGTTTTGCTAAAGGCGATCCAATGAAGGTGCTTATTGCAACAGCTGTCGTTGCTGCGGCTGTATCACTCAATGGTGATGGAACAACCACCACTTTAATTTGTTGCTCTGCCTTCTTGCCAATCTATAAAAAATTGAATATGAAAATCATGAACCTAGGTGTCTTGATAATTCTTCAAAATACTATTATGAACTTACTCCCATGGGGTGGTCCTACTGCTCGTGCGATGTCTGTTCTTGGCGTAGGTCCTGAAATTCTTGGTTACCTTGCACCAGGTATGATTTTATCTCTCCTTTATGTGATTTGTTGGGTTGCACCAAGTATGGGACGTAAAGAACGTACAAGACTTGGCGTTATCGATTTGACTGAAGAAGAAATGTGTAAGCTAACCGATATTACTGATCCTGATACACTTTCTATTCGCCGCCCTAAAAACTTCGTTTTCAATGCTATCTTAACCATTGGATTGATTGCTTGGTTAGTTGCTGGTTCATTCTACGAAGCTATTGCGATGGCACCACTTCTTCTCTTTGCTGTGGGAACCTGTATCGCCTTAATGGTGAACTATCCAGTTCTTAAAGACCAATCTAAACGTATTGGTGACAATGCTGGGGATGCTGTTCAAGTTGTTATTCTCGTCTTTGCTGCTGGTATCTTTATGGGGCTTTTCCAAGGTTCTGGTATGGCTAGCGCTTTGGCACAAAGCTTTGCTACTATTATTCCAAAACAATTGGCAGGTTTCTGGGGTCTTGTTATTGCCTTAATTTCTGCACCTGGTACGTTCTTTATCTCGAATGATGGTTTCTACTACGGTATCTTGCCTGTTCTTGCAGAAGCTGGTGCTGAATATGGTTTCAGTAACATGGCAATGGCTCTTGCTTCTCTTATGGGACAAGCCTTCCACTTACTTAGCCCATTAGTTGCTTTCATTTACCTCCTTCTTCGCTTGACAGGTCTTGACATGGGAGAATGGCAAAAAGAAGCTGCTAAATATGCCCTTATCATCTTTGTGATCTTTGTGGTAACTATTATTGCTATGGGACAAATGCCACTTTACATTCCACAATAAACCAACGATAACACTACTACCTTATTCCTTATGAGATGATTAAAGTCATGTCCTCTAGTGAGCACATGACTTTAATTTTTCAGAAACCATCAAGCCATATTGGAATGTTTCACAAATTTCAGTATAATAGAGTGAGGATACCAATTATAAGGAGATGACATGAATCCTATTATCGAAGCCGTCAAACAAAACCTTGACCTATCAAGAAATATCCCTTTGAAAATAGCCTTTTATAACGCTCTTAAAAAGACCATTATTTTGAGACAAATTCCTGTTGGAAGCCGTATCAATGAAAAAGAGTTTTCCATTGCGCTTAATATTAGCAGGACACCCATTCGCTATGCGTTGGGGTTATTATCTGAAGAGCATCTTGTAGAGCACATTCCTAAAAAAGGTATTATCGTTAAGGGAGTTAGTATCAAGGATGCTTGTGAAATTTTTGAAATTCGAAAGGCTCTAGAAACTCTAGCAACGGTACAAGCGATGCACCTAATGACCGAAGAGGATTTCAAGGTGATGCATGACTTGTTGGCAGACTGTGAGACTTTTATTGAAGAGGATGATATCAATCGGATTCTAGATAATTTCAATGAATTTAACAATTTGATTTACAGCTATAGCCAAATGGTTCGCTTAAAAGAAATTGTGACAGAGTTGCAAGCTTATTTGGTCTACTTTAGAAAAATTTCTATCTCCTCCGTTGAACGCCGTAAACGAGCTCTGTCTGAGCACTGGATGATTTACCGAGGCATGAAGAACAAAGATCATGAGCAAATAACATTGATTACACATGAACACTTGAATAGCTCACTTGAATTTATCTTAAAAGAAATGAGCCCTAATCAAAATGACTAAGGCAGTTCTAACGAGTATTAGTCAGTTGGCTTTAAAAGCTTTGCTTTATGAAGTATCCCTATCTCCTAAACCTGGTTTAGTTGACCGATTTGATAATGGTTCTCACGATGACATGACCTTTATGACTTTTGTCGACAGTATGATGGCGCTCTCTCCTTTTTTTCAGGCTTATATCGAAGCTGGTTTTGAAGCATCAGAACAAGATCCCCTTCTCCTTTTTAATCGCCTTAGGCAATTAGGTCAAGAGGCCGAGGAAGCCATGTTTTGTGCTACTCAGGGAATTAACACTCATAAAGGCTTGAATTTTTCCATGGCTTTACTTCTTGGTGCAACTGGGGCCTATCTAGCAAGAACGCCTCACTTAATGACTGACTTAGGACGTTTTAGCAAGGAAGATACTGTAGCTATTTGTCGCTTAGTGAAGCCGATGACGGAACACTTAGTTCAGTCAGATCTTGGGCAGTTACAGACTAAAAAAGTCTTGACCTATGGGGAAAAACTCTTTTTGACTTATGGTATTAAGGGACCGCGAGGTGAAGCAAGTAATGGTTTTTCGACGTTAACCGACCATGCTCTGCCCTATTTTCGTCAGCTACTTAGTAAAAAGGATCCTGAAACCAGTCAACTTCAACTTTTGGTTTATTTAATGAGCTTTGTTGAGGATGGTAATTTGATTCATCGTGGAGGGATTGAAGCATGGAAAGGCGTTAAGGCAGATATGCGACTACTCCTGCAACAAGATTTATCAACAACTGATCTAAGATCAGCTTTGTCCTCCTACAATCAATGCCTCATTAACCAGCATCTAAGCCCCGGAGGCAGTGCTGATTTACTGGCTCTGAGTTTTTACTTTGCTTTTTTAGAAGGTCTATTATAAAAACTGTTTATTTTGTATAACTCTATCAACTTAGCCCTAGAAGCTAGCTGATTATGGTAATGCAAAACAAACAGTTTTTTATTATATCCAAGGGCGTGATTGTTACACTCTCTAAAAGTTAGAGTAAACTAATCACCAGCCATTTGACAAGTAAAGGCATGACGATAACGGTGTATAAGGTACGACTGATTTGAATCCCTGCAATTTTTGCCATATCTCCTCCGAGGTCACCAGCAAGCAGCGAAATATCTGTTGCACCAGCCGGTGAGGAAGCAAAAAGTGCCGATTGTAAGTCTAAAATTCCTCGTTTGTACATCATATACCCAAAAAAGACATTGATAAGCAAATAACTGGCTAATAAAAGCATGATTGGAACAATGAGATGAAACATATCAAGCAGGCTCTCCCGTGTAAAACTGGTTCCAATAAGTGTTCCTGCCAAAATTTGCGCGATAAAGCGTATTTCACTAGACAGTTGTGGTGTGTTTTGGCTCATTTTTAGAATAGCTGAAAACAAGAGTGAAACAATCAACGCCCCTACTGGTATATTAAGACACAGCCCAATAAAACCACCCACACTTGCTACGCTTAGAATCACCATATTATTCCAAGCTTGACTTGGGTAGCTTAAGGAACGATTGGTTGCTCTTTGCGCAATCTGATTTTCTAAAGGTTGGGAGATTGGTTTCGGGGTAACACGTTTGACCCAAAATTGTACCCAGAGCGGTAAAATAATCAAGATACCAATTAAGCGGGCTGACTGTAAGGTAGCTACAATATCCGGTTTTGCCCCCATATCAACGGCCATCAAAGAAACGTCCATGATGCCACCAGGTAAACAACTTAGAAAAGCTGTCACCAAGTCTAGTCCGAAAAAGTGATGGAAAAGGAACCCCATCACAAGCATATTCAGTGTAAACAAGGCCATTAAACTGACAATTGATTTGGCAAGTTTAGGTAGATTAGCTAAATCTTTCTGGCTTACCGTTTGACCAATATAGGCTCCGCTGACAATCTGAGCGATGAGTTTCATTTGGCTAGCAGCTTGCATCTGGCCTGTTAAAATAGATGCCATTGCGACTGCTGCCATGCTCCCAATCATAAAGGGAGCTGGGATTTTTAACCGTTTGGCGATGATACCACCTAAACTCCCCACTAAAAGAGTGATGAGGATTAAAACCATGCAAATCCCTTCTATTTTGTCGATTCAGTAGGTTTATTATAGCACAAAGCGAGGCAACTGCCAGTACCCATACCATAACTCTAAGTTCTTTGAAAACTAACTAGCTTAAAAAAAAGAGATGGTTTCTCATCTCCTTGATAATGATTTGGTTTGTTGGTGACAGACAGACTGAAACTGATAAATCTGTTAGCCAAAGAAGGCCAGCAAGGCACCAGAAGCAATGGCTGAGCCAATAACGCCTGCTACATTTGGTCCCATGGCGTGCATGAGCAAGAAATTACTTGGATCTTCTTCTTGTCCGACCTTTTGGACAACTCGGGCTGCCATAGGAACAGCTGAAACACCAGCTGCTCCTATCATAGGGTTAACTTTTTTACCAGATAAATAGTACATGACTTTCCCCATTAAGACTCCTCCTGCTGTACCAGCAGCAAAGGCAATTAAACCAAGAGCGATAATTTTTAATGTTGTAGCCGATAAAAATAAGTCGCCATTGGCTTTAGCTCCAACAGTTAACCCTAAGATGATGGTAATGCAAAACATAACCACTTGTTGGAGATTCTCTACAATTTTAGGAACAATTTTAATTTCTCTGACCAGATTTCCCAACATCAAACAGCCAACTAAGGTTGTAGCACTAGGAACTAAAAGACTGACAAAGATTGTTACCATAATTGGGAAAATTATTTTTTCTTTTTGGGAAACAGTTCTTGCTTGTGTCATTTTCACTTGACGCTCTGCCTTGGTAGTCAAGAATTTAATGATTGGCGGTTGAATGATAGGTACCAAAGCCATGTAGGAATAAGCTGCTAGGGCGATAGTAGAGAGTAAATCAGGTGCCAACTTTGTCGTCACATAAATAGCTGTTGGACCATCAGCACCACCAATAATCCCGATAGAAGCCGCTTCTTGAGGTGTCATGCCTAACATAATAGCGAGGAAAAAGGCTAAGAAAATCCCAACTTGTGCTGCACCTCCTAGCAAAATGGTTTTAGGATTAGCAATCAAGGGACCAAAATCAGTGGAAGCTCCCAAACAAAGGAAGATTAAAGGTGGGTAAATACCTAGGCTAGTCCCCTTATACAGGTAATAAAGAAGGCCACCGGGATTACCATTGGCAGGGTGGTCCATCAATCCCGCCATAGGCAAATTGACGAGTAAGATACCAAAGGCGATTGGCACCATAAGATAAGGCTCATATTCTTTTTTAATCCCAAGGTAGAGGAAGAAACAGGCCAAACAAATCATAATAAGATTATTAACAGTTAGATGAGCCAATCCTGATGAGTGGATCATTTGATTGAGTACGTCAAGCATGCTGTCCTCCTAAAATGAGATCAAGACTTGATCAGAATCAACCGTTTGGTTAGCTGAGACATGAATTTTTGAAACCAAACCATCTGCAGGTGCCAATATTTCATTTTCCATTTTCATAGCTTCTAAGACCAGAACAGCTTCTCCTTTTTTAACGGTCTTTCCTTCTGTAACGAGGATAGACAAGACCGTTCCAGACATAGGAGCTTTTACCTGTAAGCCGCTAGCAGAGTTGATATCAGTTTTTTTCTCAGGCGCAGCTGGCGCTGGTTGTACCTTCTCGACCGTTTCTCCATCAGCTAATTCGCGTAAACTCACTTCATAAACCTGTCCATTGACAGTCACTTCATATCTTTTCATTAAGGCTTCCTTTCCACAGCAACAACTTCAAATCGTTTTCCTGACTCTTCTTGGCTAGCATAAGCAAGACTAGTCATAACAGCAATCCTAGCTAATTCATCCTTAGCCAAAAGGGTTTCGAGAGCTTCTCCACTCGCTTGGGTAGCTTCTTTGTCTTGAAGACTCTCAGGAGAAGCTTGAGGAAGAAGGGGTTTTTCTTGTGACAATAATTTACCACTTAGTATCATTAGTCCCATAATGCCTGTCAAACAGGTCAGTACGAGAAATAAAGATATTAACGTAACTTGCAAGATATCAATAAAGGAATAGGTCATTTGATCTCCATATCTCTGTTTGCATCTGATTAAGATAGCCTATTATGCTTTGATAAAGGCAGTCACTTTAATGACGTCATCAGTTTGGTATTTGGTTGTTAAAAACGTTTTTGCTACGCTTGGGAAGAGGGCATAAGTCAGAACATCTTCGTCCGTTTGGGCTAAATCTGCTATTTCTGCCTTCAATACTTCAAATTCAGGATTCAACTGGTCTGCAGGACGATTAGTGGTTAGTGGTGTTGATCCAATTTGACTCTTTTGCAGGTCTTCATTGACAGGTGCAGGTGTTTTCCCATATTCTCCTGCTAAATATTGTTTGATTTCTTTGGACACCATTTGATAAGGTTTCCCTAAAATCACATTCATAGTAGCTTGAGTTCCGACCATTTGGCTAAGTGGCGTTACTAACGGTGGGTAGCCTAAGTCTTTTCTTACCCGAGGAACTTCGGCTAAGACGTCTTCTAATTTTGATTCGGCATTAGCTTGTTTCAGTTGAGATAGCATATTAGATAACATGCCTCCAGGAACTTGATATTGTAGCGTCCTTGGGTCTGGAAAGAGAAGACTGGGGTCCAGAGTTCCATCAGCTAAATACTTTTGGCGAGCTTGACGAAGGTGATTAGCAGCTTGTTCCAGTAGCGTTTCATCTAATGTGATATCATAACCTGCTTCTTTTAAGGCTAAATACATAGATTCTGTGGCAGGTTGTGAAGTGCCTTCACTAAAAGGTGACAAAGCGCTATCAATTCTATCAGCACCAGCTTCTACTGCTGCTAGATAGGTCATCTGAGAAATACCGCTGGTTGCATGGGTATGCACAATAAGAGGTAAGCTAGTAATAGCTTTGATACCAGCTACCAATTCTTTAGCCGCTTTTGGGGTTAGAATACCAGCCATATCTTTGATACAGATAGAATCAGCCCCCATCTCAACCAATTCTTTTACCAAAGAAAGGTAATAGTCCAGAGTGTGTACAGGGCTGGTCGTGTAGGCAATACACAGTTGAGCTTCTTTACCCGTTTTTTTGACAGCCGATAAAGCTTGACGAATATTTCGTGGGTCATTTAAGGCATCAAAAATACGGAAAACATCAATCCCATTTTGAGCTGATAAGCTAATAAATTTGTCAACGATGTCATCTGCATAATGACGATAGCCTAAAAGGTTTTGGCCTCTCAATAGCATCTGTAAGCGTGTATTAGGTAAGCCTTTTTTTAACGTGCGCAGCCTTTCCCAAGGGTCTTCATTTAAAAAACGAATACAAGCATCAAACGTGGCCCCTCCCCAACATTCTAGGGAATAGTAACCAATCTTGTCTAATACAGGAAGAACTGGAAGCATGTCCTCGATAGGTAGACGCGTTGCCATCAAACTTTGATGACCGTCTCGTAAAACTGTCTCCGTTATTGCGACTTGCTGCTGCATGCTAAAACCTCCAAACTGAATCAACTAATGAGTACTATTCATTATATAATATTGCCCTTAGCGACCATAGCCCATTCATGTATTTTTTGTGCATTCTTTTGCATAGTTAGCGTTCAAATCAGCAAGTAAAAAAGAGTTCCTCTTCAGCAACTCAACTGAAAAGGAACTCTTTTTTACTGTTAAAGCGACGCTAAGCAGATTTCTAAATCTGCCAAAGCACGACTAGCAATAGCTTCATAACGTTCTTTTTTGTCACGAATGCGTGGGCCTTCTAACTCTTTGATAATGCCAAAGTTGACGTTCATTGGTTGGAAATGCTTACTCTCGGCATGAGTCACATAATGAGGCAAGCTACCAATAGCCGTTGTCTGTGGAAAGACCATGGCTTCCTCACCTTTGAACAAACGGGCTGCATTAATACCTGCTACTAAACCTGAAGCAGCTGATTCGACATAACCTTCAACTCCAGTCATTTGCCCTGCGAAGAAAAGATTTGGATTGCTACAAGATTGGAAGGTTTCGGTTAAAAGATTTGGTGAATCCATATAGGAATTGCGGTGCATGACACCGTAGCGGACAAACTCAGCATTTTCAAGCCCTGGAATCATTTGGAAAACACGCTTTTGCTCACCCCATTTGAGGTGTGTTTGGAAACCAACGATATTATAAAGGCTTCCAGCTGCATTATCTTGACGCAATTGCACAACAGCATATGGCGTTTTAAATTCTCCATCGCGAGGACCTGTATAGTCATCTGGATATTCCAATCCAACGGGTTTCATAGGTCCATAAAGCATGGTTTTAATGCCACGTTTAGCCATAACTTCAATTGGCATACAGCCCTCAAAATACTTTTCTTTTTCAAAGGCATTCAGTGGGGCTTCTTCTGCGGTTGTCAGTGCTTCATGGAAAGCCATGAATTCTTCTTTGGTCATAGGACAGTTGAGGTAAGCAGCTTCGCCTTTATCGTAGCGAGATTTGAGGTAAACCTTGCTCATATCAATAGTAGATTTATCAATGATAGGCGCTGCTGCGTCGTAGAAATAGAATCCATCGCCACCATTCAAAGCGTGAATTTTTTCTGCCAAGGCATCTGAAGTCAATGGACCCGTCGCGATAACCGTAATGGCATTGTTAGGAATTGCTGTGATTTCATCACGAATGACCTCAATGAGAGGATGATTTTTCAACTCTGCAGTGACACTCTCTGCATACCCCTCACGGTCAACAGCCATTGCTCCCCCAGCAGGTACACGATTAGCTTCACCATTACGCATAATAATGGAATCCAAGCGACGCATTTCTTCTTTGAGAAGACCGACTGCATTGGTTAAGCTATCACCACGAAATGAGTTGGAACAGACCAATTCGGCAAAATTGGTGGTTTTATGTTGCGGTGTTGCTTTGACACCACGCATTTCATACAATTTAACGGGGATACCGCGCTTAGCAATCTGATAGGCAGCTTCAGAACCAGCTAGCCCAGCTCCAATAACATTAATATAAGTTGCAGTTGATTGAGACAAGTCACTAATACCTCTTCGGGAATGACATCTCTTAGATGACAGACCCACAAATCTTTCTAATGTAGTTACCTGACTTATTATAACAGAAATAAGAAGAAAGAAAAAGAAAGAGACTAAGCGATAACCTCTTTCTACGGGAACCCTTTTCAACTAGAAGAAACAAATCCATGCTGCGATAAAAACACTGAGAATACTAAATAAAGACCCAATCAGGTAGTATTCTGCAAAAGCTGGACTTTCCGAAATTTTATTGTAGCGAGCAATAGATTTAGCGGTAAAGACCAGCCCTATTGAAGCAAATTGCCCCATGATCATACACAAACCAATAACAATTCTCTCTAGAATTCCTATGGTAGCCCCCGCTCCTATGATCGTGTCCATTTTTTCTCCTTGGTCAGGCTGGTATTTGCTGAAAAAGAGTTTAAAGACAATATTAGTTGGTTTGGTAATGACTAGGATAAATAAAACGGTCATCAAAATAGGTATCGGAAGCCAATTAGGCAAGGGCACTCCTGCTAATCTTAGCCCAGCAAATGAACTAATAGCGATATGTAAGCATTGATCCAGCAGAAAAATCCACTCTCTTTTCCATTTTAGAGAGTTAGCCACCTTTGGCTTTAGCCAGTCAATAAGCGCGTGACTTATCATAACCAAAAGGCTCATCAACCATGCTTGTGGGATAATGAGAGTTAAACAAATTAGGGGAATGCTAACTCCAATCAAGTGGTAACCTAAATAAGTCAAATATTTTTCTTTTAAATCAGCTACTTGCTGACTTTGTAACTGGTAGTCTGATAACACATGACAAATGAGAAACAGGGTAAGTGTAGGGGTTTGAGCTAGGTAGTGAGAGACACCATTAATCATCAGCTTCCTCCTTGATTTGTTTGAGACAGTTTAGTGCACTCTGTCGTGTTCTCAGATAAATTTTAACATGACTACTTTTTAGACGTTTTGACAAAGCGCTAGAGCTAAGAGATAATTGCTTTCCTAATCGTTGTTGATCAAAGTATTCTTCATAAATATCCAAATCTAAAAGCGTGTCAAAAATTTCCCATTGACTAGCTCGCCAGTTGGCTTTAATAGCATCTCCAGCTGCTAGTAAACTGTTTAATACATCATCTTGGTTGTGATGACCAGTCCGAAGAGCTAATGTAGTATTACCATAATCATTTTTTTGATGAATATAACGAATAGCCTCACGAGCATGCCAATAAGCAGGTCCATCAGCCCCAATACTAATATCAGGATTGATGTCTGTTAAAATAGAACCTACTCCTACTCCAAATCGAATAGGGATATCCATGTGATGATTAATCAAATCAATCAGATGGAAAATAGGAGTATCCATCTGAAAAAGTCCTTGAAATTCATCTCCCAACGTCAGGGATAACTTAGAAATAATATAAGGAGCAAAGGTTTTGTTGAGGTCGTCTAAATAAGCTGCTAAAGTTTTTTGAACTTTGGAACGATCTGTCAATTGTTTGGACTGGATAATATCTCCAATAAGCGCTATATATGTCATAAGAGTCCCCTTTCTTACAGTCTATTATAAAGGACTAATACAAAAAAGTCCATTATAAAGGAATTTTTAGAATTATTCCTTTATAATGGACGTCAAATCAGTTGTTAGTTAACATGAGTTATCGTCGTCCCAGTTTTGATAATCTCTACTGTAGTATTAAGGGCACCTTCAACTAGTTTTTTTAACAGCATCATCAATATAATAAGCTGCATGAGGCATATAAATAACCTTAGGATGGTTAATCAAAGCTTTAAATAGTGAATCTGTCATTTCTTGACCTTCAAAATTCTTAGGAATATAAGGTCCTTCAAATTCGTAAGTGTCAATACCAGCTCCGCGTTTGCACGATTTGAATTCCTTGACTATCCTCCCGAGTGATTTTGGTTTCCGAAGAAGAAAATTGTGCCATGTATGAACATCAAGGTTACCAAGAGGTGGCCTACTATTGGACCGTTTTAAAATCGCCTCGAGAAAGATATTCAAAAAGGAGTGCCGTATTGAAGTGACCCCAAAAAGTTGGACATTATATTTTAAGTTAAGGTTGGACATGTCAAGAAAAAATAGACCTAAAGTTAAGCTAATTAGTAACTATTTTTTTCAAATTCTACAGGTGAGAGATACCCTAAAGCTGAATGCAGACTTTTAGGGTTATAGTAAGTCTCAATATATTTAAAAATCTCAAGCTGAGCTTGCTCAATAGTTGCGAAATGAGCATCATTGACAAGCTCTCTTTTTAATGTTTTATAAAAGGCTTCCATGAGTGCATTATCGTATGGATTACCTTTTCGACTCATACTGGACTTCCATTTTTTCCGTCTAAGTAGGACCTGAAATCGTGCCCCCGGTATATTGAGACCCCTGATCTGTATGGACGATTACCCCTTCTTTAGGCTTTTCTCTATCATAAGCTTGATTGAAAGCCTCTGTTACCAACTTGTCTTGCTTACGTCGGCCAATTGCCCAACCAACAATCTTTCTACTATAAACGTCTATAAAGACAGATAAATAAAGTATTCTTTCTTGTGTAGGGATATAGGTTAAGTCTCCTAGCCATAATTTATTCTTACCAGTCGCTTGGAAACATTGATTAACAAGATTGGGACGAGTTAATGAAGAACATCGACGGTTATAGTATTTATAGTTATATCGACTTCCTTTAGCATAGAGACCTAACTGATGAAGGAGTCTACCAACACGTTTATGATTGACATGCATGCCACGTCTACAAAGTTCTTGGGTAATTCGTACACTTCCGTAACGCTCTTTATGTTCATAGAAAATGGCTTTAATCATTTCCTTCAAAGCTTCATTCTCAACATGCCTTGAAGATGGACGACGTTTTAAATAAGCATAGAAACCTGAACGGGAAACTTGAAGAGTTTGATAGGCGTGATGAATAGTCAAGCTAACACTATTTTCCTTCAGAAACCGAAATTTTATTTCCGGTTTGGCTTCAAGAAGACCTGGAACTTTTTTAGAAGAGCTAATTCCTTCTGTAGCAGTTTATTCTCTTTTTCAAGTTTTTTTATCTCAAATTGAGCATGATGAAGTGCGCTCCCGTGTCCTGGGAACGCACTTTCTCCATATTTTTCATATTCTTGAACCCATCGATAAAGACTATTGGGATGAATTTCTAAAGTTGAACTAACCATTTTTACAGACTGCTCTTCCTCAAGGATGAGTTTTACAGCAGAGAGTTTGAAGGCTTTATCAAAGGTTTTTCTTGGCATAATGACTTTTCCTCGTTTCCACTTAATTTTGTGTCTACTTTATTATACCAAGTTCACCCCAAAAGTTAGATTTATTGTTTAACTTTTGGGGTGCAGTTCAAGTTCCAATTCTTTTTTTATTTGATTTTTTCTTCTTTGTAATCACACGTTTCATTACTACAAACCACTTGTTTGCCGCCACCACGTACTTTCTTTTCAACCAGATAGTCACCAGACTTAGGACAGTCACGTCCAACTGGTAAATCCCAAGAAGTGAAGTCACATTCTGGGTAGCGATCACAACCATAAAAAATCCGATTGCGCTTAGTTTTTCGTTCAATGACTTGTCCCTTATGACAAATTGGACAGGTAACACCGATTTCTTTAGTGATGGCTTTTGTATTACGACACTCAGGGAAGTTGCTGCACGCGTAAAATTTCCCAAAACGTCCTAGCTTAATGACCATTGGGTGGCCACAAACATCACAGTCAAAACCAGCTGGTTCATCTTTGATTTGAATCTTTTCAATTTCAGACTCAGCCTTATTCAATTCTTTGACAAAGGGTTGATAGAATTGATCGATGACATGTTGCCATTCTTCTTCGCCGATTTCCACTTGATCTAGCTTACCTTCCATCTCGGCAGTAAAGGCAACATCAACAATATCTGGGAAAAATTCGACAATAAGCTTGTTGACAATTTCCCCAAGCTCAGTTGGCTCAAAGCGCTTAGCAGATAATTTAACATAGTACCTGCGTTGAATCACTTCTAAGGTTGGGGCATAAGTTGATGGTCGACCGACCCCATTTTCTTCTAAAGTTTTAATCAGAGTTGCTTCAGAGTAGCGAGCCGGAGGTTGCGTGAAGTGCTGTTCTGGAGAAGTTGATACCTTTTTAACGGTTTCCCCTTCTTCCATTTCAGGTAACATTTTGTTTTTATCCGAGTCATTGTAAACAGCCATATACCCATCGAATTTCATTTGGCTGCCATTGGCAACAAAAAGCATGCCATTTTGCTCCAAGTTCACCTTTACGGTGTCAAAAACAGCTGCTGTCATTTGGCTAGCCACAAAACGATTCCAAATCAGAGTATAAAGTTTTAACTGATCCTTGTTAAGGTATTTGGCAATAGCTTCCGGTGTATGATTGACGCTAGATGGACGAATAGCTTCGTGAGCATCTTGGGCACCACTGGTATTTTTGACACGATTTCCATGTTTAGAATAATTAGCTCCAAAACGATTATTGATAAATTGGGCAGCATCATTTTGCGCTACAGGACTAATCCGTGTAGAATCGGTACGCATATAGGTAATTAAACCTTGAGTTCCATTTTCTCCTAAATGAATCCCCTCATACAATTGTTGGGCTACCATCATGGTTTTACGCGTTCTGAAATTGATTTTATTAGCAGCGTCTTGTTGTAGAGAAGAGGTCGTATAAGGTAATGGGGCATTTCGACGGCGCTCTTTTTTCTCAACCTTACTAACCAAGAAATCATCACCTTTTAATTTAGCAAGAACTGCTTTAACGTCATCATTGTTGGAAAGTTTCATCTTCTTGCCATCAAGACCGTAAAAACTTGCTTGAAACTTTTTGGTTCCTTTTTTGAAGAGGCCATCAATAGACCAGTATTCTTCTGGAACAAAGGCTTTGATTTCATTTTCTCGGTCAATAATTAATTTTAGAGCAACCGACTGGACACGTCCTGCTGAAAGGCCTTTTTTGACCTTTTTCCAAAGAATAGGTGAGATGGAGTAACCTACAATACGGTCTAAGACACGACGAGCTTGTTGAGAATCCACCAGGTTCATATCAATTTGACGAGGTTCCACAAAAGCATTTTTCACCGCATCTTTGGTAATTTCATTGAAAACCACTCGGTTTTTATCTTCAGGATCGAGTCCTAGAATATGTGACAAATGCCAAGAAATAGCCTCTCCCTCACGGTCCGGGTCACTTGCCAAGTAAACTTTTTTAGCAGCTTTGGCTTCTTTTTTCAAAGAGTTGATAAGGGGGCCCTTACCACGGATATTAATGTATTGTGGCTCATAATTATTATCAAAATCAATAGACATAGAGGATTTTTTTAAGTCACGAATATGCCCTACTGAAGCGACAACTTTGTAACTGCGTCCAAGATATTTTTCAATAGTCTTAGCTTTTGCAGGTGATTCAACAATAACAAGATTTTTCTTTGCTGCTGATTTCTTTTTAGTCCCCGTTTTCGGCTTAGTTGTAGTTTTTGTTCCCAATTCGACACACTTCCTATAACAGTTTGCTTAAAGCTTATAGCATAATATCCCATTTTTAAGGAACTGTCAATAAAAAAATGCTATATAGGAAGAAACTTTGTTATTTTTGATATTCGGAAAGGATGTCCATCCCTGATGTGACGCAGGTTGCTCCCTCTTTTATAAGCTGTAAACAACCTTCGGATTCGCCGTCCAAAATGTTCCCTGGAACAGCAAAAATATCTCGCCCCTCTTCTGTCCCAATTTGACAAGTAATCAAGGAACCTGAGCGATTTTTTGCTTCAACGACAAGAATACCTCGACTAAGCCCTGCAATAATACGATTGCGTTCCGGAAAGTGATACGATAGTGGTTCTTCTCCTGGACCATATTCCGTCAAGATAAGGTGTTTCCTTCCTAAGAATGTTTGTAATTCTCGATTTTCTTTAGGGTAAAAACGGTCTAATCCTGTTCCTATCACCGCAATGGTTTGTCCTCCATTTTTAAGGCAGGCTAAATGTGCACTAGTGTCAATACCTCGAGCAAGTCCGCTAACAATCACAAAACGGTTCCCGAGTTCTTTAAGAATTTTACGGACAGACTTTACTCCAGTATCGCTTGAGCGCCTTGAGCCCACAATGGCTAATTTAGGTTTATCAAGAAGGTCTAAATTGCCTTGAAAAAACAAGAGGACGGGCGGATTATATATTTCTTTCAAAGCCATTGGGTAATGTTTATCTAGGATAGAAATACTAGGGAATTGTTTAAATTCCATTTTTAACTTTTGGATATCTAACTGCTTATAGGTTTCTATAAAGTGAGACGGGTGCTTACAACAGGAAACAACGGCCATGTCTTGAAGCGATAAGTATTTTTCCTGTTGTTTTTGGTAGTCAAGAATATTGAGAATATTTTTATTAGTCAGTCCAGCCTTCTTTAGCTTATAAAGTTCAAAATGATTCACTAAGTTACCTCCCTACTTCTTTTATTCGAAAAATAAAGAAAAAAAGTCTGCAATCTGCAGAACTTTTTAAAGGTTATTAGAATTAGTTAGTAAGCTTTAATAAGGATTACATGGACTTGATTGGTTCAAAACTCTTGCGATGAATCGGTGTTATCCCGTGTGTCCGCAAACCGTCTAAATGTTCTTTGGTGCCATAGCCTGCATTTTTAGCAAAGCCATAACCAGGAAAAATGCGATCATAGTTAGCCATCATCTGATCTCTGGTGACCTTAGCTACAATTGATGCTGCTGCAATAGACAAGGAATTGGCATCGCCTTTAATAATAGACTGTTGTGGAATGGCAATATCCAATGTCATGGCATCAATCAAGAGATAATCTGGCTGTGTGAGTTGGCCCTCCAACTGTTTAATAGCTTCTAGCATAGCTAGTTTGGTTGCTTCATAAATATTAACCTCATCAATCAGCTGATTATCAATAATACCGATACCGATAGCCAAAGCCTTTTCTTTCACTGCCTGATAAATGGTCTCATGTTTAGCTTTAGGGATTTTTTTAGAATCATTCAGACCTTTAATTTTGAAATGTTGAGGTAAGATGACACAAGCTGCGACAACGGGACCTGCTAGGGGGCCACGTCCCACCTCATCAATACCTGCAATGGCTTGGTAGCCTTCTTTATAAAGCGCTTTTTCATAAGAAAGCATGGCTTCTAATCGTTCTTCCTCTGCTAAGTCGGTCTGAATAGCCTTTTGTCGACTTTTTAGCGCTTTTTGGACGCCTAACCTAGCGTCAGTTGCCAATTCTTGAAAGAGGGGGTCTGAGAGGGTAGTAACAGCTTCCAGGCTTTCTTTGATGGCTTTAATACTAGTCGACATCCATATCTCCCACCTGATCTAAGGTGTATTGACCTAATTTACCATCACGAACTTCCTTAACGAATAAAGTGTAGAAACGGTCGTAATCATCTTTAAATCCCAGTTGGCGTGTCAAGGTCATAATGATTTCAGGAGCTTCTTCCTCAAGAGGAATATTCTTAAAACGCTTAGTAAGGCGACTAGGATAATGTGTTTTAAAGTAATTCAAACCAAAAATAGTAACCTCATCCATTGGCAGTAATTGGTCCTTGATAGCACCTGTTAAAGCTAATTTTAAGCCAACCAATTCGTCTTCAAATTTTGGCCATAAAATACCAGGGGTATCTAGAATTTCCAATTCCTTATTGGACTTCAACCATTGTTGCCCTTTGGTCACACCAGGTTTATTACCAACCACAGCAATTTTCTTACCAGCCAAGCGATTCATCAAGGTAGATTTGCCAGCATTTGGAATGCCAATAATCATGGTTCGTAAGGTTTCTTTTTGAATACCACGATTACGTAGGCGCTGAATTTTATCAGCCATGAGTTCCTTGGCTGCCTCTGTTACTTTTTTAACTGTTGATTGTTCTTTAGAATTGATGGCTAGTGTTTTAATGCCTTGACTTTTATAGTAGGCTTTCCACTCTTTAGTTCGAGTTGCATCTGCCAAGTCAGCTTTATTTAAAATCATTAATTTAGGTTTATCACCAACAATTTTGGTGAGCATGGGATTTTGACTAGAAAGTGGCAAGCGTGCATCCACTAAAATAGTTACAAAGTCAACATGCTTTAAATTTTCCTGAACCTGTCTTCTGGCCTTGGACATGTGCCCAGGAAACCATTGAATCATTGCCATAAGTTTATCATTCCTTTCGTAGCAAGGTTTTTATACATAACACTTACTAGTTTTCAATTGGGGACCAAATAAGAGCCAAAATTTTGCAGTCACAAAGTCAGTTGGTTATCAACACTTCTTTAGTTTCTTTCTTAAGAGAAAGAAAAACAGCCATTTATATAGCTTAATGACTAAATTGATTTTAGACTACTCTTTTTTCTCTAAAATCAGACAAAGAAAATTTGACCGCTTTATATTATATCATGATTTTTGTGATTTTCCCGACTTCTGTTCTATCTTAGCCGTTTTCAAAAGCCTTTTAAAAAATAAAAACTGATTTATGAATTGAGTTAATCATCTCGTTATACATGTTTTATAATCTCATGTTTCCCTTCAAGAAAGATTATTGTAAACTATTGTTCTAAGACTCAGATTAATATACAAAAAGCTTAGAGGATCCTTTCAGCATCTGTTCGAAGCTTTTTGTTGTAAAATTGAAGATTGTAAAATGGCTTAGAAACAATGGTTTATTCTCTAATTTTCGTAGGAGCTATGTTTTGAAATAGTAAAAAATCTAAACAGAAAGTGATAATTGTCTATCACCGACAGTTTACACTTGCAATTAGTTTTTATTAATCATATAATCTAGTTATCAAAACTAGATAGAAGGGTGACAAATGATTTTCCCATCATTACCTTATTGGCAAGACCTTCCTGATTTAGACCTTTATTTAGATCAAGTTCTATTGTACGTCAATCAATGCACGGATTTTTCTATGGTGTCAGATAATAAATCGTTAACGGCATCAATGATTAATAATTACGTTAAACATGGTTACGTGGCTAAACCTATCAAGAAAAAATACCAAAAGCAACAACTAGCGCGCTTAATTGCCATCAGTTTGTTTAAAACGGTATTTCCTATTCAAGATATTAGTCGAGTATTGCAAAAATTACAGTCAGAAGCTGATTCGGAAAGACTTTACAACACCTTTGTGTCCTGTTGGAATCAGCAAGTTCCCATTGAGGAAGACGTTCCGCAGATTGTGCAGGTTGCCTGTCAAACGGTCAAAGATTACCACAAAACTATTTATTTATCACAGGAGGTGACACAATGAACCAAACCTTTAAACAAAGTCTTCCGTTGTCCTTTAACGAGGAAGTAGCTAACAGTGTGACACATGCTATTGGGGCATTGGCTATGCTAATCTTACTTCCTGTTTCGGCTAGTTACGCTTACCAAACCTATGACATCAAGGCAGCTGTTGGAATCTCCATCTTTGTTATTAGTCTTTTTCTGATGTTTCTATCTTCTACGATTTACCATTCTATGGCCTATGGTTCTCTGCATAAATACATTTTACGTATTATTGATCACAGCATGATTTACATTGCTATTGCAGGGAGTTATACACCAGTTGCCCTGTCTCTTGTTTCCGGTTGGCTAGGTTATGTGATTATTGTTCTACAGTGGGGAATCACACTTTTTGGTATTTTATACAAAATTTTTGCTAAACGCATTAATGAAAAATTTAGCCTTATCCTTTATATTGTCATGGGTTGGCTTGTTATTTTTGTCTTACCTGTTATCATTCAGAAAACAAACCTTACTTTTGGCCTCCTTATGCTACTAGGAGGCTTAGCTTACACCATTGGTGCGGCTTTTTATGCCAAAAAAAGACCTTACTTTCACATGATTTGGCATCTTTTCATCTTATTGGCCTCAACCCTTCAATTTATTGCCATCACCTTCTTTATGCTTTAAAATAGGTGGTCTGATAAGAGTCAAACAGAGTTTCCTATGCCTTTTTTATAGGGACATTCCTTAAGAGAAATGGTATAATGGTTAACAATTAATAAGTGATTAGAAAGTAGAGACCTCATGAAAACTGTTCGTATTTTTTACAATCCCAATTCTGGAAAAAAAGAAGATCAGCTTGCCAGTGACGTTAGAGACTATTTTCTTCATCATGGGTTTTCCGAAAAAGATGTTGAAGTGATTACCCCTAAAGATGCAGACCAAGCTTTCCTCCTAGCGAAACAAGCTGCCAAAGATCATATCGACCTCGTCATTCCTTTGGGAGGAGATGGTACGCTTAATAAAATTATCGGTGGTGTCTATGAGGGAGGAGCTCACTGTTTAATTGGCTTAGTCCCGTCAGGAACGGTTAATAATTTTGCGAAGGCTCTCCATGCTCCCTTACAAACTTCTGAGGCCTTAGATACTATTTTATCTGGTCAAGTGAAGAAGGTTGACATTTGCAAAGCCAATCATCATTACATGATTTCTAGTTTGACGCTTGGGTTACTAGCTGATATTGCTGCAGATGTAACGGCTGATGAGAAAAGACGGTTTGGTCCTTTAGCCTTTTTGAAAGATAGTATTCGAATACTGAGACGAAATCGCAGCTATCATATCTCATTGGTTAGCCACAATCATCATATTCATTTAAAAACAAAATTTTTATTAATTACCATGACTAATACCATAGCTGGTTTTCCTTCCTTCTCCCCAGGAGCACAAGCTGACGACGGCTACTTCCAAGTCTACACCATGAAAAAAGTCTCCTTCTTTAAATTCTTATGGCACATTAATGATTTCAGACAAGGCGATTTCTCCAAGGCAGAAGAAATTAGTCATTTCCAAACCAATAGTCTAACCCTTCAACCTCAACATCAGAAACAAACTATTTCTCCTCGTTCCCGAATTGATGGAGATAAGAGTGACTATCTTCCTATTCAGTTAGACCTAATTCCAAAAGCAGTTTCCATTATCGTTCCTAACGACAATTAAAAAAAGTGCCGTAAGGCACTTTTTTGTCTTATCTAAAAGGTTAACTTTTGGTTTTTTCTGAATCGTCTTCAGTATCTGTCTTATCGCTTTTGAGTTGGTTCACTTTAGATTGGATAATGTGACTAGTTGTTTCACTAAATCCTTCTACCTTTTCTTTAGCCTGTTCTAATGAGTCCTCAACCGTTTCTGCGGCAATACCGCCATAAACTTCAACAGCATCTTTCGTATCTTGCCATTTTTCTTCAACCGTTTCTGCCGCAATCCCACCATATACTTCAACAGCATCTTTGGATTCTTGGACTTTTTCGGAAACCGTGTCTAGTACTTTTTTACTTTTATCATGCAAGTAAGTATTAAGATCTTCAATCTTCTTAGCACTCTCTTTTAACAATTGGTCTTTTTTAGAAGATGAAAGGCTCAAGTAAGCAATCGTTGCTGCCGCTGAACCTAACAATAATCCTAAAAAGACGCCATGATTTTTCTTAGCCATTGGCTGACCTACTTTCTGTTAGTTGGAGTTTTACTGTCGTTAATAATTTTTTTTGCCAGTTTGACAGCTGGAACGACCAATAAAACAAGTTGTAAGACTTCCGTAAATTTAATATTTCGTTTTTTCATGAAGCGAATTACTCCTTTTTATCTTTTCCTGATAAATGATCAACAAATCCTTTGAGGCTATCTTTAGCATCATCAAGCACTTCTGCAAGCTTCCCTTTAGTATGTTCAGCTTTACCCTCTGCCTCCAAGGATTTATCATCTCTTAGATGACCTACAGTTTCTTTAATTTTTCCTGAGATTTGGTCTCGTTTAGCATCAAATTTTTCTTCTGACATCGTTACACGTCCTTTCAATTGATGAGTCACCACATGGTCTTATCTAAAAGGATTAATGAATGGTTACCAAAGTGACTACACCAATTATTTTTGTATTTTCAATAAAATAAGACTCAATCATATGCTTTGTAAAATAGATACTAAAGTCATATATCATCTTACTTTAAAAAGTGACAACACATTTATTAATCTATATTGTCATTATATCATGAGTAAGGTATCTCGTCAAAAATTTTGATTGGTTGACGTTAACTAGCTTTTCATAATAGTTCCCAGATTTTGCCTACTATTAAAAAATCCAAGACCTTTTGAGGTCTTGGAAATCTACTTATGTTAACTGATTGAAATCCCAAACATCGGTGACCCAACCGTCGTAAAAGTCAGGTTCGTGGCAGACCATTAAAATGGATCCTTTATAAGCTTTCAGAGCACGTTTGAGTTCTTCTTTAGCATCCACGTCTAAATGGTTGGTTGGCTCGTCCAAAATAAGTACATTATTCTCACGATTCATGAGTAAACAGAAGCGTACCTTAGCTTGTTCGCCACCAGAAAGCACTTGGATTTGGCTTTCGATATGTTTTGATGTCAGACCACAACGGGCAAGAGCTGCTCGTACCTCAGCCTGATTCAAAGCTGGAAAGGCATCCCAAACAGCTTCTAAAGGTGTTTGACGGTTACCACCTGCTACTTCTTGTTCAAAATATCCAACTTCTAAGAAGTCTCCTGTTTCAACCTCCCCTTCTAACGGTTGAATAATTCCTAATAGGCTCTTGAGGAGGGTAGATTTTCCGATACCGTTGGCCCCAATAATAGCAATTTTTTGATTGCGCTCAAAGTTAAGGGTCAAAGGCTCTTTGGTTAAAGGACGGTCATAACCAATCACAAGATTTTTAGCTTGGAAAATAAAACGGCTTGGAGTTCTTGCTTCCTTAAAGTCAAAACTTGGTTTTGGTTTTTCTGCTTGAAGCTCAATCAAATCCATTTTATCCAGTTTCTTCTGGCGAGACATGGCCATATTACGCGTTGCTACTCTAGCTTTATTACGATTAACAAAGTCTTGCAAGTCCGCAATTTCCTTTTGTTGGCGTTCATAGGCTGCTTCTAACTGGGATTTTTTCATATCATAGACCGCTTGGAACTGATCATAATCACCAGTGTAGCGAACCAAATCTTGATTTTCAACATGATAAACAATGTTAATCACATCGTTCAAGAAAGGAATATCATGCGAAATTAAAACAAAGGCATTCTCATAGTTTTGCAAGTAGCGCTTGAGCCACTCAATATGTTCTGCATCGAGGTAGTTTGTTGGCTCATCCAATAAAAGAATATCTGGTTTTTCCAGCAATAGCTTAGCCAATAAGATTTTAGTTCGTTGACCACCTGATAGAGCAGTGACATCAGATTCCATCCCAAAATCCATCACCCCTAAGGCACGTGCCACTTCATCAATTTTAGCATCCAAGGTATAGAAGTCGCGGCTTTCCAGACGATCTTGCAGCTCGCCGACTTCTTCCATCAAGGCATCAACATCTGCTCCTTCATCTGCCATTGAAAGGTAAATGGCATTGATGCGCTCTTCGGTCTTAAATAACTCATCAAAAGCTGTTCGCAGGACATCTCGAACGGTTTGCCCAGCTTCAAGCACTGTGTGTTGATCCAAGTACCCTGCTGTGACATATTTAGACCATTCAATTTTTCCTTCATCTGGCTGGAGGTGACCAGTAACAATACTCATGAAGGTTGACTTGCCTTCGCCATTTGCCCCAACCAAACCAATATGTTCTCCCTTGAGAAGACGGAAAGATACATTTTCAAAAATAGCACGGTCACCAAAACCGTGACTAAGTTGTTTCACTTCTAAAATACTCATGACTTCTTCCTTAATTATCATCAAAAAAGCCGTTAAAACGGCTTTCTACATTTATTCAATTATGGCAAAATTGTAACTTTTTGTCAATGAAGGAATAGTTGAGCAATTACTTTATGTCCTGATAGTCTTCGTAAGGTAATCCTGCATTAATTGTTGAAATGATGTGTTAAGATAGGCTAGATGCGGTTCGTAGGCAATTCCAAAAGTTTAGTATAAGAGTCGTTTGCAAAGCTTTTTCGATAAAGGAAATAGCAAGGTTAAGAACATCTTTCATAGGCAATTCATAACAAAAACCAGACGCTATAATAGCTGAAACGATATCTCCTGTCCCATAAAATTGTTGAGGAGACCGGGTTCCAAAATAATAGCTTAAGTGAACTTTAGACGATTAATAGCAAGCAAAACCAGTCTCTCCTTCTTGGAAAGAGATTCCACTAATGACAAATATGCCGAGGTCCAAGAGCGGCTAATTTTATGGCTAATTGTTTCATATTCTCTTCACTGTAATGTTTGCCTAAATAGGGAGTTTGCGTTAACAGGCAAGTTTCGCTCACTTTAAGTATTAACAAGTCCGCTTGGCCTGCCAGTTGAGTCATCACAGCTACATGTTGACTTGTGAAGCCAGTGTAAAGTTTTCCCTGATCCGCCATAATAGGATCAAGAATCAGAGGCATTTGTTATTGCGACAGAAAATCCAAAATCTTCTCATCATCTTCTGTTTGGCTAAGATAACCTATAACTATGGCATGACAATCAGCGCCTCTATCTCTTCACTTTGTTAAAAAAGCCTTCACTAAATCTGAAGTTCTCCATTTCACAGGCTTGTTTCCCCCACCTGTATGCCCCGATAAGAGACAGGTCGGTAAATAAGGCTTGCTCCATGCAACAGGCTGCCATCACAGGAATGCTGGCTGATAGTCCTACTTTTCCTATGCCAACTAAGTCGTTGGCCGCCATAATACGTTTCATACTCACATACCTCTTTTCCTTAGTAACTATTGTAAGGAAAAGAGGTATTCGGTACAATAGAGTTAACGATTAACTGTATGGGGAAAACTATGACAAGCAAATACCAAACCATTATTTCAGATTTGGACCAAGCTATCCAAACGCAAGCATTAAAAAAAGGAGATAAACTCCCTTCCATCCGGCAATTAAGTGACCATTATCGGTGCAACAAAGACACTGTGCAACGTGCTCTATTGGAACTAAAATATAGACACCTCATTTATGCGGTGCCAAAAAGTGGTTATTATGTTCTAGGAAAAGTGTCTGAAGAAGATATTGCTGTCGATTTAAGTCTCGAGGACTATAACAACATTGCTTACGAAGACTTTCGGCTTTGCCTCAATGAAGCTCTGGAAGCTAGAGATTCTTATCTCTTTCACTACTACCACAAGGCCGAAGGGCTAGACGATTTACGAGATGCTTTGGTGCCCTATCTGGCAGATAATAGTATTTATAGCTGCAAAGAGCAACTCCTTATTACTTCTGGGACACAGCAGGCTCTCTATATATTATCGCAAATGCCTTTCCCAACTGCTGGGCAGACCATTCTTATTGAAAAGCCAACTTATCATCGTATGGAATCTCTTCTTAATCATTTGGGAGTACCCTATCAAACCATTAATCGAGGGTTTAATGGGCTGGATTTAGGGGCACTAGAATCCCTTTTTCAGTCTGGAGAGATTAAGTTTTTTTATACTATCTCACGCTTTTCAAATCCTTTAGGGCTTTCTTATACGACCAAAGAGAAAGAAGCTATTGTTCGCTTGGCAGAACAATACCATGTCTATATTTTAGAAGATGACTACCTAGGTGACTTTGTTAAAGCAAAGGAACCTCCGCTTCACTATTATGATACCCATCAGCGTGTGATTTACCTCAAGTCATTTTCCATGAGTGTTTTTCCGGCACTTAGAATCGCTACACTCGTTTTACCCCAAACTTTAAAGTCACAGTTTCTGACTCAAAAATCAATGATTGATTTGGATACCAACTTGTTGATGCAAAAAGCCTTATCACTCTATTTGGAAAATGGCATGTTTTATAAAAATCTCAAGCACATCAAGCGTTTGCTAAAGGAAAGGGAAGATGGTTTAGACACAGTTCTAACGACTCACCTATTGAAGAAGCAATATCGTTTGACTCCAACCCATCTCATTATCAATACTGATAACTTTCCTACTCTCCCTCACGAGTTGCTTTCTGGAAAGAGTTCTTTTCTCATAAGTGGTAACAGTCGTTATCTGATAATGACTATTCATCAAAACACCCTACATCAGTTAAGGTTATTTTTTGACACTCTCAGCAACTTCTTGTAAGAGCTATTTTTAACAAGATACTAAAAATCCCCCAAAGGCTGTTCTTTGGGGGATTTGAGTTTATTTTGTTTGCTCAAAACGTAAGTGGACAATAATGTTATCACCATAACCATTACGCTCAAGATCGCGCTGTAGGCGATAAGAAATGTAATGTTCTGCAATGGTGATATAACCTGCATCCATCAAACGATTTTCAACGAGGGATTGAATCATGTTGATAGTAGGGCGTTCAGCGTGCACTTCTTCTAAATCAATGACGACCTTTTTAGTAACTTGAGCAAGATTTTGTCGCCAGGTATCATCGATAACATATACCGTTCTTGCTGCTTTGATAATCGCTTGATAAATTTTATCAGGATCAAATTCAGCGACTTGACCATCACGCTTAATAATTTGCATAAGAGCGCCTCTTTTCATTAGTTTTCATCTCTACTTACATTATGCAAATGTTTTCACGATTTGTCAAGTCATAGCACTCAAACTAGCGATATAGCAAGGTTTCTTGCCTATCTTTTTTTATTCATCAAATGAAAAAAACTTAATGTAAAGGGAAAACACCTAAATCACTTGGGACGATTAACCCTTTCTTATGCAGACTTTCTGCAATTTGAACTGCATTCCAAGCAGCACCTTTTAATAAATTATCCGAGACCACCCAGAGATGAAGCCCATTATCAATGTCGAGGTCTTTACGAATACGACCAACAAAGGTAGCCCGGCTACCTACGGCATTAACAGCCTGAGGATAGAGTTGCTGACTCACATCATCTTGCAGAACCGCTCCGGGGAACTGATGAATGGCCTCTTTGACGTGATCAATTGGAGCTGGCACTTTTGTTTCGATATAAACAGATTCAGAGTGAGCGGATAAGACTGGGATACGAACACAAGTGGCAGAGACTTTGATTGTAGGATCTGCCATAATTTTCTTGGTTTCCATGGTCATCTTCATTTCTTCATAAGTGTAATCATTTTCTGTGAAGAGGTCAATTTGAGGCAGAGCGTTAAAAGCAATAGGGTAATGTTTTTTATCTCCAGCTGAAGGTAAAATTGCTGCTATTACTTCCTTTGGAGTTTTGCCTTGATGAAGGATTTGTTCATATTGAGAAAGCATCTCTGCAATAGCGGACTGACCAGCTCCTGAAACAGCTTGATAAGTTGATACGATGATGCGTTCTATCCCCCACCGTTGGCGAATGGGTTCAAGTGCAATCATCATTTGGATGGTTGAACAATTAGGACAGGCCACAATACCTTTATGATGATTGAGAGCTTCTGCATTGACTTCTGGAACGACTAAAGGAACTTCTGGATGTTGGCGAAAATGGGAGGTATTATCAATAACTACTGCACCTGCTTGAAGCGCATAAGGTACAAATCTCTCTGAGACGCTACCTCCTGCTGAGAATAGAGCAAGGTCAATCCCATCAAAGGCTATTTCATTTGTTTCTTCAATTGGAATCTCTAGCCCCTTGAATGGTAACGTCTTACCTACAGAACGTGTTGATGCCAGAAGTTTGAGTTTTGAAATAGGGAGATCGGATTCTTCTAACATCTTAATCATTTGGTGGCCAACAGCTCCTGTTGCTCCCACAATAGCTACAGTATAGCCCATACAATCACCTCTTACATTGAAGTCTTTATCAGACTTATTTTTCTAAAATTTATAATAGACCTATTATAGCTTATTTTATTTTAAAAGAAAAGCACAAAAAAAGGATTGAGAATATCTCAATCCTAGGGGCGTTCTTACTTAGTAAGAGCGTGATAAAAAGGTTCACACAAATTATCAAAGTCGGCTTCCCACCTTAATGACCTCCCCTGCGCAAAAGTGGTTTTACAACCACAATCGACTCATCGCATAATAATATTCTAACAGAATATGTCCTAAATTACAAGAGAGGAGCAATGGTTCTGACTAATAGTCCAACTAATTTTTGATACCAAGGGCGGGTCTTGAGTTGTTCTTGTGTTACTAAAACTGATTTTTCTTGTGTTTCCTTAAAATCCTTGACAATTTCCGCGATGGCAGACACACGATACAAATAGGTCGCACATTCAAAATGATGATATAAACTGCGATAATCTAGGTTAATTGTCCCAACGACTGCTTTGGTATTATCTGACACAAAAATCTTGGAGTGGACAAATCCTGGCTGGTATTCATAAATCTTAACCCCCGATGTCATTAGAGCTTTGTAATATGTTTTAGCCAAGGCATAGGGAACACCTTTGTCAGGAACACCAGGCATAATAATACGAATATCTACACCACGTTCTGCAGCAAATCGCAGAGCATGTTCCATCTCACTGTCTAAAATCAAGTAAGGGGTCATGATGTAGACATAATTTTTGGCATGGTTCAAAATATCAATATAAACATTCTCTCCGATTTTATCGGTATCTAAAGGCGAGTCTCCATAAGGAATCACGTAGCCATCCGACGGAAGGGAGGGAGTATGTTCCGAAAGATAGGGGTCGATAATCAACTCTTTTTCAGTGATAGACCACATCTGTAAAAAGAGAATTAAAAAGCTATCTGTTGCTTCACCTTCTAACATCAATCCAGCATCTTTCCAGTGGCCAAAACGGTCGATCTCGTTAATGTATTCATCAGCTAAATTCACACCGCCCGTAAACGAAACGACTCCATCAATGACCACTATTTTTCGGTGATCTCGGTAATTATAGTAGGTGGAAATAAATGGTGAGATCGGTAAAAATGACTTTGCCTTGATTCCTAGTTGTTGCAATCTTACCGCATAGTCTGGTGATAAGGTTGACAATTCATTCATTCCATCAAACAAGACTCTTACTTCCACACCTTCTTTTACTTTTTTCTCTAAAATACTTAAAATTTCTCCCCACATTTGCCCTTCAGCTATAATGAAAAATTCTAAGAAAATGTATTTTTGGGCCAAAAGCAACTCTTCTTTTAACCGTTTGAAAAACGTTTCTCCTGTTGGAAAATAAGTTGTTCTTGTGTTGTTATAGATCGGAAAATTGCCGCGGCTTCTTTCCAAATATTGCACCAGGTGGTAAGTGGTTGAGGTATTATCTTTAAGGACTTCTAAAATGGCTTCATCATCTCTGAGATATGGAGCAGAAAGATCCACTAAATGACTAATTCTTTGTTTGAGTCCGCGATAACCCCAGTCTAATTTGGTGTAGATGAGAAAAAGCGAACCCAACAAGGGGGCAATCATAATTAAAATTAACCAGGTCATTCTTGAAATGGCATCCATTTCACTATTAACCAGATACAAGACGATAGCAATAGCAAAAATACCTTCTAAAATAGTAATCCAAACACGGTATTGCTCCATCCAAGCATAGGTTAGAAATAAGAAACCTAGCTGAAGGATAATTAATAAAACAATAACAGTTGTTCGACTAAAAATGCCTCGTAAAACTCCTCGTCTCCCTTTATGGAGCAAATATTTTACTTTTGCTTTCTTTTTGATAACCAATCCTCCATCTTCACAAATCTCATTTTACATATTATATCATAGTAATGAAGGAAGCGAGTCACCTATAATCTGATTAGTTTGATTAATAGCCTTACTCTCTTAAATAGCTCACTAATAGTATTAATGACAATAGCTTTTTTCCTAGTATTTAACTATTTCTCCTCTAAAAGTCTATGTTTCAACTATAACTCTCTCTAAATAAATGATTCTGACATGATGATAAAAAAGAAGCAAATCAATCTCTCCTCGCTAAAAAGAAAGGGAGATTATTGAAGTGACCCCAAAAGTTGGACATTATATTTTAAGTTAAGGATTGAGTTCTGTATTGCACAGGACTTAGTCCTGAATAGGTTACACTAAACTAGACAGAATTTATAAAGTGTTCTACACTAAAGAAAATAGGAGAACAGATGTGTCTAGAAAAATACGTCGTCACTTCACCGATGACTTTAAGCAACAAATTGTTGACCTTTACAATGCTGGTAGAAAGCGTAGCAGTCTCATCAAGGAATATGAGCTAACCCCTTCCACCTTCGATAAGTGGGTTAGACAAGCCAAAACAACAGGTTCATTCAAGTCTGTTGATAATCTGACAGATGAACAGCGGGAGCTGATTGAACTCAGGAAACGCAATAAAGAACTCGAAATGCAATTAGATATCCTAAAGCAAGCGGCGGTGATTATGGCACAAAAAGGGAAATAATCACTGCTAATAAGGATAACTATAGCATTTCAGCCATGTGTCGTTGGTTGAACATTCCTCGTTCTAGCTATTATTACAAAGCTGTAGAGCCAGTATCTGAAGCGGAACCTGAAGAAAATATCAAAGCTATTTTTCTCGAAAGTAAGGCCAGATACGGATCCAGAAAAATCAAAATATGCTTGAATAACGAAGGTATCACACTTTCACGTCGTCGGATTCGACGCATTATGAAGCGACTCAATTTGGTTTCTGTTTATCAGAAAGCCACCTTCAAACCACATTCCAGAGGCAAGAATGAAGCCCCTATTCCCAACCATTTAGACAGGCAATTTAAGCAAGAAAGGCCACTAAAAGCCTTAGTCACTGACTTAACCTATGTTCGTGCAGGCAATCGTTGGGCTTATGTTTGCCTCATCATTGACCTATACAACCGTGAAATCATCGGCCTGTCTCTTGGTTGGCACAAGACCGCTAAACTCGTTAAGCAAGCCATTCAAAGCATCCCTTACGCCCTGACCAAAGTTAAGATGTTCCATTCAGATCGTGGCAAAGAGTTTGATAATCAGTTAATTGATGAAATATTGGAAGCCTTTGGAATCACACGTTCGCTTAGTCAGGCTGGTTGTCCTTATGACAATGCCGTAGCTGAAAGTACGTATCGTGCTTTCAAAATTGAATTTGTTTATCAAGAAACCTTTCAATCGCTGGAAGAACTAGCTCTTAAGACTAAAGACTATGTTCATTGGTGGAATTACCACCGCATTCATGGTAGTCTCAACTACCAAACACCAATGACTAAAAGATTAATTGCCTAGAAAACACTTTATAAATGTTGTACAGAAAAGTGTTGCCTTTTCACTTTTAATGTAAGTTTGATTCGTTTAGTGTTGTAGTAGTTGATATATTCTGAAATAGCTGTTTTTAATGTTTCGAGGGAAGTAAATTCCTTCTCAAACCCATAAAACATTTCTGTCTTCAATGTTCCAAAAAAAGATTCCATCATGCCGTTATCTAAGCTATTTCCTTTACGCGACATGGACGGTCTCATTCCATGCACCTCAAGAAAATGATGGTAGTAAGTGTGTTGATATTGCCATCCTTGGTCACTATGTAAAATAGTGCCCTGGTAAGTTTGTTCAGGAAAAGCCTCGGAAAGCATCGTTTTAAGTTGTTGTAAGTTTGGCGAGGTAGATAAATGATATGCAATAATCTCACTGTTAAAGCCATCAAGAACTGGTGATAGATACAATTTTTGATCACTAGCAGGAATTGAAAACTCTGTGACATCGGTATAACACTTCTTAAGTGGTTGGGTAGCTTTAAATTGACGCTTAATGAGATTATCAGCTTTCTTGCCAACCTCACCTTTATAAGAGTTATAGCGACGTTTCGCACGGATTCTAGCTTTCAAACCAAGTTCTGTCATCAAACGTTGAACTTTCTTATGATTAACTTTATAGCCTCGATTTTTAAGTTCGAGGTGAATTCTACGGTAACCATATCTCCCTTTGTTCTCAGAATAAATATCTTGAATAGCTTCTTTTAATTCTTTGTTGTTATCTCCCTGAGTTAGACGTTTAACCTGATAATAGTAGGTTGATCGAGACAGCTTCAAAATATTAAGTAGGATTCTTAAATCAAATACATTGATTAGTCCTTGAATGATTTCTGTTGCTCTTTGAGCCTTGCTTCGACCCTCAATCGGAGTTCTCTCAACTTTTTTAGTACGGCATTCTCCGCTCTAAGGTACTCATTATCATATTGAAGACGCTCTAATTCAGTCATTTCTTCAAGTTTTCTCTTTGGTTTGCGTCCCATCTTTACAGGTCTCCCTCTTGATTTCTCAAGAATAGTATACCCGTTTTTCTTGTATTGCGCTATCCAATTAGGAAGCATTCCCTTGTTTGGTAATCCATAATCTAGAGAAACCTCTAGCTGAGACCTACCTTTCATCAGAACTTCGTTTATGATTTCCTGCTTTAGTTCAGGAGAATAATACCTATTTTTCCTTTTACAAACACTTTCCAATCCGTGTATATCAATAAGGCGGACCATGTATTGAAGGTTATACTTACTCATATTAAATGTTTGACTGATTTTAGGCCATGTCCAACCAGATTGTCGTAAGCGATAGATTTCAATTTTATCTTCATAACTTAATTTCATAGAAAAACACCCCAAAAGTTAGATTTGTTGTCTAACTTTTGGGGTGCAGTTCATATTTTGCTTCTTTTTGGAAATCTATCCTCTTAACTAGCGAATCAGCAGAATTCACTAAAGGATTAAACTAAATTAGTCAATACTAATACTAAGCTAAATTATTAGTGATTTGTTTTATGAAAAGGACTTATTGTTTTTCTTTCTTTTTGAAAAGAGCTACAAAAACAGTTGAGCATAGAAGTCCTAGTCCAGCTAAAAGAGAAAGGTTTGAACGTTCTGCTGTCTTAGGGAGTACTTTTGCTGAAGATGATTGAATTTCCATATTGTGGTGGAATGTGTCAGCATTTTCTTTTTCATCTAAGCCTTGTGGAGCTAATACCTTAGGTTGGTCCGATTTTGTTTCCGTAAGGATCAAGAGATTAGCGTCATCGATCATACGATCAATGAATTCTTTGAGTTGCTTATCAGTCATTTCAGGATCTGTAGATGCTTCTGAAGACTGTTCTTCTTCATTTGTCATGGGTTGAAAAGATTCTTTTTCAACGTCCTCGTTTTCTGTAGGCTGATCTGATTGACCTTTAGGTAAAAGTTTTTCAAGAGAAACAGCATGGTAATTGCCGAAACGATCTTCTGCAATTAAAACAAGTTTGCTAAAGTCAACTGTCAGTGGTTTTTCTGATAATTCTGTTTCAATTGTTTTTGGAATATCAAAGCTTCCATCTGCCTGCATTGGAATATAGTGAACAACCTGATCATTATAAGGTTCCTCACCCTCTTCAACTTCAGCTGGAATTTCAGTATTATAACCAATTTGGAAACGAACACCTTCTGGTAATTGACTCACATCAATACTGAATTTACCTGTTTCGGTATCATAGGATGCTTTCGTTGGAAGTTCAGGTAGACTTGTTTTCACTTCTACTTTAAAATCTTGGATTTGAGCTTTTGCACCTTCTGCTACTGGTGTGTAGAGTACTCGGTAAATATACAGTCCATCTTCAACGGTTTCATCGTCACTTGTTTGACCATCCCACTTAGTGTTTTCAAAGCGATGCATTACTTTAGCACTTTCATCTAAGTCTTGGAAATATTTACGTGTAGCAGTGGATGAACTTTCCCATACAAGTTTACCGTTTTTATCAAGTACTTGTGCTTTAATATTTTTAACATTTCGAAGGAAGATTCCTTGGAAAAGAACACTGTCTTTATGCCCATCACCATTTGGAGAGATTTGGAAAATGCGTTCTGCCATTGGTGCAATGACATCCCTCTCTCCTTCTAAAGCCTCTGTCCCTAAAATAATATTACGTCCCGCTTCAGCACCTAGTTCGTTGATTTCACCTGCCTTAGTTTCTTGAGCTAAGAAGTAAGGTGTAGCGACACTCACCAATGCAGTTACCTTGCTATCTTTTTCAGGAAGCAAGTACTTACCTGTTTCATCATCTTTCTCAAGTTTTTGATAGAAAGCACCTGCTTCGAGGGTATCATAAATTGGTGTATCCAAAGCAGGAAGATTAGCAAAGTCGCCTCTAAATCCACTAAATGGAATACTCATTAGTTCATCTTGGCGATCTAAGTTATCTGTAAAACGAACAAATCCTTCAAGGAAATAGCCGTTTGGCATTTCTTTTAACAAATCTGCAGCGTAGGCTGAAGCATCAACGGCAATTTGAATCTCTTCCACATCATTCGTGATAGTAATAGCTTGCCATTCAGATGATTGCAAGCCCTTCGGTTGCAATTCGAAGTGACCATCTTTTGTTTTATCAGTCCCTAAGTTCAATTGGAAATAAAGGGTTTTAGGCGCTTGCTTTTTTGTAAGGCGTTTTACATTAAGGGTTACCACAAACTTGTCTTGGATATTACCAAGATTAATTTTTGCTTGACCAGCTGCATCTGTTAAGTAATAGTCGGCTTTTAGAGCCTTTTGAGCATCAATATGACCAGCACCTTGATGACGTGGTGAAAAGTAAGCTTGCTCCTCAGGACTATATAAAGCAGTTGCAGAACTCATCACAACCGTTCTAATTAATTGTGAACGTTGATTATCTGTTAATTCTGGGAATCTATCTTTATAAGCTTTTTGAAGAAGCGACAAAATGCCAGAAACATGTGGCGTCGCCATACTTGTTCCACTTTCGTAGCCATATTGTTTTCCTTCTGTTGCTGACAGAATATTGAATCCTGGAGCTGCAATATCTGGTTTTATCATACCTTCAGCAGTAACTCCCCAACTTGATTGACTGATAGGACGAAGTCCAGCATTATTAGCAAAAACTTCAAAAGCTTTATTGAACATGAAATTATTTGCCTTTTTTAATAGTGCTGAGTCTTTAAGACTGATAAACCCTACTGGGATAGAACAACCTTTTGGAATAAAGTAGTGGGCAATTGTGAAATTTCCTTGAAGAGCGTCGTTATTAGAGATAATAACCCCTGCTGCTCCCGCTTTCAGAGCATTTTCAATCTTTTGTGAGAAATTTAGGCTACCGCCACGTTGGATTAGCACAACCTTATTTTTAGCATCAACAGTTTCAAAATCACCTTCTTCTCCGAAAACTGCATCTACTAACGTATATTGTTTTTTATCGTCAAAACTCTTATGAGCTGAAAGAAAGATTGGTAAACTTTTTGACTGATCATCTATTGTCACTTGAAGTGATTGACTAATAATAGACATTGGATTAGCAGCTGCCACACTGATAACATCTTCTGAGATAGCTGGGCTATTTAATGTTCCAAAGTCAGGATTGCTAGACAATGGCAAACGACTTCCCATGCCAATAGCCCCCTCATTACCACTTGCGGCAACTAATAAAACACCTTTATTTTTTGCTGCTATAATAGCTGTTTTGACGTCTGGATGCAAATCACTTAACGAATCAGCTGCTTTTCCAAAGCTCATGTTAATGACTGTTGCCCCAAGCTTAACAGCATCTTGAATAGCTTTAGCATAAGAAATAGCAAAAGCATCTTTTTGCCCTCCGCTCTTCACTTTCATCATCAAAATAGAAGCATTGGCCGCTATTCCTTCCATACGAAGACTATTTTCAGTTGCTTTTTCTCCATTACCTGTAGCAATCGCTGCAACATGTGTCCCATGGACATTACTTGCTTTAGGATCAAAAATCTCATCTGTTTCTTTAGAATAATCGTAAGTAAAAATAACCTTTTCATTATACCATCGACCATAAGAAATATTTTGTTCTTCTTTAATCTTGGAGAATTTTTCTTTGGTTAAGAGATTAGGATATTCTTGTAACCGATGATCTAGCTTGAAAACCTCATGTTCTGGATCAAATTCATCATCAATAATTGCAATAATCTGACCACTTCCCTTATCTGTTTTTAATTGCAATTCTTGTATTTTCGTCAAATCATTTTTAGAAAGTTGACTAGGAAGAGATTCTGTTTTTTCAGCAAAAGCTGGAATTGGCTCTTGCTCTTTTGAGATAGTTTCGTCTGCCTTAGGAGCCTCTTCTTTTGCTTCGTCAGCTGCTGCTCCGCTTTCTTCTGTTTCAGAACTAGTTTCTGAGTTAGTAGCTATTGTTGAAGTTTCAGTTTTTTCATCAACAACTGGGGATGCTGCTGAGTTAGCCTGAAGGACTGTTTCTTCAGTAACTTGTTCATCGGCTAACACAGAGTGATGATTTAATAATAAAAGGCTTGTTGTTGCAAGCGTCAATTGACATACTATTTTTTTCTTAGAGTGATTTTTCATGGTCACTACAATACCTCCAATAACGTGTGAATATAATGATACAACATTATTAAAAAATTAACAATAGATTTATTCAAAATTAATTTATTTTTCTTATCATTAATTTTTTTGATATCACTGAAAGCAGTTATTTAGCTTCTGGAATGTTACCATGACTTAAAATAAGCGTTAACAAAGAAAAGAACACCTAAAAAACCTGATGATTAATCCATCAGGTTTCTTCGCTTTATTAAGGTTTAGATTATTTTTGATTAAAACAAACCAATTGCTGTCTCGTCTTCGGTAACGTCCATTGCCATTGCTGCTGGAACTTTTGGTAGGCCAGGCATAGTCATCACATCTCCTGTTAAAGCAACAATAAATCCTGCTCCTGTTTTAGGAACAAATTCACGGATAGTGATGTCAAAATCTGTCGGTGCTCCTAACAAGGAAGGGTTATCGGAGAAACTGTATTGTGTCTTAGCCATACAGACAGGCAACTTATCCCAACCAAATTCTGCAAACTGCTTCAATTGTGTTTTGGCTTTTGCGCCAAATTGGACAGCTTTACCCCCATAAATTTGGGTAACAATCTTGGTCACTTTTTCTTCCAATGAATCTTCATCTGCATAAAGACGCTTGTAATCAGAGGATCCTTGATCAATCACATGAACCACTGTTTGGGCTAATTCTACGCCTCCTTCAGCTCCATTAGCCCAAACACTGGATAATTCTACAGGAACATTTATATCAGCGCACAGAGCCTTTAAAGTCGCAATTTCAGCTTCGGTGTCTGCAACAAATTCATTGATTGCAACAACAACTGGTACTTGGAAGCGACGCATATTGTCGACATGACGTTTTAAATTGGCAAAACCTAACCGCACAGCTTCGCAATTTTCAGTCGACAAATTGACCTTATCAACTCCTCCGTGCATCTTAAGAGCACGTAAGGTGGCAACCACCACAATAGCATCTGGTGCTTTAGGAAGGTTAGGAACTTTAATATCGAGGAACTTCTCAGCACCCAAATCAGCACCGAATCCAGCTTCTGTAACGGTGTAATCTGCCAAACGCAAGGCTGTTGAGGTAGCAAGGACAGAGTTACATCCATGGGCAATATTAGCAAATGGTCCCCCATGAACAAGGGCTGGTGTTCCATAAATCGTCTGCACTAAATTTGGCTTGATAGCATCTTTTAGAATTAATGTTAATGCTCCTTCAACCTTCAAGTCACGAACATAGACAGGCTTACGATCATAGGTATAAGCGATCACAATGTTTGCCAATCGTTCTTTCAGGTCTTTTAAATCAGTCGCTAAACATAAGATAGCCATGATTTCAGAAGCTACTGTGATGTCAAATCCATCTTCGCGTGGCACACCATTCACAGAACCGCCTAAGCCGACAATTACTTGGCGAAGAGCACGATCATTAAGATCTACCACGCGCTTCCATATAATACGACGTTGATCGATTCCTAAATCATTTCCTTGCTGTAAATGATTATCAATCAAAGCTGATAAGGCATTGTTGGCTGTGGTAATGGCATGCATATCGCCTGTGAAGTGAAGATTGATATCTTCCATTGGCAAGACTTGGGCGTAGCCCCCGCCTGCTGCACCCCCTTTAATCCCCATAACAGGGCCAAGGGAAGGCTCGCGTAAAGCAATCATGGTTTTTTTACCAATTTGATTTAAAGCATCTGCCAATCCAATGGACATGGTTGATTTCCCTTCGCCTGCCGGAGTAGGGTTAATAGCAGTTACCAAGATTAATTTTCCAGGCTCATTTGTTGAGACGGATTTGATTTTCTCAAAAGATAATTTAGCTTTATATTTACCATAAAGCTCAATATCATCAGCTTCTATTCCAATTTTGTTAACAATATCAGTAATTGGTTGTAAGGTGACACTTTGGGCGATTTCGATATCTGATTTCATGATAACTCCTCAATTTTATGTAATGTCGTCATTATATCACATTTTAAGCTAGGCGTACATTTATTTGAATCACAACAAAGAATGTTCGTTTTCTAGTTTGTTTTCACCTACTCCAAGTTAAACTTACTAGGAAAACATCAAATCCACCAATTCTCTTGCTGTAATAGCCCCTAAATAAGGCGTTAAATGAGTTGATTCCAGAACAGCAAGCACATCTTCTTTTTCCATTCTGGTGCCAATCAAGAGGTGTTCCAGTTCTGTAATATCTGCTTTTCCAAAAAAGTCTCCGTAAATGCGACAGTCAGCAATCGAACCTTTTACGATATCGAGATGTACATCAACCGTTCCTCCAGCAAAGCGGCCATCTCTATGGTAACGGTATTGTGGAGAATTGCCATAGTTCCACTCCCAATTTTTATACTTACGCTCTGTTAAGGCATCAATCTGTTGCCAATCTTCTTCAGTCAAGTCATAGCGTTTTGCCTGACTAATGGTTTCAATCTTTAATAACTGACAAACCATCAAATCTTTAAATTCCTCAACAGTAATACCTTGATACTGCGGTGCTAAATGTTCTCTGATATTACCTACTCGGCTTCGCACTGATTTGATACCCTTTGATTCAATTTTTTTTCGGTTAGGGTTCAGTACCTTTTCCATAGCTTCAAAATCCACATCTAAAAGTAGCGAATAACCCCCATAGACACGGCCATTGGCAATGGTCATTGCAGCTCCAGATACTTTTTTACCATCGATGATCAAATCATTTCGTCCGGTCATTTCCACACCTGTCACTCCCAAATGGTGAAGTGCTTCAATAGCAGGTTGATAGGTTCGTTTGAAATCCCCAAAAATCCCATTATCATTAATAAGATAACAAATGTTAACAGCTCCAGAATCAACATACACAGCTCCACCACCAGTATCTCGGCGAACAACAGGAATATGATGTTCTTTTAAATAATCTTGATTGGTTTCGACGACTGCATTTTGAAATTTTCCAATCTCAACTTTGGGATCACAATAGTATGGAAATAAGATATCGTCATCCAAAAATAAATTTTCTTGGACGTACACTTGCATAGCTAGAGCGACAGCTCCGTCAGTAATTCGTTTACCGTTACGAATTGGTTCAATAAGATACATGTTAGTTGTCCTCTCTATTTGTGAGTTAGCTCGTATGGTTTATAGTGTTTGGTATATAGTTTTTGCGTCCTTAATCAATTGGGCAATATGGTCTGTTAGTTCTAAACTCTGTGATCTTAACTGTTGAGGGGTACGATAGTGTTTGTGGTTCAAGGTCACAAATAAGGCATCAGGATTTTCTGATACGCGCTTCCAAAAAGGGTGTTTAATAAATTGAGGTGTGGTATGCCCCACACCAATCTCTAAATAGAGCACTTTGCCATGTTCGTGTTCTGATAGAAAAGTGTCATAGCGTTCTTTTTGTGCCTGGAAATCCGCATCTTCAACCATTCCTTTTTCTTCGTTACGTTTATTAATTTCAAAAGGAGCTCCGCATTTAGGACAATGCGGGATTAATTGATCTGGAACTTTCATATTTGCTTGCTCAGCAATCATTTGACGTATTAAACAATCATCCTTGTAAGTTTGCTGATGGCAGTGTTGACTGCATTGCCACAAACCGTATTCCCCTTGAATATGAAAGATCTTTTCTGGGTCATAATTAGCTACCCAAAAAGCATTATCAGCATTGGTAGTAATAATATGATAAGCTTTGGTTTCCAAAATGTCCCGTAAATCAAGATAAGATTGGCCAACAGGCTGGTCAAGGTAATTCAAAGCCACAAAACGACTTTGAAAAGCCCAGTATTCTTGCCAGTCTTCAAAATCAAAGAGACTAGCTTGCAACATATCCAAAAATTGGTACTTGGCAATAAAATCTGGAAAAGCAGTTTCAAAACGTGGCCCTATATAAGTAAAGCCATCAGCTGCTGACATACCAGCACCAATCCCAACAACAAGAGCATCGGCTTCTTTAATCAATTGAGCTAGTTGTTCTGCCTGGGTGAGGTCTTCATTGGGATAAGTTTTCCAATTACTCACAATTATTCTCCTTTTGTAAATACATATCATACAAAGCCTTATCTTCTAAGGTAAAGGTATTAAAAATAACAGCTAATCGCTGATTTGGGTGTTGTTCTTGCCATTTTAAGACTGTCTTAATAGCAATCTGTGAGGCTTCTTTTTTAGGAAAACCAAATTCACCTGTTGAAATGGAACAGAAGGCTAAGCTCACAAGTCCTGATTGAGCTGCCAAATTAAGGCAGGATTGGTAACAGCGAGCTAGTAAATCTGCTCGAATAGGCGAAATCGGTTGTCCCTTAGCAATTCTTGGCCCAATGGTATGAATAATAGATGAAGCTGGTAAATGGTAGGCACTGGTCATCTTAGCTTGACCAATAGCTTCTTTGTGCCCTTGTTCAACCATGAGAGACTGACACGCTAAACGTAATCGGCTCCCAGCAAAGGTATGAATGGCATTATCAATACAGCCATGATTAGGAATAAAACATCCTAATAAGTCACTGTTTGCTGCATTGACAATAGCATCCACAGCAAGGTGCCTAATATCTCCGTGGTAAAGAAAAATCTGATCATGAGCAGTTTTCTGGCAACCTTCAAGACTTATCGGACGAATAGAGTTCTGCCAAGCATCCAAATAAGCGTCTTCCAAGACAAGGTAGTTTTGAGACAAGGGAAGAGCAGGCCGCTGATTGATAAGCGACCGCCATAAAATCTCCCGTCCTTCTAAGGTGGCAGGCAAAGCAGAAACCTTAAAATCATCAACCCATTCTTCTGATTGTAGCTGCGCAATCATCTCGCCTAATAACTCAAATGACTTAGGCATCTTCTAAGGCATCAAAAGCTGCTTGATCAACATCTGCCAAGACTACAATCCAGTTTTCATCAGCTTTTTCAGAATTCAAGAGGGTTGGCGTTAGCGTTGCTGCCTCATTACGTTCCACAACAGTCCCTGCTAATGGTGACAAAACAGACATAACTGTTTTAGACGCTTCTAAATTCAAGATAATGTCATCAACCGCTAAGGTGTCATTTTCAGTAAATTCGGCATAACCAATAATTCCAATATCATCTTGCAATTCGGGTGTCATGCTGATGGTATAACGGTCTTCTTTTTTCTCAATTAGTAAGTAGTTCGCAAATTTTTTCATTTTCTTTCCTTTCTCTTTAGAGAGTTATATTAATAAAGTGACGACGATTGTCAGCGCTGGTTTCACGCTGGTTTTGCTTTAGAGAATCGTTGTGAGTTTCCTCAATAATATGTTGATGTTCGGGCTCCCCACAGAACCAAGAAAAACCAAGGTTTTGTACTGTCTGGGTTAGGTAACATGTTTCTTGAGGGCTTCTTCTTAGTCAATTCCCCATAATCAAGTACTCTGAATTTTATTTATCCTCCTCGTAATATTGAGCAAGACTGCGAAAGAGGGTTCGGGATTCTTTAGGCAAGGATTCACCGTAATCCATCAAAGGAACAATATCTTTGAAGGAAGCTTTTGGAATCGCTAAACTTTCCAAATCTTCCATCCTAATCTTCAGATGAATAGAATCCTCTCGTCCTTCTTTGATTTTAGTCGCAAATTCTGGGTCAACCACAAAAGGAGTTGAGGCACCCACAAAGTCTGAATGGGCTAAAGCTTCAATGGCTTTCTCAGGCGTATTAATTCCCCCAGTAGCCATAACTGGTAACCGTTTGTTGAGATGATTCCAGACTACTTGATTCACGAGTTGTCCGTGATAAGGACCAGATGAGCGAACTGTGTTACGAAACACATGATGCCCCCAGCTTGCTATGGCCAAGTAATCAAGTTTTGCCACTTCTAGCGCCCAATCCATCAATTGTAAAAAGTCTTCAATCGAATAACCGATACTATGTCCTCTCGTCTCTTCTGGCGTTGCCCTGAAGCCAAAGATAAAGTCAGCTGGAGCTTCCTGATCAATCACCTGTTGAACAGCTTGCAAGACCTCCAGAGTTAATTTAGCCCTGCTGGCAAGTGATTGACAACCATGATGATCGGTCCGCTGGTTAGAAAAAGTGGAGAAAAAGGTTTGAATCAGTAAGCGCTGGGCAGATGAAATTTCCACACCGTCAAAGCCCGCTTGAATCGCCCGCCGAGTCGCCTGCGCATATGATTCAATAAGTCCTTCTATCTGTTGAAGTGAGAGAGCCTTGACTTCGTGAGGTTTTGGAGAATTCAGCTTCATCTCACTAGGACCATAGACAAAACCATATTTGGTTAAGGTATGACTAGCAAAACGACCCGCATGAGTCAGTTGTAAGACAGCTTTTCCCTCTTGTTCTTTCATTGCCTGAGCTAATTTTTTCAAGCCAGAAATGTCAGCATCTTTGGCGACACTAAAACCATATTCAAATAGCTGTCCATAAGGGTCAATATAGGCTGCCCCTGAAATTTGTAAAGGGGCTGATCCTGCTCGTCGTGAGGCATATAACAAATCGTCTTTGGTCACAAATCCGTCTGCAGTTGAGGAATTTGTCACCATAGGTGACAGAACGAAACGATTAGCCAAACGAACCCCATTTGGCAATGTTAAAGGCTGATATAAAGGACCAAAACTTTCTTTCATCAGGCTTCCTTTCTAGACACTTCTGCTTGCATACGCTCATAAATGGCATCATATTCACCCATCAGAGCTTGGCTTGGAGACTGTTGTGACAGAGAAAATCCAAGTTGTCTCAAGGTCAGTTGTAAACGTTCAGTAACGTCACCTACTGTAAATGGCGTCCCTAGGAGTTCTGAGAGATTAGCCATACATTCTGGATCAATATTTGGGTAATGAACCTTTGTTGGTTTTCCTTGTTTACCAGTGTCATAAAATGTTTTGATTAATTCTCCACGAGCTGTTTGGTCACCACAAACACTTAAGTAAATGGAAACGACTATACCGTCTTTAATCCGACGCTGAGCAATACCTGCAAATTTTCGGCCTGCAATACTCAAATCATAATTACCGGGGCAATAAGACCTTTCAATCTCCACATAGTCAATCGCCTGATAATAATCTGAAAAGGTTGCCCTAATAAGATCAACCATCATCAAATAGGCAGTTGCAATGCTAATCCGTTCTGAAAATTGATCTGGAATAATGAGTGAAAAATTTAAAATCCCTTCATCTGCCACAACAGCTAGACCGCCAATATTGCGTACAACCGGAAGATAACCTTTTTCTTGAAGTGCTAGCTTCGCCAGTTCTATATAAGGCAGCTGTCGATCTAACATTCCTAAAATAACTGTTTTTGCCATGGGCCAAATATGCAAAATAAGTTGCTGGGGATGTCGATTAATCTCCCTTAAAAACACTTCTGTCCACGCAAAAGGTCGTAAAGCATCCTTTGCTTCAATCATTCCCTCATCGTATATAGAGACAGGCAAGTGCTTTAAATCTCTAATGTCTATCACAATTTTTCCTTTCTTAGCTGAAACCGCTTCCCCTATTTTAACGCAAAATACATTATTTTACCACTATTGAATCTTCCTTTTCCTTATTTTTCTCTTATTTTCATGGTTTTTTCAAATCCCAACCAATATAACCGTTTAGTTAAGTATTTAGATAATGAGATACTTTCCTAAAGCAACAGTAACTTTCGTTTACTATTAAAGGCTTTTCTGATAAAATATGGCTATGAAATTATTAATCACATCAGGCGGTACAACCGAGCCAATTGATGCCGTCAGAGGTATCACCAATCATTCAACCGGGCAACTTGGCAAATTAGTTGCTGAAACATTTTTAAAACATCAGCATGAGGTGACGTTGGTGACAACTAAGGCAGCTGTCAAACCAGCAGCTTCTGATAAGCTAACCATTATTGAAATCAAGACAGTTAAAGACTTGATGACTGTTTTAGAAGAGCAAGTTCCCTATCATGATCTCCTTATCCATAGTATGGCCGTTTCCGACTACACCCCTGTCTACATGACAGATCTCGAAGAGGTGGCTCAAGCAGAGAATCTTGATAGTTTTTTAACGCATCAAAATGGAGAACAAAAAATCTCATCACACTCCGAACATCAGGTTCTCTTTTTGAAAAAAACACCTAAAGTTATTGCTTATGTCAAAAAATGGAATCCTCAGATAAGATTGATTGGTTTTAAATTATTGGTCAATGTTTCCGAGGAGGAATTGGTTAAGGTGGCTCGTGAAAGCCTCCGTAAAAATAAGGCCGATTATATCCTAGCTAACGATTTAGCCAACATTCAACCTGGCCAACATAAGGCGCTCCTTGTTTCAGAGAAGGAAGTGGTTGCTGCTAATACCAAAGAAGCCATTGCAAGTTTATTATATGAAAGGGTTGTTGGAAATGACTAAACACATCACTTTAGCAGTCTCAGGCAGTATTTCTGCTTATAAGGCCGCAGACTTAACGAGTCAATTGGTGAAAAAAGGGCATGAGGTTACCGTTTTAATGACAGAAGCCGCCACTGCTTTTATCACGCCTTTAACACTGCAAGTATTATCCAAAAATCCTGTTCATCTAGATGTGATGGCAGAAAATGATGTTAAGATTGTCAACCATATTGAATTGGCCAAACAAACCGACCTATTTATCCTTGCACCAGCTAGTGCCAATAGCTTAGCCCATCTTTCTTATGGATTTGCAGATAATATTGTCTCCAGTGTCGCCCTTGCATTACCAGTGACAACCCCTAAGTTAATAGCTCCAGCCATGAATACTAAAATGTACCAAAATCCGATTACCCAAGACAATATAAAACGCTTGTCTCAATTAGGTTTTACTGAAATCCCTCCTAAGACAAGCTTACTTGCTTGTGGGGATACTGGTCCTGGTGCTTTAGCTGATCTTGATGTCATTTTAGAAGCTATCGAAACGACGTTAAAATCCTAATCTATTTGCCCTTGTCACCTAGTTCAAAATTAGGTATTATAATATAAAAACTTATTGGAGAATGAAATGAATCGCCATAAATCATCAGATATTTCTCGAGTGGCTATCTTTTTTGCCATCATGTTAGTCATCCATTTTATCAGTAGTCTGGTATTCAACCTTTGGCCAGTACCAATCAAGCCAACATTAGTTCACATTCCAGTTATTGTCGCCTCTATTATTTATGGTCCGCGTATCGGTACCATTCTAGGTGGCTTGATGGGAGTAATCAGTGTTGTAACCAATACTGTGGTCCTTCTACCTACCAGTTATCTCTTTTCACCTTTTGTGGATCAAGGAAATTTAGCTTCTCTCATGATTGCTATGGTACCTCGTTTGTTGATTGGTATTACTCCTTATTACTGCTACAAGTTTATTCATAATAAATTTGGTTTAGTCCTTTCTGGGCTTGTGGGCTCATTGACCAATACTGTTTTTGTCTTATCGGGTATTTTCGTCTTCTTCTCAACTGTTTTTGGTGGTAATATCAAAGCTTTACTGGCAACGATTGTCTCAACAAATGCTATTGTTGAAATGATTATTTCAGCACTCATTACCTTCACTCTTATCCCAACCTTATCGAAGTTAAATCGTAAATTGTCATAAACTAGTCACATGTCCTCCTGCACAAGAGGGCATCTTTTTTTAAAATCCTATTGATTATCTGAAAAATTGAAAAGAAGCTTGCAAACCCCTGCAAAAAATTAGTGATTTTTTCCTTTCAACGTGATATAATGAAAGCGGTTAAAAATATATAAGGAGACACCTATGACTTATACAGAAAATTATCAAAAATGGCTTGATGTTCCTGATCTGCCGACCTATCTAAAAGATGAATTGCTCCATATGGATGAAAAAAACAAAGAAGATGCTTTTTACACAAACCTTGAATTTGGAACAGCTGGTATGCGTGGTTATATTGGTGCTGGGACAAACCGTATTAATATCTATGTGGTTCGTCAAGCAACAGAAGGCCTTGCCAAATTAGTTGAATCAAAAGGCGAAACAGCCAAAAAAGCTGGGGTTGCTATTGCCTATGACTCACGACATTTTTCACCAGAATTCGCTTTCGAATCTGCCCAAGTATTAGCGGCCCATGGCATTAAATCTTATGTTTTTGAAAGCCTACGCCCTACTCCTGAGCTGTCTTTTGCTGTTCGTCATCTCGGAGCATTTGCTGGTATTATGGTAACTGCTAGTCATAACCCTGCTCCTTTTAATGGTTATAAAGTTTACGGTTCTGATGGTGGGCAAATGCCTCCAGCTGATGCTGATGCTTTAACTGACTATATTCGTGCGATTGATAACCCATTTGCTGTAGCCCTTGCTGACTTAGAAGAAGCTAAATCAACTGGTCTTATTGAAGTAATTGGTGAAGCCCTCGATGCTGCCTACCTTGAAGAGGTTAAAAGCGTTAATATCAACCAAGATTTGATTGACCAATACGGTCGTGACATGAAAATTGTCTACACACCCCTTCATGGTACTGGAGAAATGCTAGCACGTCGCGCTTTAGCACAAGCTGGTTTCGAATCTGTTCAAGTTGTCGAAGCTCAAGCAAAACCAGACCCAGACTTCTCAACAGTTGCATCACCAAACCCTGAAAGTCAAGCTGCCTTTGCCTTAGCTGAAGAACTAGGGCGTCAAGTCGATGCTGATGTATTAGTGGCGACTGATCCTGATGCTGACCGTCTCGGTGTTGAAATTCGTCAAGCTGATGGCAGTTATTGGAACCTTTCTGGTAACCAAATCGGTGCTCTTATCGCCAAATACATTTTAGAAGCTCACAAACAAGCTGGGACTCTCCCAGAGAATGCTGCATTAGCAAAATCAATAGTATCAACTGAATTAGTCACCAAAATTGCGGAAAGCTATGGTGCAACCATGTTTAACGTGTTAACAGGTTTCAAATTCATCGCTGAGAAAATCCAAGAATTTGAGGAAAAACATAACCATACCTACATGTTTGGGTTTGAAGAAAGCTTTGGTTACCTTATTAAACCGTTTGTTCGTGACAAAGATGCTATTCAAGCTGTTCTCCTCGTTGCTGAAATTGCAGCTTATTATCGTTCGCGAGGCCTAACTCTAGCTGATGGTATCGATGAAATCTTTAAAGAGTATGGTTACTTTGCCGAAAAAACCATTTCAGTTACCCTATCAGGTGTCGATGGTGCTGCTGAAATTAAGAAAATTATGGATAAATTCCGTGACAATGCCCCAAGTCAATTTAACCAAACTGATATTGTGCTAACAGAGGATTTCCTTGCACAAACTGCAAGTTCTAAAGATGGCCAGACAACGTTAACAACTCCTCCAAGTAATGTCTTGAAATATACATTAGCAGATGATAGTTGGTTCGCAGTTAGACCATCTGGCACTGAACCAAAAATTAAATTCTATATCGCTACAGTAGGTGATACCCTTAACAGTGCTGAAGAAAAAATTGCTAATATTGAAGCGGAAATCAACGCTTTTGTTGGTCAATAATAAGATAAAAGCTATCAGTAACAACTGATGGCTTTTTGATGTGTTGTTTATGCCTCATTGCACCGTTAACAACATTGCCATCAAAAAACACCCCTAATGTTAGCACTTTGATGTCTAACATTAGGGGTGTTACTATTAAAACTCATAAAGGGTTTAAATCTAATTCTTTTATTTTGATTTGATGTAATTGACACCATCCGCTTTTGGAGCAACAGCTTGTCCAAAAAAGGCTGCCAGGATAACGATAGTGACAACATATGGTGCAATTTGCAAGTAAACGGTTGGAATTTTTTCCAATACTGGCAATTGTGCTCCAATAACTGCTAAACTTTGCGATAAACCAAAGAAAAGACTAGATAGCATAGCGCCAACTGGATTCCATTTACCAAAGATCATAGCTGCCAAAGCGATAAATCCAGGACCTAAGATAGTTGTTACGGCAAAGTTAACTGAGATTGACTGAGCATAAACAGCTCCACCGATTCCCCCTAGGAAACCTGAGATCATCACACCATAGTATTTCATTAAATAAACATTAATACCAAGTGTATCTGCTGCCTGTGGGTGCTCACCAACTGAACGTAAGCGTAAACCAAATCTTGTTTTGTAAAGAACAAACCAAGCAAGGAATGAGAAGGCAACTGCAAGATAACCAACTAGACTAGTATTTTTAAAGAAAATATCACCAATCACAGGAATTTGTGATAGACCTGGGAAATCGAATTTCCCAAAAGATTGTTGAATATTATCCGTTTGTCCCTTACCATACATCACTTTAACCAAGAAGACCGCAAAGGAAGGCGCTAACAAGTTCAATACTGTACCACTGACAATGTGGTCAGCTCTAAAGTTGATGGTTGCTAAAGCATGAATCAAAGAGAAAATCAAACCAACAATACCACCGACTAAAACGGCCATCCAAGGCGTTGCTTTTCCAAACGTTTGAGCAAATTCAAGGTTAAAGACAATTCCTGAGAAGGCTCCCATAACCATAATACCTTCTAAACCGACGTTAACAACACCAGAACGTTCTGAGAAAGTTCCCCCAATACTTGTGAAAATGAGTGGTGTTGCATAAATAAGCATAGATGACACCAATAAGGCAAAAATCGTTACTAAACTCATCTTATTTACCACCTTTCACTAATTTTTTAGGGCGAATAATGTAACGTTCAATGAGGTAATGGGCACCAACAAAGAAGATGATGGAAGCGGTCACTACCTTAACAAGTTCTGGTGGAATACCTGCAATATTCATTCCTGGAGCGCCAATATTTAAGACACCAAATAAGAATGAAGAGAAGAAAATACCGATTGGAGAATTTGCTGCAAGCAAGCTTACCGCCATACCATCAAAACCAACTGCTAAAGAAGATCCTTGAACAAAGACATTTTCAAAGGTTCCTAGTCCTTCAACCACTCCTCCAAGACCTGCTAGGGCTCCAGAGATAATCATTGATAAAATGATAGTACGTTTTGATGACATCCCTGCGTATTCTGAGGCATGTGGGTTAAGCCCTACCGAACGAATTTCAAATCCAAGTGTTGTTTTGTTCAACAAGAACCAAATCACTGCAATAGCTACAATGGCAAAGAAAATACCAATATTAATCCGCGAGTTGTTTGTTAAAGCAGATAACCAGTGAGTTTGGTAACTTGCATTATCGCTCACCTGAATCGTTGAGTCAATACTTTGTTTGACACTTTCCGGATATCCTTTTTGAATGATAGCATTACCAACATAAAGAATAATATAGTTCATCATGATGGTAACAATAACTTCACTGGTACCAAGGTAAGCTCTCAAAATACCTGGAATAGCGCCCGCAATTCCTCCAGCAATCATACCAATTAAAACAGTCATGATAATCATAAGAGGGCGCGGCATGTCTGGATTAACTAATGCAAACCATCCGGCAGCAATCCAACCTGCTAAGGCTTGACCTGATAATCCGACGTTGAAGAAACCAGCGCGACTAGCAACTGTAAATCCGAGTGCAATTAGAATCAGTGGCCCCATTGCTCGGAAAATCTCCCCGATATTTTTGACACTACCAAAAGCGATTTGGAACAGGCCTTCGTAACCCCAAATTGGGTCGTAGCCAAAGATAAACATGATAATGGCGCCAAGTAAAAATCCTAATAAGACGGAAATCATTGGCACAGCAATTTTTTGTGCATTTTTAGACATGACTTTCCTCCTCATGAATTGAACCACCAGCCATCAAGATACCAAGTTCTTGCTTGTTAGTATCTTGTGGTAATACGATACCTTGAATTTTACCATCATGAATAACTGCAATACGGTCTGATAAATTCAATATTTCATCAAGTTCAAAACTAACGACGAGAACAGCTTTGCCTTTATCACGTTCTTCGATCAGACGCTTATGGATATATTCAATAGCTCCAACATCTAGCCCACGTGTTGGTTGGCTAACAATCAATAAATCAGGATCGCGGTCTACCTCACGAGCAATGATAGCTTTTTGTTGGTTACCACCTGAAAACCCTCGAGCAGGAACCAGTTCATTAGCACCACGAACATCAAATTCACTCATCAAGTTACGGGCGTATTCATTGATTTTATTATAGTTTAGAATACCATTTTTACTTAGCGGTTCTTTGTAGTAGGTTTGCAAGGCTGTGTTTTCAGCTAGTGATAAATCCAACACCAAACCATCTCTATGACGGTCTTCTGGGACATGTCCTACTGATAACTCAGTGATTTTTCGAGAAGTCAAATGTGTTACTTCTTGATTTTTAATCATGATACTCCCTGATTTCACCTTACGAAGACCAGTGATAGCCTGAATTAATTCTGATTGACCATTACCATCAATACCTGCAATACCAACGATTTCACCTGCCCTTACATCCAAAGACAAGCCTTTAACTGCTGGAACCCCACGGTTTTCATCTACTTCTAGATTTTTAATAGACAAAACAATGTCCTTAGGTTCAGATGGTTTTTTAGTCGTTGTAAATGAAACAGAACGCCCAACCATCATTTTCGCTAAATCTTTTGAAGTCGCACCAGCTACATCAACTGTTTGAATACTCTTACCACGGCGAATAACCGTAACTCGATCCGCAACAGCTCTAATTTCATCTAACTTGTGTGTGATTAAGACAATTGATTTGCCTTCTTTAACCAAATTGCGCATGATGCCCATTAATTCTTGAATCTCAGCTGGCGTTAAAACAGCTGTAGGCTCATCAAAAATCAAGATATCTGCACCGCGATACAAGGTTTTTAAAATCTCAACACGTTGTTGAGCTCCAACTGAAATATCAGCAACTTTAGCTGACGGATTGATTGCAAGGCCATATTTTTCAGACAGTTCTTTAATTTCTTTCGATGCTTGTTTAAGATCCAAGCGACCGTTTTTCACCTTTTCGTTACCTAAAATAATATTTTCTGCAACTGTAAAGGCTTCTACCAGCATAAAGTGCTGATGGACCATTCCGATACCAAGTTTAGCGGATTTAGACGGCGAATCAATCAGAACTGGCTTTTCATTAATGACAATTTCTCCACTAGTTGGCTCCAAGAGACCAGCTAGCATATTCATCAAAGTTGATTTACCTGCCCCATTTTCACCCAACAAGGCATGAATCTCACCTTTTCTGACATTCAAATTAATGTGGTCATTTGCAACAAAATCACCAAATTTTTTCGTGATTTCTCTCATTTCAATGACATGCTGTGTCATAGGATAATTTCCTTTCAATTCAATCTTCTATTTCAGTAAAGCTTGTCATTTGTCACAAGCTTTACTGAGATAAAAGTTATCTCAGTCCAAAAAGGGCGACCGACAAAGGTCGCGCTTCTTGTTTTTAAACATTATTTTTCAGGAACTTTAATGTCACCAGATTTAATTTTTGCTTTCGCTTCTTCGATAGCTTTAAGAGCTTCTTTTGAAACATTTGTAGTTGCGATTTCAACACCACCATCTTTCAAACCGTAAACAGTTGTTTTTCCACCTGGGAATTTTTTATCTGCTACTTGTTTGTTGATCAACTGAACAGCTTTACCAACTTCTTTGATTGATGATGCAAGTACAAAGTTTGCTTCTTTACCATCTTTAGAAGTGTATTTTCCTTCATCTTTTTGGTCACGGTCAACACCGATTGCCCAAACTTTATCAGCTTCGTCACGTTTTTCGTTAACAGCTTTCGCTTCGTTGAAGACACCTGCTCCAGTTCCACCTGCTACTTGATAGATAACATCTGCACCTGCTGCGTATTGAGCTGCTGCAATTGTTTTACCTTTAGCAGCATCACCGAATGATCCAGCATAATCTACTTTGATTTGGATGGAATCATCAACAGATTTAACACCTGCTTCAAATCCTTTTTCAAAACGAGTAATAACAGTACCTTCCATACCACCTACAAAACCAACAGTTTTAGTTTTAGTGGTTTTTGCTGCTGCAATACCTGCAAGGTAAGCTGCTTCGTGATCGGCGAAAGTAACACTTGCAACATTGTCTTTACCTTCAATTACGTCATCGATGATAACGAATTGAACACCGTCATTGTCGCCAGCTGCTTTGGCAATAGCATCTTTCAAAGCAAAACCGATACCATAAACAACTTGGTAGCCGCTTGAAATTGCTGTATCAAGGTTAGTTGCATACTCAGATTCACTTGTAGATTGGAAGTAATCAAAACCAGCACCTTTTTTAAGGCCCATTTCTTTACCCCAAGCTTGTAAACCTTCCCAAGCTGATTGGTTGAATGATTTATCATCAACACCACCAGTATCAGTAACCATTGCAACTTTTAAATCAGTTTTCCCTGCTTCTCCACCTTTAGAAGCACCACGGTTACCACAAGCAGCTAAACCTAGTAAAGCTACTGAAGCTAAACCAAGACCAATAAATTTCTTGTTCATGAATATGAACCCTCCTAAAAAATATTTCTAGCAACCTGGTTGCTGAAAGTAAATATAAAGCCAAGACGGCTAGATAACAAGAATTAAGCCAGATTATGATAAATCTGTAAATGAATAGGGAAGTAAATCACCAACAGTCGTTTCAAGGGTTTGACCATTTTGGGCAATTAAGGTAACAAGAGAGCTTGGTTCAAAGAACTCAACCATTACTTGTCGACAAGCACCGCAAGGAGAAACAGGTTCCTGTGTTTCACCATAAATCGCAATTTCTGCCAGCTCTTTATGCCCGTCAGAAACAGCTTTAAAAATAGCTGTCCGCTCACCACAATTGGTTAATCCAAAACTAGCATTTTCAATGTTACAACCAGTATAGATTGTGCCATCTTTTGTTTTTAAGGCTGCACCAATAGGGAAGTGGGAATAAGGAACATAAGCGTGTTTACTGGCATCAATAGCTAAAGAAACTAAATCAGTAGCCACCATTTGCAACTTCACCTTTCATAATGGTTACGCCAGCAGACGTTCCAATACGAGTAGCACCTGCTTCGATAAATGCCATAGCGTCTTCTAACGAACGCGCACCACCAGCAGCCTTAACGCCGATATCAGAACCGACTGTTTGACGCATCAATTTAACATCTGAGATTGTTGCTCCACCAGTTGAAAATCCTGTGGATGTTTTAACAAAATCAACGCCTGCTTTAACAGCCAATTGGCATGCTCTAACTTTCTCTTCATCTGTTAGAAGGCAAGCTTCAATGATGACTTTCACAAGTTTGTCCCCACTTGCTTCAACAACAGCTCGTATATCATCTTCAACAGCTTGATCATCGCCTTGTTTCAAAAGACCAATATTAATCACCATGTCAATTTCGTCAGCGCCATTTGCAATTGCATCTTTTGTTTCAAAAGCTTTAGTTGCTGATGTTGTTGCTCCTAGAGGAAAACCGACAACGGTACAAACTTTAACATCAGAATCTTTTAGTGCTTCCGCAGCATAAGCAACCCAACATGGATTCACACAGACACTAGCAAAATCATAAGTCTTTGCTTCATCAATCAATTGATCAAATTGTGATTGAACGCTATCTGCTTTTAGCAACGTATGGTCGATGTATTTATTAATTTTCATTGTGATAATTCCTCCTTAGGAAATGATTTTAATGATCTCTTTAGGCTCAAATTGTTCTGCACCTATTTTAACATTTTTTTCGAATTCTGTAAGCACTTTTTTCGGTAAAACTTCTTGTGAAAAGATGACAGCAATGCGGTCTCCCTTGCTTACAGGGTCACCAATTTTCTTATCAAAAACAATCCCTGATTCATAATCCAATGGGTCAGTTTTTACTGCTCGACCAGCTCCTAATCTCATCGCAAAGAGTCCAAATTCTAGTGCTGGCAATTCTGTGATATAGCCATCTTCATCAGCAAACACTTCTGTTTGAACAGGTGACGCTGACTCTCTATAAAGGTCTTTGAGATTACCACCTTGATAGGTAACCATTTCTTCAAATTTCGCTAAAGCTGTTCCATCAACCAGATTTTTTCTGATGTCTTCTAGTGACTTATCAACACCTGCTAGACGTAACATAATCTGAGCCAGTTCACAAATGAAATGGGTGATATCCTCACGTCCCTTACCTTGCATGATTTCTAAAGCTTCTAAAACTTCAAGACGGTTGCCAATAGCTCGCCCTAGGGGCTGACTCATATTAGTAATGACAGCAACTGTTTTACGACCAACTTCTTTTCCTAAATCTACCATTAGACGGGAAAGCTTTTCTGCGTCTTCTATGGTCTTCATGAAAGCCCCATCCCCAACAGTAACATCTAAGAGAATGCTATCCGCACCGGCGGCAATTTTTTTACTCATGACTGAGCTTGCTATTAGAGGAATAATATCAACGGTTGCCGTAACATCTCTTAGAGCGTATAACAGTTTATCCGCCTTAACCAGTTTATCGGATTGACCTATAACAGAGATGCCGATGTCTTGCACTTGTTTAATAAAGTCATCTTGACTACGGTCAATTTGAAAACCTTTAATGGCTTCAAGTTTATCTAAGGTTCCTCCAGTATGACCTAGGCCACGACCGCTCATTTTAGCAACTGGAACATCAAAACTTGCTACAAGCGGAGCTAAAATCAAGGTTACCTTATCGCCCACCCCACCTGTGGAATGCTTATCTGTTTTAATACCAGCAATTGCTGACAGGTCAATCTGTTCTCCAGTCTCAACCATACTCATGGTTAAATCTCGTGTCTCACGGGTTGTCATTCCTTTGAAATAAACTGCCATAGCAAAAGCAGCCATTTGGTAATCTGGGATCGTACCATCAGCATATCCCTTAATTAACCAATTGATTTCCTCTGTGGTCAGTTCCCCTCCATCACGTTTTTTTTGAATTAAATCAACTGTTCTCATGTTTTGTACTCCTTAGAATATAGTAGCCTTTATCTTTTTTGATAATGTCAACATTGCCAAAAATATTTGCCATCTTTTCTTTGGCGCTAGGTGCCCCTTGTTTCTTTTGAATCACAATGGTTAAATCACCCTGATCATCTAAAAAATCAATACTTTTTTCAATGATCTCATGGACAACCTTCTTACCCGCTCGAATAGGAGGGTTACTAATGATATGATTGAATGATCCCCTAACGTTTTCATAAATGTTAGACTGAAAAATAGTAACGTTAACTTGGTTTTGACGTGCATTTTTTTTAGCCAAATCAATCGCTCGATTATTAATATCAACCAAAGTAGCTTCTACGTCTTGAACTTTGGCTAGGCTTATTCCCAGAGGGCCATAACCACAACCTAAGTCTAAAATCCGCTCACCTTTATTAAAACGAAGTGTGTTTAGTAATACTTGGCTGCCAAAATCAATCATTTTCTTTGAAAAAACACCAGAATCTGTTAAGAAAGTAAACGGAAAACCGAGTAATGTTACATTCAATTCATGAATATCATGAAGACTATCTGGGTTCTCGTCGTAATACATGTTTGTCATCGTTTTTCCTATCTTTTTAAGATGCTTTTTCATTCTATCACACTTTGAAATGGTTTACAAGACGCCTGTTTTTAAAGGTTCCCAAGGTGATTAATCGGTAAAACCGAACATTAACTGCACGTTTTTTAATTTTCAGAAAAATACCCAGGGAATGTTCGATATTTTTCTCGAAATACTACACATTTTCACACGAATTCAAACGAAAAATTTTTCATTTTTTTCCTTGAAATGTTATAATGTAAGCACTGTCAAATGATTAGGAGTTAGTATGTCAAACGAATTTATCAACTTTGAAAAGATTTCAAGAGAATCTTGGAAAATGTTGCACCAAAAAACCAAACCTTTATTGACACAAGAAGAACTTAAAAGTATTACGAGTCTAAATGATAATATTAACATCACAGATGTGGTTGATGTTTATCTCCCTTTGATTAATTTAATTCAGATTTATAAAATTGCTCAAGAGAACCTTTCCTTTTCTAAAAGTCTCTTTCTAAAGAAAGACATTCAATTGAGGCCCTTTATTATTGGAATTTCTGGCTCTGTCGCTGTTGGTAAATCAACAACCAGCCGACTGTTACAATTACTTCTCTCACGTACTCACCCAAGTAGTCGTGTCGAACTAGTTACTACTGATGGTTTTTTATACCCTAATCAGGTTCTGATTGAACGAGGAATCCTCAATCGTAAAGGCTTTCCAGAATCCTACAATATGGAACTGTTGTTGAATTTTTTGGATACTATTAAAAGTGGGCAATCAGCTACCATACCACTTTACTCTCATGATATTTATGATATTGTCCCTGATCAGGAACAAACGGTTGACAGTCCTGATTTTCTAATCGTCGAGGGTATAAACGTTTTCCAAAACCAGCAAAATAACCGCTTATATATGAGTGATTATTTTGATTTTTCTATTTATATTGATGCTGATAGCGCCCATATAGAATACTGGTATATTGAACGCTTTCTAAGTATTTTGAACATGGCAAAACAAGATTCTAACAGTTACTATGCTCAATACACCACTCTTCCTCAGGATGAGGCTGTAGCCTTTGCTCGCAATGTTTGGAAAACAGTTAATTTAGAAAATCTTGAAAAATTCATTGAACCGACGCGAAATCGAGCAGAATTGATTTTACACAAAGCCGCCGATCACAAAATTGATGAAATTTACCTCAAAAAGTGATAAAGGGTTGCCAAACACATATATTTTCTATATAATAATGTAGTTAGATTAATTTGGAGGTGAAAACATTGGCAAATATTAAATCAGCTATTAAACGCGCTGAACTTAACGTTAAAGCAAACGAAAAAAACTCAGCACAAAAATCAGCTATGCGTACTGCTATCAAAGCATTTGAAGCTAACCCATCTGAAGAGCTTTTCCGCGCTGCTTCTTCAAGCATCGACAAAGCCGAATCAAAAGGTTTGATTCACAAAAACAAAGCAAGCCGCGATAAAGCACGTCTTGCTGCAAAACTTGGCTAATAAATATCCAATGAAAACTCCAACAGGAGTTTTTTCTTTTTGATTTATGAAAAGAAGGCTATTCGACGTCTTCTTCAACTTCTTCAGTCGTTAAATAAGTAAAGATTTAATTAAACATAGTAAAAGCGCAACCAGATAGGCTGCCCTTTTACTGTGTTTATAGTTTGACTTCAAAGATACTACCCTTAGGAAGGTTATCCTTAACGCTGATACTTCCTTTGAGTGATATCACAATCTGTTGAGCTAAGGCTAAGCCTAAGCCAAAGCCTCCAGTCTGACGGGTTCTAGCTTTATCAACGCGATAAAAACGGTCAAAAATCTTTTTCTTTTCCTCATCTTTAATTCCTGGACCGTTATCAATGACTGAAATCAAGAGATTTTTCTCTGTTGTCTTGACCTTAATGTCAACAACGCCTTCTTTATCCGTGTATTTAATCGCATTATCAAATAAAATCGTCATCAATTGCTTCAAAAGAGCCTTGTCCATTTTCAAGGTGCGGTTAACTTGATTTTCGAAAAGAAATACCTTGCCATTTTCTTCAGCAACTAGCTGATAATTCTCAAAAACAGCATCAAAAAAGGTAGCGTCCAGGTCAGTCCACTGGGGGTTGATCCCATCGTCACGTCTTGCTAAATTTAAGAGATTAGTTGTTAAAATACGCATATTTCGAACTTCATCTAGACTCGAAGCCAAATGTTCACTATTTTCCAATATGGTTTCATTAGGCTTCCGGAAAAGGGACTCTAAGCGATTTTGCAAAACAGCCAATGGGGTTCTTAATTCATGACTAGCATTTTCCACAAACATTTTTTGTTTTTCGTAACTTTCCAAAATCGGCTTTCGACTCCACTTGGACAAATAAATACTTGCCAAAATAGAAATTAACCAGAAGATAATCATCACAATGATAATAATTTGTTCGTAGCGTTCGTTGGCACTGTCCAACTGCTCAACGTTGACAACTGCCATCATATATGCCACAGCTGGGTAATTTCTAATATGAACCCTTACTGTTATGGTATGATACTTCTCCTCTTGACCGTAAAAATTCATCAGGCTAGTGGTAACAATCGTCCCTAATTGTCGCTTGTCTAAATGAAAATTTTGATAATTGGAAAAAGCATCAAAGGAATTCAAAATTGTGCCATTGGCACTAAATAGGATAATATCTGTATTTGCCGCCGGTGTTCCTACTAACTTTGAATTGTCTGAATCAGGCAAAGGTTTAATGACATTATTTTCTGCATCAAAGTAAAAAGAAGATATTCTAGCCATAGTACGATTGGCATAACTGCTTGCATTATTACTAACAGAAATCAGACTACTATCGACAGAAGAATACACACCAAATCGCATAATCTGCAAAATAATGATGGTCATCACAACAAAAATACCTGTAAAAACCGCAAAAAAATGAAAAAAATGGGTGTATTGATCAGAGAGGACTTCTTTTTTTAATTTATTCATGGCTTTTTAGAATATACCCCACACTTCTTAATGTCTGAAGTTTGTCCACAAGATCTGTACCTTTCAGTTTTTTTCTAATTTTAGAAACGTAAACTTCAACTACTGAAATGGTCGTATCGCTATCAAAACCCCATAAGCGATCAAAAATTTGTGTTTTAGGTAAAATAACATTCTGATTTTGTAAAAGGTAGACCAACAAATCAAACTCTTTACCTAATAGTTCTATCGGTTGGCCATCCACTTGAACTTCTTTTTTTCCTAAATCCACTACGACGTTCCCAAAGGCTAGATTTTTATCCGTGAATTTCCCCGTACGTTTTAACAGGGCTTGAATTCGCATCTTGAGTTCCTCCAGGTAAAAAGGCTTAGTGAGGTAATCATCTGCTCCTAATTCAAAGCCATGTCCCTTATCATCTAGGCTTTCTTTGGCTGTCATGATCAACACTGGAATTTTAATATCTTTTTCTCGCAATTCTTTCAAGACTTGAAAACCATTTTTTTCTGGCAACATAAGGTCAAGTAAAATCAAATCGTAAATGCCACTTTCGGCTTCATATAAGCCTTCATCTCCATCAAAAACTTGTGTGACATCAGCAAAATCATCCAAAAAATCGAAAATGGAATTGGATAAACTTAAGTCATCTTCTACTAATAATAGTTTGAGCATGTTTCTACCTCTTATCAACGTCACTGAAGCAGCTATGACAACAGTTTATGACGTTCTTACTTTATTTCATTTCTATTGAGACTATATCATAGAAAGCTTAACTTTTACTAAATATTAACACCATCTTTTCTATTCTATCTAAAGATATGACGATTATATTAAGGGAAAAGAGCTGGATAAGACTCTCCAACTCTTTTTATGGTTTTAATAATGACTGAGAACTTCTATAACAGCTGCTTTTTCTTTAGCAATAAGAGCAACGCGTGCTTCAATCTCGTTAATTCCCATCGCAATATTACGACTAATAGCCATATCCTCTAGTTGAGGCTCAAAAAAGGCTTTAAATTCATCTAAACGCTCTTGGGTTTTAAAATTACCTGCAGGGTAGATGACAAATTTATCAAAACTCATGTCTCCACCAAGGGCGGCTTTAATCCAGTCCCAATTTTCTCTCGCCCATTCCCAAATGGTTTCTTGGGTGAAAGATTCTCCCAGTAGTACATTGTACCAGAATGATAAGTCTTGAGGTTTAATGATATCTTTGTCTTTCAAACTCACCAAGATACGTTTTAAGGTTGATGACTGACTGGTTTTACTTAAAGCAACCGTCAAATCATGACGCAAGTTATTATCAGTTGTCGCTACGTAAGTGTCGAAGTAGGTATCCACTAACTGTTCAGTCTCGAAATGTTTCATCTGATTAGCTAGAACCAAGCGGCGAACAGCAGCTGGAATGCTTGCAAGATTATCGGTGTATGCTTCAAAAATAGCCTTGGCACCATCAATAACAGCTTGATTATCTGCTAGCCATAACTGGCCTAACGCAACTTGACGCGTCATTTCATCTTGGTCTGATTCGTCTACTTTTTTCTCAAAACCATGCTGGTAAAAATCTTCTTGATAAATAGAGGTTACAAGACGGTTAAAGGATTTCTCAGCCAAACTTCTTTCATCTACAAAGCGTTTCAATCCAGTGACAACTTGTTGCACAGCTTCAGCTACCATGTAAGACTTAGGAGCGTCTAATTGGGCAACCAAGTCTACCAATTCTGCGTAAGAAATCAACCCACTATCGGCCAATAGTCGGCGCTCTTGAATAACTTGAAGAGCAGAGGTATTATCTAGATGAGACAAATCGGTTACTAAGGCATCTAATAGTGCTCCTTGGTAATCCGTGATATAATGAGCAGTATTTTCTGTATTGAACCTTAGTGCTCCTTGGTTTTCAGCCGCTAATTGACTAAAGTTTGGAATGATGACTTCAGCTTCTGTTAGAGTTTCAGGGAGGCCTTTCCAATTGCTGTTGAGTGGAATCGGCCAGAGGCGACCTTGATCTTTACCCTCACCAATAAAGAATTGTTTTTGGCTAAGAATCAGTTGGTCATTATCAAGACGAGCAGTTAACACAGGATAGCCTGGTTGTTCTAGCCAAGCGTCCATAAAGGCAGCCACATCTTTTCCTGAAGCGTCCGACAAGGCATCCCACAGGTCACGTCCAACGGTATTACGGTACTGATGCTTGTCAAAATAGTGTTGTAAGCCCGCGGCAAAATCACGATCCCCAATCCAGCGACGTAACATGTGCATGAGACGGCTACCTTTGGCGTAAACAATAGCAGGATCAAACAAGGTATTAATCTCGTCTGGATGATTGACGCCTACATGGACAGATTGCACTCCATCAGTGGCATCACGTTTCAAAGCTAATGGAACGCCTGCTGTTTGAAAATCTTCAAATATGTTCCAAGATGGCTCAATAGCGTCAATAGCCACATATTCCATCATGTTGGCAAAACTTTCATTCAGCCAAAGGTCATCCCACCACTTCATAGTAACTAAATTACCAAACCATTGGTGAGCAATTTCATGTGCGACAACAAGGGCCACCTGTTGTCTACTCTGAGCTGTAGCGTTATCATCAACGAGCAAATAAATCTCGCGGTAAGTAATCAAGCCCCAGTTTTCCATGGCACCAGATGAGAAATCTGGAAGGGCAATATTAAGTGATTGCGGAATAGGGTAATGAACACCAAAATAATCTTCATAAAAATCAATAGCACTTACAGCAATGTCTAATGAAAAATCAAGAGAACTAAGGGGGTGAGCTGTAGTGGCATAGGCACCTACAATAGTTCCTCTTTTACTCTTTACAGTCTTTCCATGAAGATTCCCTAGAGCAAAGGCTAGCAAGTAAGATGACATTCTCGGAGTGGTATCAAATGTCCAAAGGCCAGTTTCCTCACGGCGATCGACATTGATTTCTGGCATGTTAGATAAGGCGATGTCACCAGCTTCTTGATCAAAGGTCAAACTTAAGTCAAAGGTCGCTTTTGCATGCGGTTCATCAATACATGGGAAGGCTTCACGTGCAAAGTGACTTTCAAACTGAGTTGAAATCACTTCTTTTTTCACACCATCTTTAGTGTAATATGACGGGTAAATCCCTGTCATATTATCTGTGATATGACCTGAAAACTCAATAACAAGTGTCATCATTCCCGTCTCTGGCAATTCGACACGAACAACTTCATTGTCGTTATCTACTTGATAAACAACAGCTTCGTTATCGAGTAAAATAGACTTGATATCTAAATCTTTTTGGTGGAAAGCCACATGATTATCTAAAGCTTCACCATTAATCGCAACATTTCCTGTAAATGTTTTTGTCTGACGGTTGATATCTAAAAAGATATTATAGTTTTCAGGGACAAATGTCTCGATGAGATGTTCTACTGTCTTCATATAACTCCTTAATTCTAATAACAAGGAATAGTAGGCTAAGAGATGATATCAAATATCACCTTTGTCTTCTTTCCTTGTTAACCCAGCAAAATCACGATTGGCAAAAGCTGGTTTATTTTGTTGATTCTATTTAACTTGCCTATTTCGTATAAAATTAGGGACTGGCAAGTTTTTCCCAGTCCCATTATAGCATATTTTCTTATAATTCAATAATTTTTCCAGTTTTGAGGTAAACAACCCACTCACAAATATTACGAGCATAATCCCCGATACGTTCCAAATACATTAGAACTTGGAAGTACTCTTTACCTGCAAAAACAGCGTCTGGAGATTTACGGATTTCCTCTACTGCCAAAGCTTGGATTTCACGGAAATAGTTATCAATTACTTCATCAGAAGCTGCAATTTCATAAGCCTTAGCATCGTCCTCATTGATGTAGGCGTTCAAGGCTTCTTCAACCATGTGTTTAACGGCTTTACCCATCAGATTGATTTGTTCTTCAACCACTGGGATACGCTCTTCACCTTTCATACGAATGGTGGCCTTAGCAATCGATGAAGCATGATCCCCCATACGTTCAATATCACTTGAGGCTTTCAAAACAGTGATGACGGTTCTAAGGTCGTTTGAAACGGGTTGTTGTAAAGCGATGATTTCAAGCGATTTCTTTTCCAATTTGGTTTCAAATTCATTGATGGTATCATCCTCTTCGATAACTTCCTTAGCCAACTCACGATCATGGCTTACAAAAGCACGTACCGTTTTATTGATTTGGGCTAATACTTCTGTCCCCATCGAGTAAAATTGATTGTGTAATTTGTCTAATTCTTCTTCAAATTTCGTTCTTAACATCGGTTTAACTTTCTATGATTTCTTGATCATTGCTATAGGGCTAACAGGTGTTTGACACAACCATCTACTAGTGATGATTAGCCAAATTTACCAGAGATGTAATCTTCAGTTTCTTTACGTTTAGGGTTCATGAACATAGCTTTTGTAGGGCCAAATTCTAGCAAATCACCTTCTAAAAAGAAACCTGTTCGATCTGATAAACGTGATGCCTGTTGCATGGAGCGGGTAACGATAACCATGGTATAATCTTTTTTCAATGAGAAAAGAGTTTCTTCGATTTTACCAGCTGAAATTGGATCGAGAGCTGAGGTAGGTTCATCTAAAAGAATGATTTTAGGACTTGTTGCAAGCACCCTCGCAACACAGACGCGCTGTTGCTGACCTCCTGAGAGGCCGACCGCAGAATCGTGTAGACGGTCTTTTACTTCATCCCAAATCGAAGCCCCTTTAAGAGAACTTTCAACGGCGTAATCTAAAGTTGCCTTGTCCTTAACACCTTTTAAGCGCAATCCATAAACAACATTTTCATAAATAGACATTGGAAATGGATTCGGTTGTTGGAAAACCATTCCAATTTCTTTTCGTAAATTGACAGTATCTGTTCTTGGACTATAAATATTGTGTCCATTATAAACGATCGACCCAGTAATCGTCACTTCGGGGTTCAAATCATTCATACGATTGATAGACCTCAAGAGAGTGGTTTTTCCAGATCCAGAAGGTCCAATTAAAGCTGTTATTTCATTCGGATAAAAATCTAAAGAGACATCTTTTAATGTTTTCTTTTGGTTATAGTAAACAGAAAGGTCTCTGATTTGTAAAATAGGTTCTGTCATCATGTCCCCTTTCTAACCAAAGTGCCCAGAAACATAGTCGTTTGTTGACTGACACTTAGCATTTTGGAAAATATTACGTGTCTTATCGTATTCAATGAGGTCCCCCAAATAGAAGAAGGCAGTGTAGTCACTAGCACGAGCGGCTTGCTGCATGTTATGTGTCACAATAATAATCGTATAATTCTTCTTCAATTCAAACATGGTTTCTTCCAGTTGCATCGTTGCAATTGGATCCAAGGCTGATGCCGGTTCATCCATTAATAGAATATCAGGTTTCACAGAGATAGCTCTCGCAATACACAAGCGCTGTTGCTGACCTCCTGATAAAGTGAAAGCTGATTTGTGAAGGTCATCCTTTACCTGATCCCAAAGAGCTGCTTGCTTAAGAGATGTCTCTACAATCTCGTCTAAAACTTTCTTGTCTTTAACACCAGCTCTTTCATGAGCAAAGGTAATGTTTTTATAAATAGATTTTGCAAAAGGATTAGGTCTTTGGAAAACCATTCCCAAATGCTTCCGAATTTCGTAGACATTCATGTCTTGACGGTTAACATCAATTCCTTGATAAAGGATTTCACCTGTAACCTTGGCAATATCAATGGTATCATTCATACGGTTAAGACTGCGAAGATAAGTTGATTTGCCACATCCAGACGGACCAATCAAGGCGGTAATTTTATTTTTTTCAAACTGCATATCAATCCCTTTGATAGCTTCCTTCGCACCATAGTAGACATGTAAATCCTTGGTAGCTAGAGCAATCGTTTCTTCAGGGAAGGTAATGATATGACGTTCATTCCAATTATATTCTGTCATGATTTCTCCAATATCTTATTTCGCTGCTGTCATTTTAGAATGAAGTTTCTTCCCAATAAAGCGAGCTGAAAGGTTAAACAAAAGAATAAACACTAACAGTACTGCTGCACTTCCTGCGGACACAAGTGTGGCGTCAGGGATTGTTCCTTCGCTGTTAACTTTCCAAATATGAACAGCTAGGGTTTCCGATTGACGGAAGATAGAGATTGGGCTAGTGACACTAAGCGGGTTCCAATTTGACCAATCAAGGGCAGGTGCTGATTGACCTGCAGTGTAAATGAGAGCTGCCGCCTCACCAAAAATACGGCCAGAAGCCAAGACAATACCAGTTACAATTCCTGGTAATGCCTCTGGGATAACCACATGGAATACTGTTTCCCAGCGTGATAGCCCTAAAGCTAATCCTGCTTCACGTTGTGTGTGGTGTACATGAAGTAAACTATCTTCAACGTTACGGGTCATTTGAGGAAGATTAAAGACCGTCAAAGCCAGAGCCCCTGAAATAATAGAAAAGCCATATTCAAACTGCACAACGAAAATCAAGTAACCAAAGAGCCCAACAACCACAGATGGCAGAGAAGACAGAATCTCAATACAGGTTCTAATAAAGTTGGTAACAGGTCCTTTCTTGGCATATTCAGCCAAGTAAATCCCCGCTCCAGTTGAAAGAGGAATAGAAATAATCAAGGTAACAATCAATAGGAAGAAGGAATTATACAACTGAATACCAATTCCCCCACCAGCTTCGTACGAAGACGATTTTCCTGTTAAAAAGGACCAGCTGATTTGTGGCAAGCCACGGACAAGAATATACAGAATTAACGAAGCCAAAATAGCTACAATAATTCCAGCAATGGTATAGAGGGTACCCGTCGCTAATTTATCGACTTTTTTAGCGTTCATAATTTCTCTTTCTCTCTTTCGTGATTAATTTGACAAGGGAATTGAAAGCTAGGCTCATTAATAACAAGACTAAAGCAAGTGACCAAAGGACATTATTTTGAACAGTTCCCATAACCGTGTTACCAATACCCATTGTCAATACAGACGTTAAGGTTGCGGCTGGTGTCGTTAGTGAACTTGGCATCACAGCAGAGTTACCTACAACCATTTGAATGGCTAAGGCTTCACCAAAAGCTCTCGCCATCCCAAAAATAATGGCAGTAAAAATACCTGGACGAGCTGCATTAAGAACAACACGCCAAATGGTTTGCCAACGTGTCGCTCCCATAGCCATCGATGCTTCACGGTAATGACGAGGCACAGCGCGCAAGCTATCTGTTGTCATAAAGGTTACAGTTGGTAAAATCATAACAAATAAGACACAAACCCCAGATAAAATCCCGAAACCTGTACCACCAAAGATAGAGCGCATAAAAGGAACGATCACTTGTAAGCCAATAAACCCATATACCACGGAAGGAATACCTACCAAAAGTTCCACTGCAGGTTGTAATAGCTTAGCGCCATATTTGGGTGAAATTTCTGTCATAAAGACAGCTGCTCCAATGGCAAATGGTGTTGCAATAATGGCAGATAAAATAGTGACCAAAAAAGACCCTGTAATCATTGGTAGCGCCCCAAGATAAGGAACACCAGCTGCATTTTTAACACTAGGTTGCCATTCTTTCCCAAATAAGAAATCAAAAAAATTAATCTTGTCCACAAAGAAAGTTGATAGACCTTTCTGAGCAACAAATATTAGAATCATTGCAACGATAAAAACAATCAAAGCCAAGCACAAAAATGTGATGGTACGGCCAAAAGTTTCTAGCCTTGAATTCTTTGATGGTGAAACTAATTTTTTAGCCAATTCCTGATTTTTCATAATTCCCCCATTATTTATCCATGACTTTGCCATCATGTGTTTTGATGACCTTCATGTCAGTTGTCGAAATATAGCCCATATGGGTAACTATTTTGTTTTGGACTTCATCTGATAACATGTAGTCGAGAAATTCTTTGGTCAATCCTGTTGGTTTACCTTTAGTATACATGTGTTCGTAAGACCAGATTGGCCAATCATTTGTCGCAACATTTTTTGCATCCGCCTTAAAACCATTTAACTGTAATGATTTCACTGAGGAATCAACATAGGCGAATGAGAGGTACGAAATAGCGCCTGGTGTCTGAGAAACAATGGATTTAACCATTCCGTTGGAATCTTGTTCTTGGCTTTGTTTAGCAGTGACACCTTTCATAATAACACTATCAAAGGTTGCTCGTGATCCAGAACTCGCCGCACGATTAATAACTGAAATCTCAAGATCTTGCCCCCCAACTTGTTTCCAGTTAGTGTATTCCCCTGAAAAAATCTTTTGTAACTGCTGGCTACTAAGGTTAGAAACTTTAACTTTAGAGTTGGTAATGACAGCAAGACCAGCAACAGCAACTTGATGATCGACTAGTTTATCAGCATCAATCCCATCTTTTTCTTCAGCAAAGACATCACTATTACCAATTTGAACAGCTCCTGATTGGACTTGAGATAATCCTGTACCTGAGCCACCTCCTTGAACATTAACTGATTTCCCTAGGTTACTGCTTCCAAATTCATCAGCTGCTGCTTCTACTAAGGGTTGTAGCGCTGTCGATCCTACGGCAGTTATCGACTCACCTTTATCAATCCAGCTAGAACATGCAGATAAAAAGAGAGTTGATAGGCCCAAAAGACTTAACAAAAAGAATTTCTTTTTCATTTTCATTATTGTATTTCCTATTCGTAAAAATAAAGGGTATATATGTAGAAACTAAATTCCACATATTCTTTATAGTAACATATCTACCTATGCTTTGAAAGATTTTTTTATTTAAATTTGCAACATTTTAATCTCATTTTTTTCGCTAAAAACGAAGCCCTTTCGGGAAATGATTTTTAACGGTCTTATCGACAACTTTAGCAAAACCTAATCCATTACCATCGATAAGCAGCTGGTACCATCCCGTTGGATAAGATTGAGGTAAGTTGATGGTATGACCAGAGACATAGTGCTTAAAGTCATCCTCTGTTAACGTAATGGAGGATTTCACGTCGTTAGAATGAAGGGCTAATCCTAAAGCATAGGAAGGTTCAAACCGTTTCTTCTTGAAGACTCCCAGTTCTAAACCATTTCGAGCAATTTTTAAGCCCTCTAAGGCAGGAAGCCCATCTGGTAGGAGATATAAGTAATCACCAAAGGTTTGTAAAATCCCCGACAACACAAGGTTTAAATGGTCTTTTTCGAAAGTTTTCCAAAGTTGTAATTGTTCCTTGTTCAAGTTGCTTTTCGGCGCTTTACGCTTTGGTATAGACTCAGGCGGACGCTTATCCTTGAACTTGGCAACAAATTGTCCTTCTCCTTTATAGCGATGCGGATACATTCTCGCAGGTTCTGAAAAACCAATTCCTTCCACCATACCATTTATTTTGGGAATGTCGACCAATTCTAAAAAGTCATAAGTCTCTAATAACCATTTGACTACCCCTTCGTTTTCTTCAAGAGACCAGGTACAGGTGGCATAGATTAACTCTCCGCCAGGTTTCAACATTGATAAGGTATCTTCTAAGATGGACTTTTGAAGGAAAGCACACTCTATAGGGTAATCTTGATGCCAATACTGAATGGCATCTGGGTCTTTACGAAACATTCCCTCACCAGAACATGGACCATCAAAAACAATCATATCAAAGTATTGCGTAAAGACCTTTGCAAGACGATCTGCGGATTCGTTCATTACAATGACATTTCGTGCACCAAAGCGTTCAATATTCTCAACCAAAATCTTACTGCGCTTCTTAGAAATTTCATTGCTGACCAGAAGTCCGGTGTTATCTAAATAAGCAAGTAAGTGAGTTGATTTTCCTCCTGGTGCAGCTGCCAAGTCTAAAACACGGCTACCCTTTTTGGGAGCCGCTACTTGGGCTACCATTTGAGCAGCCGGTTCTTGCGAATAAACTAAACCAGAAACATGTTCAGGTGACTTGCCAGAGACTTTCCCATAATATCCCCATAGTGTATTGGGGATGGGGTCTTCAAAGGATTTGGACTGTTTTTTTAAAGGATTAACTCGAAAAGCATTTACCGCTTCTTGTTGAAAACTAGCCAAAAAGGCTTGAGTTTCATGGCCTAAGATAGAGTGATAAGTATCAATAAATTCTTTTGGTAATGGCATCATTTTTACTACTATTTATTATTCTGTGATAAATGAGTCAGTTTTTAAAAAGGACTCAATCTTAGTAAGCTGACATTTTGGAACAAACATTATTTTTTGGCGCGATTTAAAGTCAGGTTCCTCACCGTTCAAGGCTAAAAGAACATACCCCAACTTTTCACCCAAAACTTTTGCGGCTGCGTAGTCCCATGGTTGAATGGTTGAAAAATAGGCTAATAATTCCTGCTTCATTACCTTGACCATGCAAATACCTGCCCCGCCATAGACCCTTACTCCTAGAGTGTGGGAAATCAGATTGGCAAGGTTGTTGTCATTCCTAGCAAACATCCCTGCATTGCAGCCAATTAAACTACATTCTAAAGGCCTTTCTTGGTAGACAGGCAATTTATCACCGTTTAAAGTGACATCAAAGTTACCTCCACCAGCTAGCAATTGATCTGCCATAACATCATAAATGAGACCAAATTGGCCTTGACCTTCTTCATAATAGGCAATCATGATAGCAAACTGTGAACCTTGTACGATAAAATTAACGGTGCCATCAATGGGATCAATCACCCAAACATTTCCTTGATTAATTGGATGACGGACATCATTTTCTTCAGCTAAAATAGCATCATCAGGATAAGACGACTTGATACGGTCAATCAAGAATTGTTGAGTATCTTGATCCACATTTGTCACCAAATCATCAGATTGTGTTTTCACTTGTATGTCTAACTGTTGCGTCATCTTACTTTTGATAAATTGCCCAGCTTCTCTGATGATTTGCTTGGCAAATACGTATTTAGTTTCCAAGTGAAAAGAATCCTTTCTCTATAGCCCTTGCTTTTTTAACCGCTTGATAAGTGGAATAACCACTTGCTTTTTGGAAATCACGGTCGATTTGTTTTTCTTGCGCTTTACTTCTGACAATCTCTTTATAGGCTTTGTAACTCTCTAAAAGGTCTTCTGCCTTGATCTTGTCCTCGTAAGCTAATTCCACTCTGGTCAAAAAATGAAGCACTGAGGAAATTTCTTCAGTGCTCCAACTCAAGTCAAGTGGATAATGATAATTACCTGACATATTATCCCTCAATCTCTGCTTTTATAGTCGCTTGACGTAATTCCTGTTTACGGTAATCTCTTGGTAAAAAGGCTCTAATTTCGTCTTCGTTAAATCCGATTTGCATGCGTTTTTTATCCATAATGATAGGACGGCGAAGAAGGCTTGGGTTTTTAGCAATTAAGTCGATTAAATCTGAAATCGACAGTTCTTCCACATCAATATCAAGTTTTTGAAAGACTTTTGAACGCGTGGAAATAATATCTTCCGTCCCATTTTCTGTAAAAGAAAGAATGGACATGAGTTCGTCACGGCTCAATGGACTTGTGATAATATTATGTTCTTGAAAGTCAACTTCGTGTTTTACTAGCCACGCTCTTGCTTTACGGCAACTCGTGCAACTGGGTGATAAAAATAAGGTAACCATATTTTTCCTCTGTCAAATTTACTTACCTTATTATACAAAAAATTAAATCAGTTGGCTATCTTTTTTCCAATTTAATGCTGTTTCTTTATCAAGTTCTAACCGCTCTACTAAATCTTCAATGCCATCAAATTTAGCCATGTCCCTAATCTTGTCTAACCAAATAATCTCGATGGATTCGCCGTAAATATCTCCTTCAAAACCGAAAATATTGGCTTCTAAACGCAACTCCTTTCCGCCAAAGGTAACATTTTTCCCAATACTCGTCATGGAACGGTATTTTTTCCCATTAACAAGTACGTCTGTTACATAAACACCATCAGCTGGTAAGTAGGTCCTATCAATAGGAGCCAAATTAGCTGTTGGAAAACCAATGGTTCGACCGCGCGCGTCACCGTGTACAACCATTCCCCGAGTAGATAGCTCATATCCTAACAAGTGATTCACTTTTGCCACTTCACCTTCTAAGATTAATTTCCTAATCCGTGTTGAGGAAATCTTTTCCTGATCCTCGGTGACTTCTGGAATCATGTAAACATCACCATCAAAGTTTCGCGCTAAATAATCACTATCCGTACGATTATGACCAAATTTATAATCAAACCCAACAACAATATGTTTAGCTTTGAGAAGTTTGAGGTAATGGGCAATAAAATCATCCGAAGATACCATTGAAAAAGCAGACGTGAAATCAATCAGATACAGCCGATCAACACCGTACTCTGCAAATTTTTCATGCCGTTTTTCTGGATAAGTAATATGAAGTAGCAAATCAGGTGAAAATCGAGAAAACGCTAATCTAGGAGATTCGTTAAACGTTAAGGTCACGACTGCTAAGTTTTCCGCCCTTGCAATTTCTTGTGCTTTATCAAATAAGGCCTTATGCCCTCGATGTAAGCCATCAAAGTACCCCAACACTAATACGGTATTTTCTTCTTGATGAATATCTTGATAGCCTTTAATATATTCAATGTCCATAATTTTCCATTCTACATATTGATAGTTTTAAATGAGAACTTTTCGTGGTTTATAATCTGAATCACGTTTTTCTAAAATGGCAATTAATTTTTCGCCATGAAAAACTGCTAATAACGGTTCCTGACTAGGCAAGGCAAGTCGTCGGCCGTATGAAATTTCCGTCATCTTGTTTTCGTCAATCACCATTCTAGGCAAGTCATTGACTCCGTATTCAATCGGCAATAAAAAGCGCATGTCATTCTGAGACAATAACTCAGCAATTTCTCCCAAAGTATAGGCAGTCTCCAGGGTTAATCCTGCTGAAGCTGATCGCTGCAAGAAGGACATATGACTCTCTACCCCTAGAGCTCGACCTAAATCAACTGCTAAGGTCCGCACGTAAGTCCCCTTGCTACAAGCAACTTTAAAAGAGAATCGGCAGAGACCATCTTCAGTAATACTCAAAGAGCTGGTGCGTTCAAATTGGGAAATGGTCACTTCTCTTCTAGGACGTTCGACACTTTCACCCGCACGCGCATACTCATACAATTTACGGCCATTAACCTTTACGGCTGAATACATAGGTGGGGTCTGTGTGATTTTTCCAAGAAAAGTCGTCATCGTTTGATCAACGAGTTCTTCTGTTAGCGTCGCTGGCAAAGAGGACCTCGCAACTACCCCTCCACTAGCATCCTCAGTCGTTGTTGAGTAACCAAGAGTAACTTGCCCTTCATAAACTTTACCAGCTTCTGTCATGTATTCGATGACACGAGTAGCCTTACCAACTGCAATTGGTAGAACACCGACCACATCAGGATCTAAGGTCCCTCCATGTCCGATTTTTTTCTCTTGTAATAACTTTCGTAATTTAAAAACTGCGTCATGAGAGGTCATGCCGGCTTCTTTTTTTAAATTAATGATTCCATTTATCATGTCTGTTTTTCTCTCTAATTAGTAATTGTTACTGATTCTATTCTACCGCTTTATCATCAGTCTTGCCAAAATAAACGCTTAACCAATTTTAGCAAGGAAAGACTCACTTTCAGCCTTACTGGTCCTTGAGTGCTTCAAATTTCCCTCGCATGGTTGGGTTTTGGCGGGTCAGTTTTTTAACTGAAACATCATCTAATTTATTATTAGCTAAGCGTAACTGATTTTCACTAGTGGTTAAAAAGCGTTTCACTTCCTCCATGCGTTTAATCGATTTATCAATCTCGTCAACGGCCTTTTTAAAGTTGTTGCTGGCAGACTGATAGTTCTTGGCAAAGGCATTCTTGAATTGTTCCAAATCCTCTTCGAAGTGAGTGATGTCAATATTTTGTTCCTTAACTAAGGCCAACTCTTGCTTATAATGTAAACTATTCAGGGCCGCATTTCGCAGAATCCCTATCAACTGAATAAAGAGTTGAGGACGAACCACATACATCTTTTGATACTCATGACTGACATCAACAATCCCTGTATTGTAATAATCATTATCAGCTTCTAACATGCTTACCAAAACAGCATACTCACAACCTTTTTCACGACGGTCTTTATCTAACTCCTTGAAAAAATCACTATTTTTATGTTTAGTTTTGGTGGTGTCTGCCTCGTTTTTCATTTCAAACATGATAGAGAGGATTTCTACACCATTGACATCAACCTCTCGATAAATATAGTCCCCTTTTGACCCACGACTGGATAATTGATTATCTTTGGCAAAGCTAGCATTAGGAAAAGCATAACTTCTTACTTTATTGAACTCAGTTTCAGCATAGAGTTCTAGACTCTCTCCGATTGCTTTGGTAGATTGCTGCGCTTTGAAATTTTTATAAAATTCAACTTGCTCGTTAATAGCTTTTAGCTGGGCTTCGTAATCACTGCGCACCGAAGCCAACGATAATTCACTTTCTTTAGCTTGAAGCGCCAATTGGTTTTTAATCCCATCGCGTTCTTTTTCGATTTTAGCCAGTTTTGAATGAAACATGGCATCTTTTTCAAGTGCTAATTTGTCCAGCTGATTGGTCAAGCTAGCCACTTCTTTGTCCTTCTCAGCTAATTGATTGGCCAGTTCCAAAGCATTTTGTGAAGCTAATTTATCTAATTTTGCTACTAAGGCTGCGATTTCTTGGTCTTTCTTAGCCAGTTCTTCTTGTCTGAGGTAAGCTTGTTCTTTTTCAATTTGCTCTAATTGATTTGTCAAGGTGGTAATAGCTGTCTCTTTTTTTGCAACAACCTCATGCAATTGATGTTTCGCTTTTTCTTCCAACAAGGCTATCTCATTGGTTAACCGTTTTTGTAATTCTTCATCAAAGGCTTGTCCCCTGACTTGTTCCAATAATTGACTATACTCTGACTCATTGATAGTAAATAGGGTATGACAATGAGGGCATTTAATTTCGTTCATCTTGTCTCCATTCTGAGATTCTTCTTTTTATTATAGCAAAAAAGCTCAGGAAGTTAAGTCCCAAGCCGTCATAGAGAGAGGTATCATAGAGTTAGTCATTTTGATAATTCTGATAAAATTCTACCTTTAGCAATATAAAACGCTCTAAGTCTTGTAAGAGCTGAAATAAAACCGCACGTCGCTCAAATTCCTCCCGAGTTTGAGGAAGATCACGTTGACGAAAGGTTTCAAGTAATTGTTCGATGTCATCAATCAAGGTTAAAGCCGAATTTTCTTCACTTAACTGACAAGCTGTTTCATGAAAAAGATGTGATAGGAGAATACTTTCCCGACTCTGACTAGTAATCTTATCAACATTGATGGCCATTTGTCCTAATAACCTATTTTGCTGGCGTCGCATTTCAAAATAATGCACTTGATAGTTTGTTTGATGGAACAGTCTGTTGTGACGCTCACGGTAAACTAACTGAAGTGCTTCTTCTAATGTCTTATCCAGTCCCTTAACCATCAACCCATCATTTTGCCCTTGTCCTTCCAGTAAAAACTTTTCAAAACGATACAAGATAGCCTTTAAATCATCCTCAACTATTTGATGGTAACCCCGAATCTCTTTATCCTGAGAACTCATGTAAGTATTGAAAAGTAGGGCAACTCCAGTTCCTATAAAGAAAAGTAAACATTCATTCCATAAGACTGGCAACTGAATACTCTTTTCAGCAATTAAGTGAGTGACTAGGACTGTAATAGGGACCAGCCCTGCTTCAATTCCAAAACGATAGAGTAAGGGAATGATAACCACTAGATAGAGAGCTAAGGCTAGCGTTGTGTAGCCAAAAAGGCTAAAGCAAATCATCGCAATCCCGAAAGCCAGGAAAAAAGACATCAAGCGGTTTCTAGCCACCACTAAACTGGACTTACGGGTATCTAAAACACTTAACAAGGCAATAATCCCCGCTGAAATCGCATAATCCAAATGAAGTTGGTAGGCAATTAAAATAGCAACAACGGTAGCCAAGGTCATTTTTAATGTACGTTCAACTGAACCCATGACAAGACTCCTAACCTAATCCTTTTTGGATTTCATTCTGAATATATTCCCATTCCTGTTCTGCTCGCTTGAGTTTACGATGATAATCTGTTAATCCTCTCAAGTAGTGATTAATCAAGCAATCCTGTTTCACTAAGGGAATAACGGGAATTGGAATATCCAACAATTCTTTCGTTGAGAGATTGATCACATCTTTGCCATGATCCGCTGCGTCCAAGAGCGCTTGACCAATAGGTGAGTCCAAAAAGAACTTGATATAGTAGCCCCTTAACAGTTTTTGAGGACGTAAGACAGTGATATTTGATGACGCCACCACATCTCGATTTTGCTGATGAAAGACACAAACTTTTTTCAGGGTTCCCTTAGAGGCGATTAAAACATCTCCATCTTCTAAAAGGTAACGTAAGAGTTGTCGACGATCCATCTGGAAAGTTCTTAATTGGTGATATTGAATCCCTAAGGTTCCCATATCCGATAAATTAATCAATCCCACATCACCGGGCTCTGCCTTACTCGATACTGCTTTTCCTTTAAAGCAGTCTACAGCATCGCCTAACGCTACCTTTTCTTTGCCATTTGTTAAGTAGGCCTCAATGTTATTGTTCATGTTTAGTATCTTTCTATTACAATATAGTATTTAGATACTATCATATTCTATCCTACATTTCAAGAGCTATTTTTTAAACACCTAGTCAATTGATTTTAAAGCTTCTAACATGTCCACCTTCTTAAGATGCTGATGGACCCAAATCCCCAATACTAGCAATAAACTCAAAATAATGACAATAGGAACCAAATAGACATAGCTATCAACCTTATTACCGAACTGAATATCCCCTGTAGAAATCATTCTCATGATATAGGTATGTAGTGCTTTCCCTAGAAGAATTCCTATCAAAATGCCTATCAGCGATAAGGAAATGGTTTCCCGGTAAATGTAGAAGGTCACCTCTTTATCATAAAAACCAAGCACCTTAACGGTTGATAATTCTCTAATACGCTCAGCAATATTAATACTGGTTAAATTGTAAAGAATAACAATAGCTAATAAAACAGACACGATAACTAGGAGAGACATAACCTGGTCCAAAGAAGCAACCATTAGCTGAACTGCTTGAACCTGGTTAGCATTTTGTGACACGACTGTAATGGCTTTTAAGACCAGCATTTTACTAGCAAGCTGTTTGACCTTCTTGTGGGATGAGTGTTTTAGATTAATAAAATAAGCAGGGCTAGTTTCTAAATTATTAAACTGTTTAGCATAATAAGTATCCGACATGATCAGATAATGCCCAACAGTCATATCAATAACCTGCTTAACTTTAAGCTTTATCTTATCGTTTTCGAGACCCTTATCCTGCAGCCACAGCTCATCTCCTGCTTTTACATGGTAATAAGAGGCTAATTTCTCAGAAATCAAGACCCCAGACTTTGGAATAGCAACGGCTTTTTGCTTTTGACTATCTAACAAATTAACATAGGGAGAGAGTGTTTTAGCTGGGGTTGAGAGAATAGAAATCGTTTGCTTATCAGTAATACCTTTTATAGGAAGAGTCAGCTGAGCATAAGAAATCTTTTTTGTCTTGCTATTTTCTTTCCGGTGAGAAACTTCTGTAAAGAAGCCTCTTCTGCTAGTGTTGACTTGCTTGCACCTACTGCTAAAATATCATAGGTCGTTAATTCTCCAAATTGATGGTCAATAACCTTTGCTAAGGACGATTGAATGCCTAATCCTGCAAACAGGAGAGCAACCGAGCCTGCAACACCAATAATAGTCATTAGCATCCTTTGTTTATAGCGAAATATATTGCGAATAGTAACTTTATGACTAAACGAGAGACGTTTCCAAATAATAGTAATATGCTCTAACCATATGTTAGCGCCTTTGCTTGGAGGCTTAGGAAGTAACAGCTGAGCCGCATTGAGGAATAACTCTTTCTTCACAACAAGGTAAGCTGGTAAGACAGTCGACAAGAGGGCCAGTAAATAAGCTAAGGCGCTATAAGCATCATAAAAATAAAGGTGGGTTTTTCCGATAGTCAGAGGTGCCGTCAAAATGTCTGAAATCAAGGCTGGTAAAACATAGGTCCCTCCAAGAACCCCTAAGCTGGTTCCTAAAAAACTAGCTAGTAGACCATAACCTAAAAATTTTAAACTGATCTCCCTATTAGAATAACCGAGAGCCTTTAAAAGACCTGAGGTTGTTCTTTCTTCATCCACATAACGCGTCATGGTCGTAAAGGCCACGAGCGCAGCTACTAAATAGAGAACTAAGGGAAAAATATTTCCTACATTTGAAATAGAACTTATGGAAGTCGCATAAGTGCGATAACCTTCTGCTCCTGGCAGTGTTGATCGATTGTAGGTAGTATAATGTGGTCTTTCTAGCTTACTTTGAGCCAGTTCAACCTGTCTTAAACGACTTTTTTCCTGTGCCAATGCCTTATGAGCTTGTTCTAGTTGGTTCTTAGCTTCTTGCAAAGCACTACCCTCAAGAAAAGCTAATTCCTGTTCTCTATCCGCTAAGGTTGCTTGTTCAGACTGTAGTTTTGCTTTACCATTCGTTAAAGCAAGTTTATATTGGCCTTGTAGTTCTTCGTAACGACGTTGGCTATTGTCTTGGAGTAGCTGATCCAACATCGTCTGGTTTTGAGTTACAGTTTGACGGTACTGTTTGGAAAAGGCGTTCGCAAAACGAAGATTATTAAATCGGAGACGTAGAATATTGACATCCCCTTTAAAAACGTTGGGCCGACTAAAAGCATAAGCATAGAGGCTACCATCACCTGCCGAAGCCCCTCCTAAATTGCTTTTGGACCAAAGTTCAGAAGAATGGGCAAAGCCGACAACTCGAAACCGCTCTGAAGTCAGTAGTCCTTTACTAGGCGGTGTTACCCTTATCGTGTCTCCTAGCTGATAGCTTTTTTCAAGCGTGGTAGATAAGACAATTTCTGTGTCTTGCTTTGGCCAATGCCCCTCAACCAAAAGTGGTTTTGACAGCTTATTTGGAAGACTGTATAACCTAAGAGCTTGCTGGTTTTTTGTTATATTAAGATCTATGAGGTGACCGTATTCTAAAACCACATCCTTTAAGGTATTCAGCTCTTTGCGATCTTCTTGAGAAAATTGATGAGAAGCTAGGACTGCCATATCCATAACCTGTTGCTTTTCAAGATAATGACTAGCTGTACGTTCCATATCTGGACCTGTAACATTCAGACCAACCAGAGCAAAAGACCCTAAAGCCATTAAACACATTAAGGAAAAGAAACGTCCCTTACTCTTTTTAATAGCTCTTATCATATCTTTCCATAAAGTTTTCGTTATCATCATAAAAGCCTCTTAATAATCAATCGTGTCAATGCTAGCAGGTACTTCATTGACAGTGATCTTAGTAACCTGTGCATCATGAAGATGGATTACACGATTAGCAATGGGAGCAATCGCAGCATTATGAGTGACAATAAGAACAGTAGTTCCCTTATTATATGCCATCTGTTGCAAAAGGTTTAGAATTTGTTTTCCAGTCTGATAATCCAACGCACCTGTTGGCTCATCACAAAGTAATAACTTAGGATTTTTTGCTAGAGCTCGCGCGATAGAAACGCGCTGCTGCTCTCCACCTGATAACTGTGTTGGAAAATGATTTAGGCGATGACCAAGTCCAACTTCCTTTAACATCGTTACAGGATCTAAAGCATCCGATACAATATCAACAGCCAACTCTACATTTTCTTTGGCTGTTAAATTAGGGACCAAATTGTAAAATTGAAAAACAAAACCAATATCATGACGGCGATACTCTGTCAAGGCACGAGAGTTATAACTTACAATGTCCTTACCATCGATGAAAACATGTCCATCATCTGCAGTATCCATTCCTCCTAAGATGTTTAACACTGTGGACTTACCTGCACCAGATGCTCCTAGGATTACCACTAATTCCCCTTGGTTAATGTCAAAAGTAACGTCACGATTAGCATGTACAAGGGATTCTCCAACCCTATAGGACTTTGACACATTTTTCATTTCAATAAATGCCATGAGGTTCTCTCCTTTATATGAACATTGTGTTGATTTAAGTACAAACTTATTATATAATGGCCTCAACTATTTAACAAGGACAAATCCTAAGCAACTGTTGATTTAAGGAGCTCTTCTATATGACACAAAGAAAAACTGAAACCAAAACTTATTTAAAAGCTGCACTCACGGCTTTACTAGTTGAAAAACATTTCGAAGACATTACGGTTTCTGACCTTACTCAAAAAGCGGGTATTAACCGTGGCACTTTTTACCTCCATTACAAAGATAAATTTGACATGATGAATCAGTTGAAAAACGAGACCTTAGATGACTTGTATTGCCTGTTAAACCAAACAGCCATTTATACTGATACAAGAGCCGTTCTGATACAGACTTTATCTTACCTTCTCTCGCACCGAGAGTTTGTAACTGCACTAGCAACAACCTCTTATTTAAATTTCCCTCAATTGATTAAAGATTTCTGTTATCAATTTCTAACCACTATTGAAGAATTTCAAACCATTGTGGTGAATCAATATCATATTCCTTACCCTTATGCCTTGGAAGTTTATTTAGCAAGTATTGAAAGTATTATTACCTACTGGATTAATAACGACTATCAGGAATCTCCTCAAGATGTAACCGATATTATTCTCAAAATAGTTGCTCTTGATTCACTACCATCCTAAAAAAACATCCGAATCTTTTCTGTCCTCATGTATGTGTGACATCACAAGTTTGAGTAAGATAGATGATGCTTTTTTCATTTCTAAAAATCAAAAAGTTTGAGGATATCCTCAAACTCATAAGCCTTTTCGTAAATTGAAGAAGGTCTTCATTCGTGAAATCACTGACTCATCTCCTACAAAATAAATATGATCCCCTTTTTCGATCACTGAATAAGGGCCAGGTGAAATAACAAAGGTACCATTGTGTTCAATAGCAACAATAGTTGCACCTGTCTGATGCCAAATATTGAGGGCACCAATGGATTTTCCAAAGTGTTCGGACTCATTGTTACAAATAATCTCATAAGGCGCTAGCGGATACTGCTTACTAATGGATTGACTTTGCATTAAGAAATCATTAACCAAGATAGCCATTTTTTCCATAGCTCTCTCTTGCTCATGAATAGTGTCTCGAATCTTTTCTTTGATCATAGCGATGGAATGTGTTGACTCATACTGATTAATAAAGTCAATAGCTTTTTCTTTTGATAAGACAATAGCTCCACTCCCATGCTTTAGGGTGAGAATCTTTAAGTCTGCTAAGATATTTAACCCTTTGCGAGCTGTTTCCGGAGATACATTAAAGGTAGATGCTATTGTCGTTCTTGACTTTAATTTTTCTCCTACTTCATATTCCCCTTTTGCGATACGTTCAGCTACTGAAATAGCAATTTTTTGATACTTTGAGCTTTTTATCTCCTTTTTACGGTTTGGCATCATTATACTCCTTAACTTAACATTCTTTCATGTTCCTATTAATTAAAACACATTTCTCCTTATAAAACAATCATCATTTTCTTATCGTAACAAAAAGAGCTGGTTGATAACCAGCCCCATAACGTTAACACTTAGCAATGTTGCTATGCAAGTTCACTTATTTAGCTGCTTCATCACTAGTAACAGTATTAGAAACAGTATCTTTTAGTTTTCCAGCTTGTTCTGATACAAATTGTGAGGTCGATGAAGCGGCACTAGTCACACGATCTTGAACGGTAACACTAGCTTCCTCATGTTCAGCTTTGGTACGAATATCAACAACATTCACATTTACTTCAATAACCTTAAGATGTGTCATGCTAGCTACGTTTTGGGCAACAATAGCTTTGATAGATTCAACAATAGCTGGGATATCTTTGCCATATTCTACGACAATGGCGAGATCTACGGCAACTTCCTTAGTTCCGACCTCAACCGAAACACCGTCTGTAACAGAATCAGAATTCACCAAATTATTTTTGATATTTGAGAAAAATCCACCTGTCACAGCCAGCAAACCGCCGACATTTTCTAAGGCATGACCTACAATTTTTTCAATCACTTTGTCGTCATAGGTAAGCGTACTTTTAATCTGATTTGTTTCCATCGTGTCTCCTTTATTGTTATTGTTGTCTATTTGTTATCGTCTAAACCCTTCTTGAGCCCTTTTAAGGAATCTTTGGCATCTGCCGCGACTTCTTTCACTTTTCCAGCTACCTGGTCAACCTTGCCCTCAGTCTCCAAAGATTTATCTCCAGAAACCTTACCAAGACCTTCTTTTAATTTACCACCAGCTTGGTCCAATTTTGCATTCCATTTTTCATCTGACATAGCCAATCCTCCTTCAAAGTATTTCGTTAAAGTATTACTATTACTGAACACGTGGTTCAGCTTGTTGATCTTGAAGTTTTTCAACTCCTGCTCCAACTGATGTTTTCACATTTTCAACTTGGTGACTTGTAAATTCAGAAGTTGAACGTGCCATATCAGTCACTTTATCTTGTAAACTTACTTTTTCAGCATCAAATTGTGCTTTTGTTTTAATGTCAACTACCTTGACGTTAACTTCAATAACGTCCAAATCTGTCATTTTTTTAACTTCTTTTTCAACGATTGCTTTAATAGCATCATAAATAGTTGGAACATGTTTTTGGTACTCTGCTACAATATCCAAATCAACGGCAACTTGTTTTTTACCAACTTCAACATTCACGCCGTCACGAACAGATTCTGTATTAACCAATTTATCTTTTAAATTAGCTAAGAAGCCACCGTTAACACCTAGTAAACCATCAACGTTTTCAAGAGCCAAACCGACAATTTTTTCAATTACTTTGTCTTCATAAGTCAATTCACCACGAATAGACGGTGCTAAATCTTTAGTTGTGTTCTTAATATATGTTTCAGTCATGATATGTCTCCTTTGTTGATTATTTACTTACGACCAAGAAATTGATCGATGATTCCCGTTTTCTTGGCATACAGGCCGCCATATACTCCTAAGAGAATAAAAATGATTGCTAGCAGTGTTTTAAATAGGCCAAAAGACATGAGCAATATGGCAATGATTAACCCTACCAGCCCCCCAATAATGGGATACTTGAATCTTTCATAAAATTCCATCAGACATCTCCTATTCTACACGTTTCCTTGCAACACGCTTGCGGTCAGAATCAGCAATATCTTTCACATAAACCCTGAAATTAACCGGGCGATCAAGTCCAAAGAATTCTTTCAAACCTGTCTCAATACCTTCTTTAATCCCGTTAACTTGGTCAGTTACGCCTACTCGTGACGCTAATTGCCCGCTAACATCAATTTTAAATTTACGCTTATAGAGTTTAGCGTTAACGTTAGGATTAGGCATGAGCCCCGCTACTTTAATAGCAGTTGCAACATACTTTTCAATAGCAGATTTTTTCAACAAGAGTTTTCCATTCTTGTTACGCAATTGAATTTCAGTATAAGTACGAGGGTAAAAAACAACGGCTAAAAGGATGATTAAGACGAGCACAAACATCACAATCGCCGTCCAGAAATAATAATAGTATAAAGCTGGATCTAGGAAATTGGGAAGTCTATCAATGTCCCAACTTAACCAGCGATAGCTATAAGGTAAGCTAATATAATCTCCGGTCGTCCCTATTACCCATCCGAGGATGGATAATAGGACGAGGCCGATGAGACTATATGTTATTTTTAAAAATTTTGACATACAAACCTCTTTCCTACTTAATCGACTTTATTGTCATTATTTACAAGTAAAGTAGAGGGAAACTAGTTATTAGTTTTGCTTAGTACAAAAGATGTGATAATCACGACGATAACTGCACCAATAATAGATGGAATCAAAGCCATACCAGCTAATGAAGGTCCCCATGTACCAAGTAGGGCTTGACCAACGTAAGAACCAATTAAACCAGCTGCAATGTTAGCAATCCAGCCCATTGATCCACCTCTTTTAGTAAGAGCTCCAGCAATAACACCAATAAGTGCACCAACGAGTAATGTCCAAATAAGTCCCATAATAATTCTCCTTTTCAGATACTCCCGTATCTATTTTCCAATGAAACATAACCGTAATCATGCTTCGAGTGATTGTCAACAATAATCACTTTTAAAGTGACTATATAAACCAAATTATGAAGTGTTAGCTCTTTTATTCGTCAGAATAAAGATACTTATAAAACGAATACAAATCCTTTATAACAGAGTTTTTGTAAAGTGACCACTCGTTATTTAATTTATATTGTTATTATACACCTTTAGATGTAAAATGCAACTGATATGCTCCTGAAACTTAAAATTTTTTACTTTTATTTGAGAACGTCTCTTATAAAGAAAATAAAAAAATAAGCTCCCTACACACTTATATAGTAGGAAACTCATTTTTCTTATTTTTTCTCAATAGGAGCAACACTTGCTAGTAATTTCTTTAACCCAACTTCTGGGAATTTGATTTTCAATTCCATCGTTTTTCCAGATCCTGAAACCTCCAGCACAGTCCCATCTCCCCATTTTTTATGGTGAGCGATATCCCCTGTCTGCCAAGTGACCTCTTCTAAAGAGCGATTAGAACCAAACGATAAACCTGAGCTAGTTGAAGCTGATGATATCGTACGTGCCTGCATTGGCTGTGGTGATTGTCTTACTTGAGCCTGAGCCTTTCGAGCTTGCAGGGCTTCTGATAGGCTCATCCCCTGTCCAAACTGTGTGTGCTTGTCAGTAGAGAAACGCACGCCAAATGAAGATTGTGCTGGTCTTGCCAATCCTTGATAAGAGAGTAGTTCTTCTGAAATTTCTTTTAAGAACCGCGTTGGACGGTTATAACTACTTTTACCAAAGAGAGTTCTGGTATTTGCATTAGTCATAAAGAGAACTTCTTCTGCCCTTGTTATCCCCACATAGGCCAAGCGTCTTTCTTCCTCTAATTCATCAGGATCTTCCGAAGCCCGTGATAAGGGGAAGACACCTTCTTCCATACCAATTAAGAAAACAACAGGGAACTCCAAACCTTTGGCAGCATGTAGGGTCATTAAGGTTACTTCAGCAGCTTCTGTTTGGGAATCATCTGTATCAGCAATCAGTGCTAAATCATTTAAAAAACGTCCCAAGCGATCAACACCAGTTTCGTCTTCTTCTTGAGAGGCACTTGACTTATCAAAATTTTTGGTAACAGATAAGAACTCTTCGATATTCTCAATGCGAGCCTGACTTTCCAAAGTATTTTGCAGACGTAAGCTATCTAGATAGCCTGTTTTTTCTAACAATGCTTCTGCTAAGTCAGTGATACTCATCTGATCTAGGTCTTGACGTAGCTGCCCGATAATATTGGCTAAGTCCATGATAGATTGTGCTGCTTTACCTTTCAATGGGGACATCAATAGATTTGAAGCTGCTTCTAATAAAGACTGGTCACTCTCATAGGCAAACTGACGAAGTTTATCAAGTGTTCCTGGACCAACACCTCGTTTAGGTTCATTCACAATCCGCTCAAAGGAAATATTATCAGCTGGGTTAGCGACAATCGTTAAGTAGGCAATTAAATCGCGAATTTCTTTACGGCTATAGAACTTAGTTCCGCCAACCATGGTGTAAGGAATGTTGGATTTTAAGAGCGCTTCTTCAATCGTACGGGATTGGGCATTGGTACGATATAAAACAGCAAAATCTTTGAAGTTTTTCCCGAGCTCTTGAGCCATGTTGCTAATGGTAGAAGCGACAAATACTGCCTCATCTCGCTCATCATTTGCCCTATAATAAACCAGTTGTTCCCCGTCTGCATTTTGTGTCCAAAGTTTCTTAGGACGGCGATTACGGTTATTGTTAATCACGTCGTTAGCTGCTTGCAGAATTTTCTTGGTAGAGCGATAGTTTTCTTCTAAAAGCACTACCTTAGCATCTGGGTAATCTTTTTCAAAATCAAGAATATTTTGCATGTCAGCTCCCCGCCAACCATAGATAGACTGATCAGCATCTCCAACAACGCAAATATTTTTAAAGCGAGAAGCTAGCAACTTGACTAATTGATATTGGGCATGGTTGGTATCTTGATACTCGTCCACATGAATGTATTGGTAGCGCTGCTGGTAATAAGCTAATACGTCAGGATTACTATCAAAAAGGCGTAGAGTCATCATAATTAAATCATCAAAGTCCAATGCTTCACTACGTCGTAATTCTTCCTGATAGGCTTTGTAACATCTCGCTACTATTTGACTATACATATCAGCAGCCTGCGCCTCGTATCCCTTCTCATCAAGTAAATCATTTTTAGCATTTGAAATGGTTCCTAAAATAGAACGCTCATTCCACTTTTTAGGGTCCAGGTTAAGTTGCTTCAAAATGCGTTTCATCAAGGTTCGTTGCTCACCTGTATCAATGATGGTAAAATTACGATTGTAGCCTATATGATCCGCTTCACGCCGTAAAATCCGTACACACATGGAGTGGAAAGTTGCAATCAAAGTGTCCTTAGTAGCTGGATTTAAAGCCAAGGCCCTTTCTTTCATTTCACGCGCAGCTTTATTGGTAAAGGTTATGGCTAATATATTCCATGGGTTCACGAATTTTTCATCAATGAGGTAAGCGATTCTGTGGGTTAAAACCCGTGTCTTACCGGATCCTGCTCCTGCCATAATGAGTAAGGGACCTTCGGTCGTTTGAACCGCCTGAGCCTGTCGATCATTCATTCCATTTAATAAAGGATTCATGTTTTCTCCTCAATTTTTTCCTTAACATCTCTTTTAGTAACCCTAAAATTATATCACGTTTCTTTGTAAAATAGCAAAGGAGATTTCAAACGCCTCTGAGAAGATTTGTCCCTTTTTAGCGATAAGCGGCTCATAATGATAACGGTTTCTCAAAAAAATCCTTATTATTCCTCTATTTTGATTGACTTCATTCGTATTTTCCGGTATGATAGACATAATTTAATAAACCGAATGATGTCATGCAGGAGAAGAAAATTATTTCGCCGAAGGAGTTATACTCTCAGGTGTCCACCTATTGGACGGGACTGTTTGATGGACGGACTTCTGGAGAGACCTTATTAGGCGCCGAAGGGGCAAGGCAAACTGCTCAATCTCTCAGGCAAAAGGACAGAAGATAAGATAGAAAAACCATTAAGTCAACACTTAGTCTTTTTGCGTTTGCTATATTATCATTGCTTCAGAAGTTGTCTCTCAGAGATAGCTTTTTTCTTTTGTCAACTTTAATAATTTAGGAGAAACAAATGATTACAATCGCTAAGCTAATGGATGACTTTGTCTGGGGACCGCCCTTGTTAATCTTACTGGTTGGTACTGGTATTTACCTTACGAGTCGTTTAGGACTCATCCAAATCTTAAAACTACCAAGAGCTTTTAAACTTATTTTTTCAGATGATGATGGTCACGGAGATATTTCATCCTTTGCTGCTCTTGCAACCGCACTTGCTGCTACTGTTGGTACAGGAAATATTGTCGGAGTCGCCACTGCTATCAAATCAGGTGGCCCTGGAGCGCTCTTTTGGATGTGGGTAGCCGCTTTTTTTGGAATGACGACTAAATATGCCGAAGGAGTATTAGCTATCAAATATCGTACCAGAGATGCCAATGGCCATATTTCTGGTGGACCTATGTACTATATCGTTAACGGTATGGGACAAAAATGGAAACCGTTAGCTATTCTTTTTGCTGGGTCAGGTATTCTTGTAGCCCTCTTTGGCATTGGTACCTTTGCTCAAGTAAATTCCATTACTTCCTCTCTAGGTCACAGCTTTGGCTTATCACCACAGATTGTGAGTATCATCTTAGCTATATTTGTCGCTACCATTATTTTCGGAGGTATCCATTCTATCTCCAAAGTAGCTGAAAAAGTCGTTCCTTTCATGGCTATTTTCTATATTCTTTCAAGTTTGGCTGTTATTTTTATGCATTATCAGCACATCGTTCCCGTTATTCGTTTAGTGCTCCAATCTGCTTTTACACCAACCGCTGCTATTGGAGGATTTGCAGGTAGTATGGTTAAAGATGCTATCCAAAAAGGGATTGCACGCGGGGTTTTTTCAAATGAATCTGGACTAGGCTCTGCTCCTATTGCAGCAGCGGCAGCTAAAACCAACGAACCAGTTGAACAAGGGTTAATTTCGATGACAGGGACCTTTATAGATACCATTATTATTTGCACTTTAACAGGATTGTCAATCCTAGTCACTGGGCAATGGACTGGTCCTTTAGAGGGAGCACCTTTAACGCAATCTGCCTTTGCTTCAGTTTTTGGCAATTTAGGAACTTTTGGACTGACCTTTTCCCTTGTTCTTTTTGCTTTTACAACAATCTTAGGTTGGAGCTATTACGGTGAACGCTGCTTTGAATTTCTCTTTGGTATTACTCACCTAACTTACTTCCGTATTGCTTTTGTTTTAATGGTAGGTCTTGGTGGATTCCTCAAATTAGAGCTTATTTGGATTTTAGCTGATATCGTGAATGGTTTAATGGCGCTCCCTAATCTTATCGCCCTTTTAGCCTTATCTCCTGTGGTCATCCATGAAACAAAACATTACTTTCTCAAGCATCAATTCAATCAGTAACACCAAAACCTGCCTAGCCTTCTTTCATCTATTTCAAAGGGGTTAAGCTTTTTAGTTCAACTAGTTTTTATGGTATAATACGGTATTGATATCAAAGGAGTAACCATGACACAAGACCCCATTGAAAACTTAAAATTGGCCAAAAGAGGTCCAATTGTCAGCATTATGGCCTATCTGTTGCTAAGCATTGCTAAGCTATTAGCTGGCTATCTGCTCAATGCTAGCTCGCTGATTGCTGATGGCTTTAATAATTTATCAGATATTGTAGGAAATATAGCTCTCCTTATTGGACTTCACTTAGCTAGTCAGCCAGCTGATGCCAATCACAAATTTGGCCACTGGAAAATTGAGGACCTCTCAAGCCTTATCACCTCTTTCATTATGTTTATTGTTGGTTTTCAGGTCCTTATCCAAACCATACAAAGTATTTTTAGTGGTGAGCAAACGCCAATTGATCCTATCGGTGCTATTGTTGGTATCCTCTCTGCCCTCATTATGTTTGGTGTATATGCTTTCAATAAAAGACTCTCCAAGCGTGTTAAATCAAGTGCCCTTGTTGCCGCCTCTAAAGATAATCTATCTGATGCAGTGACTTCTCTTGGTACTTCTGTTGCTATTGGAGCAGCCTCATTACAATTTCCCATTATTGATCGTCTAGCTGCATTGATTATTACTTTTTTCATTCTCAAAACCGCTTTTGATATTTTTATGGAAAGTGCTTTTAGCCTATCTGATGGTTTTGACAGTCGTCATTTAAAGAAATACGAACAAGCCATCCTAGAAATTCCTAAAATTGTTGCTGTTAAATCGCAACGCGGTAGAACCTATGGGAGTAATGTTTACCTTGACATCGTTCTTGAAATGAGTCCTGATCTCTCTGTTTATGAAAGTCATGCTATCACCGAACAGGTTGAGCAATTACTCAGTGATCAATTCGCTATTTATGATATTGATATCCATGTGGAACCAGCCATGATTCCCGAAGACGAGCTTTTTGATAATGTCGCCAAAAAGCTCTACCGCTACGAAAAATTAATTTTGAGTAAGGTTCCTGACTATGACCACTACATTGCTAAGTCTTTCCAACTGATTGATGCGAATGGCCAAACAGCTAACTATGAACAATTTTTGAACCAAGAAATTTATTATCCAAGTAACTTCAACCATTTTCAAATTGAATCCATTAGTCAAAAAACGATGTTAGTGACCTACCAGTTAAATGGGAATTGCCATACTAGCATCTGGAGACGTCATGAAGTTTGGTGTCTACTCTTCCATCAAATCACTCCTATTCAACAAGAGCATCACCTAAAACGCCATTATCGAATTGTAAAAGGGTAAACAGATAAAAAACCACTAATCACCAGGCACTGCACCCCATTAATGGGACAGAAGAAAAACACTTTTAGGTGGACTTGTCAAGAAAAAATAGACATAAAGTTAAGCTAATTAGTAACTATTTTTTCAAATTCTACAGGTGAGAGATACCCTAAAGCTGAATGCAGACGTTTAGGGTTATAGTAAGTCTCAATATATTTAAAAATCTCAAGCTGAGCTTGCTCAATAGTTGCGAAATGAGCATCATTGACAAGCTCTCTTTTTAATGTTTTATAAAAGGCTTCCATGAGTGCATTATCGTATGGATTACCTTTTCGACTCATACTGGACTTACATTTTTTCCATCTAAGTAGGACCTGAAATCGTGCCCCGGTATATTGAGACCCCTGATCTGTATGGACGATTACCCCTTCTTTAGGCTTTTCTCTATCATAAGCTTGATTGAAAGCCTCTGTTACCAACTTGTCTTGCTTACGTCGGCCCATTGCCCAACCAACAATCTTTCTACTATAAATGTCTATAAAGACAGATAAATAAAGTATTCCTTCTTGTATAGGGATATAGGTTAAGTCTCCTAGCCATAATTTATTCTTACCAGTTGCTTGGAAACATTGATTAACAAGATTGGGACGAGTTAATGAAGAACGTCGACGGTTATAGTATTTATAGTTATATCGACTTCCTTTAGCATAGAGACCTAACTGATGAAGGAGTCTACCAACACGTTTATGATTGACATGCATGCCACGTCTACAAAGTTCTTGGGTAATTCGTACACTTCCGTAACGCTCTTTATGTTCATAGAAAATGGCTTTAATCATTTCCTTCAAAGCTTCATTCTCAACATGCCTTGAAGATGGACGACGTTTTAAATAAGCATAGAAACCTGAACGGGAAACTTGAAGAGTTTGACAGGCGTGATGACTATTCAAGCTAACACTATTTTCCTTCAGAAACCGAAATTTTATTTCCGGTTTGGCTTCAAGAAGACCTGGAACTTTTTTAGAAGAGCTAATTCCTCCTGCAGCAGTTTGTTCTCTTTTTCAAGTTTTTTTATCTCAAATTGAGCATGACGAAGTGCGCTCCCGTGTCCTGGGAACGCACTTTCTCCATATTTTTCATATCCTTGAACCCATCGATAAAGACTATTGGGATGAATTTCTAAAGTTGAACTAATCATTTTTACAGACTGCTCTTCCTCAAGGATGAGTTTGACAGCAGAGAGTTTGAAGGCTTTATCAAAGGTTTTTCTTGGCATAATGACTTTTCCTCGTTTCCACTTAATTTTGTGTCTACTTTATTATACCAAGCCCATTTTTGACAATATCTGTTACACTATCTTTAGTTAAGTTTCTTCAGTTATGGAGATAGAAAGCGGAGCATTTGACACCGAAATAGTCCAAGATGAGAGCTACAGGATAAGTTTCCTTATACTCTTCCACTAGCTTGATAAGAGTCATTTTGTCGATTTTCTCATCAAGCTCCGATACTTTTTTAGAAGATTAACCTGCAAACATAACTGCTCGAATTCAGATTCAGACAGTTGATCCGTACCTTTACCATAGGTATATTGTTTACCTACAGATTGGTAGAAACGGTATAGCTCATCATTCTGATACCATTTCTACCAGATTTTGACTTGACTAATATGCTTAATCCCTAAGGTTTCCATAATGACTTTATTGGATTTACCTGCTTTTTTCATCTCAATGCAAGCTAACTTAGTTTCTACCGAAGATGCTTTTTCGACCATAATAAAACACTTCTGTCTCTAGTTTACTCGATTTCAACAGGAGTGTTTTTCTTGTGTCTCATTTTATGGATGCAGTGCCACCAGATCAGTGGTTTTTGTCAGTTACCATATATGGCTTCTTGCTAATAATACGACTGACAAAGGAAGGAATCATCATTCCTAAGCGATCATATAACTTCTAATCGACCATTTGTAGGAACACAAAAAAGAGACAATAGTCTCTTTTAGTTTTTGATTTGAGTTGTAGCAACATCTTCTCCAAACCATTTTTGAGAAATGGCTTGGAACTCACCATCTTGATACATTTTTTTCAAGGCTTCATTAATTTTCTTCTGCAAGGTCTTGTCTTCTTTTCTAAGCCCTACAGCAAACTGTTCATTGTCAAATCCGGTCGAGACCAGCTGGTAATCATCTAACTGATTTTCTTGCTTTAGGTAGTAGTTAGCGTAAACTTTATCAATGAGTAAACCATCAATACGATTCGTTTTTAGATCAATAAAAGCTTGCGTAAACGTTTCATACTGAGTTGCATCTTGGTCTTTAATCAAATCTTTTAAGACTTTATGATGTCTTGTCAAGGCATCATAACCAGACGATCCGGATTGAGCTCCTAGGATCTTATTTTTCATGTCAGAGGTGTCAGTAATTCCAGATGATTTTTTAACCACAATCACTTGCTCATTTTTCATGTAAGGAACGGTAAACGCTACTTTAGCCTGACGTTCCTGCGTCATAGAATAGCCATTCCAAATCATATCGATTTTACTATTTTTTAACTCGGCTTCTTTCAAATCCCAGTTAATAGCTTGAAAATTAACGGTAATGCCATATTGCTTAAAGACTGCCTTAGCTAAATCGATATCAAACCCCTTATTGTCTCCACTCTCATCTTTATACCCCATCGGAACAAAGGTATTGTCGAAACCTAAAGTAATGTTTTTTTCTTTTTGGTATGTTTTCCAAGCATCTCCTGATTTTGCGGTTTTATTAGCTGTTCCACAAGCTACTAACAGTAAACTAATAGCTGCTAAGAAAACGATTCTTATACTTCTTCTCATGGTTATCATATCGCTCCTCTTCTATTTAGGATTAACCCTAATAATACGATCTGAGATGGCTTCGGCAAAAACAAGATCGTGAGTGACTACAATTTGAGTTATTCCCATTTCACGGTTTTGAACAATCAAGGCTTCTACCGTCTGACGTAATTCTGGATCTAGAGCACTGGTCGGTTCATCATAACCAATAATTTGAGGATCAATCATCATGGCTCTTGCCAAAGCAACCCGTTGTTTTTGACCTCCAGATAAAGAGTAGGGATAAACCTTGGCATGTTCTTTTAATCCTAAATGTGCCAGTATATCCAAAGCCTTTTCTTTAGCATCAGCCTTTTGCTTGCCCATTGTAATTGTTGGAGACAGCGTTAGATTGTCTAAAACGGTAAGATGAGGAAACAATTGAAAATCTTGGAAAACAAATCCAAACAAGTTACGATTTTCTAAATGATCAATACCAACATCTTCTCCATTGTAAAAGACTTGACCTGAATCAATAGATTCAAGACCGGCCAACATCCGTAAGAGTGTTGTCTTACCGCCACCTGACGGGCCTACCAAAGAGAGCACTTCTCCGTCTTTGACAGTTAGATTAAAGCCATCAAAGATGGTTTTTTGACCAAACTTTTTGGAAATATTTTTGAGTTCTAACATGAAGCCTCCTTACTGATAATAATTAAACCGTTTTTCAACTTGTTTTGAAATAATAGTGACCAGTCCAATTAAAAGCAAATAGATAAGGCCAGCAATAAACATAGGGGCTAAGGTTGCATCCCTATTGGCTGCCGTCTTACTTGCTAATAAAAGATCTCCTACACCTAGTACATAGACAAGGGAAGAATCTTTGACCAAATTAATGACTTCATTGAAAACACTTGGTAACACAATTTTAAACACTTGAGGCAAAATAATATAACGAATGGTTTGAAGAGGTTTTAACTTTAATACTTTAGCTGCTTCATATTGACCTTTTGGAATAGCCTCAATCCCACCTCTAAAAATTTCAGCAAAGTAGGCAGCATAATTCAAAGTAAACGCCAAAATAGCAGCTGGCATTCGATCAAAACTAATCCCAACACTTGGCAAAACATAATAGAAAAAAATCAATTGAAGTAGTAAAGGTGTCCCTCGCATCATCCACACGTATAAGATCAAAAACCACTGGAGCGGTTTAAAGGGAATCTTCATCAAGAAAGCTAAAATAGCCCCCAAGGGGATAGAAAGAATGATAACAATAAAGAATACTTGTAAGGTCACCAAGGCACCATCTAATAAGCTGGGTAAGACTTGCTGAATATAGGTCATGTTGCCTCCTAAAACTGAATATTTTACTATTATACCAAATTTGAACGTATTTGGGGAGAGATTTTTTATAAAAATACAACCAGATCAGCTGATTGCGTATTATTATTAGATTTTCTTGACAAATTCTGATTTCAATTTCATCGCACCAAACCCATCAATCTTACAATCAATATTATGATCACCTTCCACCAGGCGAATATTTTTAACGCGAGTCCCTTGTTTCAGATCTTTTGGAGCACCTTTAACTTTTAAATCTTTAATAACAGTGATAGTATCGCCATCAGACAATCGAACACTATTGCTATCTAAAACAACAAGCCCTTCTTCTTTAGTCTCTTCCTCACCTAATGTCCACTCAAAAGCACACATAGGGCAGATTAATAAATGGCCATCTTCATAAACGTATTCGGATTGGCATTGCAAACAATTTGGTAATGACATCTTGCTCTCCTAAAAAATTTCTTAATGGTATCATTTTACTTTAGAATGCAGGTTTTGACAAGATGAATACGTTATCATATTTGCTTTTCCTGTCCTCAAATAAGGCTTCATTTCCCTTTTTTACTGCCTTGATGATGATGATTAGGTAAAAAATAAGGCAGTCGCTAACTAGCGACTACCTTATTACGGTTAACCCTCATTACTCCACTGTAACAGCCTTAGCTAGATTACGCGGTTTATCAACATCAAGTCCACGTTGTAACGAAGCGTAGTAAGCAATCAGTTGAGTTGGAATTACCATAGCAATTGGCGCCAAGAAAGGATGAACCTTATTGACAATAATGTCATCTCCCTCACGGTCAAGCCCTTCTTCCACAACTGTTAAAACATGAGCCCCACGAGCAGCAACTTCTTGAATATTACCACGTGTATGAGAAGCAACCAACTCACTAGATGAAATTAAACCAATGACTGGAGTTCCCTCTTCAATTAAAGAAATGGTGCCATGTTTCAATTCACCAGCCGCAAAGCCTTCACATTGAATATAAGAAATCTCTTTTAATTTCAAAGCAGCTTCCATTGAAACGTAATAATCATTGCCACGCCCAATGTAAAAAGCATTACGAGTAGTAGCTAGCAAAGCTTCTACTTTTTCTGCCACAACGTCTTTTTCTGTCAAAGTCGCTTCGATAGATTGAGCTACTAATGACAACTCACGAACCAAATCAAAGTCAAGAGCTTCTGACTTACCATTTGCCTCACCAACCGCTTTAGCTAAAAAGGCAAGAGCAGCAATTTGTGCAGTGTAAGCTTTTGTAGACGCAACAGCAATTTCAGGTCCAGCATGAATCAACATGGTGTATGTTGATTCACGTGACAAGGTTGATCCTGGAACGTTAGTTACTGTCAAACTCGGAATATCCATAGCATTTGCCTTAACTAAAACTTGACGACTATCTGCTGTTTCTCCTGATTGGCTTAGTAGGATAAACATTGGCTTCTTGCTAAGTAGAGGCATGTGGTAACCCCATTCAGAAGCCACTCCTAACTCAACTGGTGTATCTGTCAATTGCTCAAGCATCATTTTAGTTGCAAAACCAGCATGGTAAGAAGTCCCTGCAGCTAAAATATAAAGGCGGTCAGCCTCTTGGATAGAGGCAATGATAGCTGGATCAACTTGCACGTTACCCATTTCATCTGCATAAGTTGAAATTAATTTACGCATTACAGTTGGCTGCTCATCAATTTCTTTCAACATATAGAAAGGATAAGTCCCTTTACCAATATCAGATAAGTCTAATTCAGCAGTGTACGAATCTCGTACTAGCTCGTTACCATCATAGTCTGTAACAGTTACCTTATATTTGGTTAAAATAACCAGCTCTTTATCATGAATTTCCATAAATTCACTGGTTTCACGAATCATGGCCATAGCATCCGAACAAACCATATTGTAACCTTCACCAAGACCAATCAACAATGGAGACTTATTTTTAGCCACATAGATAGTATCTGTATTCTGGCTATCCATTAACGCAAAGGCATAGGAACCTTCTATAATTCCTAGAGCTTTTTTAAAGGCTTCTAACACTGATAATTGCTCTTCTTCTACAAACTTTCCGATTAGATGTACCGCAATCTCAGTATCTGTTTGACCCTTGAAATCATGTCCAGCCAAGTACGTTGTTTTGATGTGGAGATAATTTTCAATCACACCATTGTGAACGAGGACAAAACGTCCTGTTTGTGACGTGTGAGGATGGGCATTATCTTCTGTTGATTGACCGTGAGTTGCCCAACGTGTGTGACCAATCCCTGTTGAACCAGCAACATCTATGCCAATCTTAGCACGCAAATCCGCGATGCGTCCAACTGATTTAATCAAGTTTGTTTGATTGTCATTAGCCACAAAAATACCTGCTGAATCGTAGCCACGGTATTCAAGCTTCTCAAGACCTTGCATTAAAATATCTGTTGCGTTACGGTTCCCAACAACTCCAACAATTCCACACATTGTAGTTACCTTAGTAAGTTTCCTTACTACTTTCTTTCAAAATTTAATTAATTGGTATAGTCCTTATACACCAACAAAAATATTATGTTTACAGTATATAACATCATCAAATGCTTGTCAAACACAAAATTGGTATAGCCTGATTGACAGATTATGGACTAAAAAAGAGAGCAGTTAGTTAACTACTCTACTTCCACAAATCCAAAATCGCTGAGAGGCAGAACTCTAAAAGTTACTAACCCTTTAATCTGCGAGGTATCTATTAACCCAAAGCGACGACTGTCATTCGTATTTTTCCGGTTATCATTTAGAAGAAGGTATTTTCCTTTAGGAACTTTTTGATACTTGTCACCAGTAATAGTTGAAATTGTAAAATCTTCAGTGTATAAAGTTCCAAGAGGAGCGTTATTCAAGTAACGTGTCTTCATCTTTTCAAGATAGGCTTGTGATTCCACCATATTATTGAGGTAAAAAATATCATCCATATAGGTGACACTATCTCCCTCGACAGCAACAACGCGGCTCACATAGTCCTTTTTATCAACCCTGTAAACCACAAAATCTTTGTATTTAGGTTGAATATTTTTCTTAATGGTGATTAAATCACCATTCTTCAAATAAGCATTAGCCGTTTCTGGGGTCACCTTAAAAGTTGAGAAAACAAAAATTCTCAACAAAATGGCTCCAATAATCACAATTAATAACAATAATATATTTCTTATAAAATCTCGCTTTACCATATTAACTCCTAGTCTATTCTCTTATTATACCATGTTATAGATCAGAAAAAAAGCAAACAATTTCTAAGACAAAAGAGTATGCATTGTTAGGGTAACATTTCTCTTCCAATAAAAAAGAGATTAGAAGAAAAATCTTCTAATCCTCAATCAGTTACTTTGACAAACTTATTTTACAGTACGAACACGCATTGTGTTTGTTCCACCAGTACCAACTGGAACACCTGCAACGATAACAATGTTATCACCAGATTGAACCAAGCCAGTTTCAAGAGCCACACGTTCTGCTACTTCAAACATGTCATCAGTAGATGCAGGTTTTTCAGCAAGAACTGGAATAACACCCCAGTTAATCATCAAAGCACGTTGTACTTTTTCATCAAATGTTACAGCTAAGATGTCCGCATCTGGACGGAATTTAGAAATCGCACGTGCAGTATTACCAGTTTCGGTAATTGTAACCACAAGTTTGATGTCCATTGAATGAGTTGCATCTTTAACCGCTGAAGCAATCACATCGGTTTTGTTTGTACGTGGGAATGCAGATGAATCTAAACGACCATATTCGTTAAGAAGATTTTGTGCATTACGATCAATAGTCGCCATTGTACGAACAGATTCAACTGGGTATTTACCATTAGCTGACTCTCCTGAAAGCATTGTTGCATCAGTACCATCGATAACAGCATTGAATACGTCAGATACTTCAGAACGTGTCGCACGTGGTTTTTCAGTCATTGTTTCAAGCATGTTTGTTGCTGTGATAACTGCTTTACCAGCTGCATTCACTTTAGTGATAATCATTTTTTGGAAAACTGGAACCATTTCAAATGGTACTTCGATACCCATGTCACCACGTGCAATCATGATACCATCAGCAGCTTCGATGATTTCATCAAGATTATCGATACCTTGTTGGTTTTCAATCTTAGCAAATAATTGAACATGGTCGTTACCAGTTTCGCGACAGATTTGACGAACTTCCTCAACGTCTTTGGCTGTACGAACAAATGAGATTGCAATAAAGTTAAGTCCTTGTTCAAGGCCAAAACGGATATCAGCATTGTCGCGTTCCGCAAGCGCTGGGAAAGGAATTTTAGTGTTAGGAATGTTAACACCTTTTTGCTTAGCAATAATACCGTCGTTTTCTACTTCAACGATAAACTGACGTGTTGCGATATCTTTGTCGATAACTTTCAAACCAAGTTTACCATCATCGATAAGAATAGTATGACCTACTTCTACTTCATCGTAGATGTCAAGGCTACCAGCAACGTTCAAAGCAATAACATCACGAGTTGATTGAATACCTTGTGTAGTCGCTACACGGATTTTTTCTCCAGTAACATAGCTGAACTCTTTAGCATCGTCTGCAAATAATTCAGTACGCATTTCAGGACCTTTAGTATCCAAAAGGAAACCAACTTTTTGACGAGCAATTTCTTCTGCCAGACGAACAGTTGCCATACGGTCACCCTGTTCTTTGTGGTCACCGTGTGAGAAATTGAAACGGAAAACATTCGCACCAGCTTCAATTAATTCAGCGATTTTTTTTGCTGATTCTTCAACATCAAGTTGACCAGCCCAGTAGCCATCTTCTCCGTATTTTTTACCACCACGGATTTCAACCGCAGGACCAAGTGTTGCAACAATTTTTACGCGTTTATTCATTTTACTCTGAAACTCCCTTATTTTTTGTCAATAATTGACGATTTAACAATTTTAACTAAACTTATTGTGACAATGAACGGTTCAAAGCTGCAAAGTCTAAACGAGCTTTGTGTGGATTATTAACAATAATCTTGCCTTCTTCAGTCAAGCTGAACAAAGCACCTTCTTCTGCAGTACCAAGGATTGGGCTTTCAACAAGTTCTTCATTGTGAATACCAACAGCCAAACCACCTTTGCCTTCTTTAAGTAGCTCAACGGCGTGTGAACCCATCCAAGAAGCAATGACACGGTCACGAGCAGTTGGTGAACCTCCACGAAGAATGTGACCAAGATTTGTCACACGAAGGTCACTCTTATCACCAGCTTCTTTAAGTTTTCGAGCAAAAGCTTCACCGCTCATAACACCTTCAGCTAAGACGATGATGTGGTGATTTTTACCTTTGTGTTCAAAATCATATTGGATTGTTGATACCACTTTTTCAATATCAAATTCTTCTTCTGGAACAATGATTTGATCAGCACCACTAGCAATACCCGCCCAAAGAGCAATATCACCCGCATTGCGACCCATTACTTCAACAACAAAGGTACGTCCGTGACTTGATGAGGTGTCACGAAGTTTATCAATAGCTTCAACTGCTGTGTTAACTGCTGTATCAAATCCGATAGTGTAGTCAGTTCCCGCAATATCGTTATCGATTGTTCCTGGGATACCTACCGCTGGAAAGCCGTGCTCTGTCAATCGCATAGCACCATGGTAAGAACCATCTCCACCGATAACAACAACACCTTCAATACCATGTTTTTTAAGTTGCTCAATACCAGCCAATTGACCTTCAAGTTGAGCAAACTCTGGATAACGAGCTGAGTATAAGAAAGTCCCACCACGTGAAATTTTATCTCCCACTTCTTTTGAACCTAATGGGAAAATATCACCGTCAACCATGCCTGCGTAGCCACGGTTAATACCATAAACTTCCATTCCTTCTGAGATTGCTTTACGAACGACTGCACGAATAGCAGCATTCATACCAGGAGCGTCACCGCCACTGGTTAAAACAGCAATACGTTTCATTTTTTGGTACTCCTTTAATTAATTTAACGTTTTTATTATAGCACATTCGTTTGCAAATTACTTCACTATTCGACTATTTTTATCGAAAAACCGTTTTCAAAACGTAGCTATGAAGCTTTTCTTCCAAGGTAGGGTTCAGTTGAACTTGGAGATTAGTTAATTCAATTGTTTCCTTATTTTCTTGATAGTGAATGACAACCGGAGTTTTTCCGGGGAAAGCTGCCAAAACTTGTGAAATCTGTGAATCAAACTGATGGTTTTCAACTAATAACCAATATTTTTGGCTAATAGCCATTTGCACTTGCTGACACACCATCTGCAGCCGGTGATCTCTTTCTTTAATTCTACCTTTTAGGTAATAGAGTTCACCTTCTTTCAGTTGGTCTTTATAAATGGCATATTCTTCTGGAAAAAGGGTGACATCAAGCTTTTTCTTAGTGTCATTAACTGATAGGAACGCCATTTGCTGCCCGCTTATTTTTGTCCTAATCGTTCTGATGCTATCTACTTGAACCAGTATGGTTGCTTCCTTATCCTTGACTAACTGTGAAATGGGAGTAAAAGCTTGAGTACTTTTCTCCGCAATGTCAATTAAGGGATGCTTACTCATACCAACCCCAATGAGTTCCTGTTCAAAAGAATATTTTTCAGTTGTTGAGTAATCTTCTGTGTCAACCCAGTTAAAGGAAGAGTCCGCAAATAAAGACCCCAGTTCATTGACAAACACTATTAACCCCTCTAAATTTTCTAAAATCTTTTTTCGATTAGGGTCAAAGCAGTCAAATAATCCTATTTTAATTAAGGGTTCCAAAAAGGCTATCTTTTGGTACTTTTCAGGTACTCGGGTCAAGAAATCTTCTACACTGCTAAAGGATCTCTGTTCAATAATCCAATAAGCAAAATCTCTTGGTAATCCCTTGATGTTTTTTAGGCCCATGTAGATACTATTAGCCTCAATTTTATCAGTGTAAGGGATACTATTAATAGTAACTTGTGCCACTTGAAAGTTCGATTCTAGAGCGTCTGTAATGTAATCGCTGCTAGAGTAATTCATCATGATATCGTAAAAAACCGCAGGGTAGTGAGCCTTGAAATATGCTAATTGAAAAGCTAAGGCTGAGTAAGCAAAGGCATGACTACGGTTAAAGCCATAACCCGCAAATTTTTCCATCCGCTTAAAAAGTAACTTAGCTGTTTCTTCGGATCTTCCTAATTGCTTAGCACCTGCAACAAAAGCCTCTTCCATTTTCTGCATTTCAAGGAGATTTTTCTTAGACATAGCACGGCGTAACAAGTCGGCTTTTCCAAGCGTAAAACCTGCATAGGTCTGAGCAATCTGCATGACCTGTTCTTGATAGAGCATAATCCCATAAGTAGACTCTAAAATAGGCGCAATAACAGGATCAATTAAATCTATCTTTTCTTGTCCCTGGCGTCGCTTAATAAAATTCACAGTGTAATCACTGGCACCCGGTCTATTTAAACTGGTTGTCGCCACAATTTCTTCAAAACGTTGAGGTTTAATGCGTTTTAAAAGATTGATAGCCCCATTTTGTTCGAATTGGAAAATACCTCTGGTATCTCCTTTAGCAAACAGGGCTAATGTTTGGGAATCTTCTAAGTCAATTGCTGCAATGTCAATTTGTTGACCATACTCTTTAGCAACCTTCTCTTGCATTTTTTGAACAAACGTTAAATTTCTAAGCCCCAAGAAATCCATTTTTAAAAGACCATTTGCTTCAACAGCATTAGCATCATACTGGGTGACCATCATCTCATCACCTGCTTTTAACGGGATATGATTTGTTAGGTTATCATCGCTCATCACAATACCAGCCGCATGAATAGAGGTCTGTCTTGGATTCCCCTCAATCCGTTGAGCTATAGCAAACGCCTTCTGAAATTCAACTCGACTATTAATAGTTTGTCTAAAGGAAATATTCTTTTCATACACTGTGGCTAGACTATCTTTAAAACCAATCTTTTTAGTGAGATTAGTTAATTCATATTCTGGAACGCCAAACCGCTTAAAAACATCACGAATCGCTTGTTTGGGACCGAAGGTCGAAAAGGTGACAATCTGGGCAGAATGATCACTGCCATACCGATTACGCACATAGCGAAGAAATTCTGAACGGTAGATATCAGGGAGATCAATATCAATATCAGGCATGCTATAACGTTCTTTATTTAAAAAGCGTTCAAAAAGCAAATCATGTCGCACCGGATCAATCCCTGTAATGTTCAGAGCATAGGCAACTAAACTTCCTGCGGCTGAGCCACGCCCCATTCCCATATAATAGCCCTTACTGCGTCCAAAACGAAGTAAATCCCACACAATAAGGAAATAATCATCAAAGCCCATGTCAGAAATAACAGTTAATTCATGAGCTAACCGTGTCTGATAAGGCTCGTGCCATAAGCCTTTAGCCACTAAACCTGCTTGAGTCAGTTCTTGCAGTTCTTGTTTAGCGGACTTATCACGATTAAAACGAGGCAATTTTAAGTCTGTATCAAAGTCATAGTGGATTCCTGACACTAAGTCTTCTAAATTCTGTAAAGCTTGGGGGCAGTGTGCTTGATAGAAGGCAGTTAATTGTTGACAATCTCCTAACTCTTGATCACTTTCTACTACAGGGGTCTCCACCAGACTCAGGTTATCTCGAATGGCATGCAGCATGTGTAGGGTTTCCATATCATCTTGTGCAAAATAACGAGCTGTCCTTAGGGGAATAAACTGCCTCTTAGAGTCCATACTAGAAAAATCAGTATACTGATCAACACTGATATAATAGTCAAAGGGAAACGATAATGTATCGGTCCAGACCCTATTAGGAATAATAACCGCTAACCCTTCCAAATGTTGACAGAGGTAGTCCATATGAAGCTTGCCCGACATTTTTGCCGTGGAAATTTTCAAAAGCTGATGATAGCCTTGTGTATTCTTGGCGATTAAGTTAAGGAGCACCTGCTGCTCTTGATAGACAACCTCTACTTCCAAACCTAAAACAGGTCGAAGTCCATGTTTTTGGCAGCCTCTAATAAAATGATAAGCTCCGTAAAGATTATCCCTATCCATAATTCCTATAGTTTGGTAGCCAAGTTGTTTTGCTTGTTCAAAGTAGTGACTTAAATCAATCAAACTATCCATAAATGAATAAACGGTTTTGGTATCTAATTGAGCAAACATGAACTTCTCCTTTACTTGTCATATTACCTATTATACTATGAAAAAGCTTTTACTGCTTTTATTTTCCTTTATGTCTATTAACTTACTATTATATATGAAGAAAATAGCATAAAATTTGACATTTTAGCGTTTTTCCTGTACCATTTATTTAGTACAATTATCTATAATATTTAGAGAGGAAACCACATGTCTTGGAAATTTGATGAAAAATCTCCTATTTATGCGCAGATAGCTCAGCACGTGATGATGCAAATTATCAGCCAAGAAATCAAGAGTGGAGACCAACTCCCAACTGTTCGTGAATATGCTGAAATTGCTGGTGTCAATCCTAATACCATGCAAAGGGCATTTACTGAGCTTGAACGTGAAGGAATGGTTTATTCGCAACGTACTGCTGGCCGTTTTGTAACTGACGACCAAAAGCTAATTGCCCATAAAAGACGCGAATTAGCAATTAGTGAGTTAGAATCATTTGTCAATAACATGACTAAAATGGGATTTGATCGCACCGAAATTATTCCAGTTTTAACAACCTTTTTAGAGGAGGCTTCAGAATAATGGCACAACTATTGCAACTGCACCATGTCTCAAAATCTTACCGAGGAAAAAAAGCGATTGACGATTTGACTGTTACGATTCCAAGCGGTAAAATCATTGGCTTATTGGGACCAAATGGAAGCGGCAAAACAACCCTTATCAAACTAATAAATGGTCTTTTACAACCAAACAAAGGTGATATCGTCATTGATGGTTATCGCCCATCTGTCAATACCAAAGAAATTATCTCTTACTTACCTGATACCACTTACCTGAATGAAAACATGAAAATCAAGGACATGTTAGATTTCTTTAGTGATTTTTACAAGGATTTTGATAAAGCCAAAGCCACTAGCCTTTTAAGGGATCTGGAATTGGACCCTGAAGACCGATTTAAAAATCTTTCAAAAGGAAATAAAGAAAAAGCTCAATTGATTCTTGTCATGAGCCGTAAAGCAAAACTTTATATTCTAGATGAGCCTATCGGTGGTGTTGATCCTGCTGCTAGAGATTATATTCTTAAAACCATTATTAATAACTACTCTGAAGACGCATCGGTTATTATTTCAACCCATTTGATTTCAGACATTGAACCTATCCTTGACGAAGTGATTTTCTTGAAAAAAGGAAAACTTTGCCTATGTGGAAACGCTGATGATTTAAGACAAGAACATCAGCAGTCTATTGACTCTCTCTTTAGGGAAACTTACAAGGTCTAGGAGGTTAGCATGTTTGGAAAATTATTAAAATACGAATTCAAATCTATCGGTAAATGGTACTTTGCTCTCAACGCAGCTGTTATTGCTATTGCTGCCATTTTATCATTTACCATTAAACAGTTTACACAACAGGCTGATAATGCTGGTTCATTTGGAACAGTCATTGATAAAATGCTCCCATTGACCTTATCATTAACTTTTGGTGCTTTAATTGCAGGTTCCCTCTTGTCGACCTTACTGATTATCATTAATCGCTTTAGTAAAAATATTTTTGGTCGTGAAGGGTATTTAACCTTAACACTACCTGTGACTTCTCACCAGATTATTCTTTCAAAATTGGTGGCTTCTTTCATCTGTAGCCTTTTTAATCTGATCATTTTGATTTTTGGAATTGCCATCTTGATCGTGCCAATGGTTGATTTTAAGGATGTTGGGGAAACTCTATCAAAAGTTATCAAGGCCGAATATATTCTCGATAATGCTTTCATTTTAAGTTATCTACTTGTATCATCCCTAGCAAGTATTCTACTTCTTTACTTCGCTATTTCAATTGGACAACTTTTCTCTAATCGTCGTGGATTAATGGCTTTTATCGCTTACTTTGCCTTGATGATTCTCTTTAGCGTAGCAACCACTTATCTCAACTTAAAAGTTTTTGGCTTTGAATCAACTTCAGAAGTCCTCCCATACAAAGAACAGGTGTACCTTTATGTTCTCATTGTAGAAGAATTTTTTGAGATGTTGTTTTGCTATCTAGGCACTCATTTTATTATTAAGAACAAACTCAATATTCAATAATCACTCAAACCTTCCCTTTAGATAGCTACTTAAAGGGAAGGTTTTGTATTTCCTATTAATGCCTAACTTCAGTCGAAGCTATTAAAAAACCACCCCATCATGAAAAGAGGTAGTTTAGCACTGAGACAATATTTATTAACGATGTAGTAGCCATGACACTAAATCTTTACCAAAGATAAAGAGATAGCTATAACCAATAATGGAAATAGGTTTAGTGACTAAGATAATGGTTGTGAACCGCTTTAAAGACATAGCTGTTAGCCCTGTAATCATCACCATGATATCCGCCGGAGAAATTGGTGAAGCCATACAAGCAATAAATAACTTTCCATAGCCAGGCGTTTCTAAACGACGCTCATACTTATAAAAGGTCTTTTCATCCATAAAAAGCAAAATAAACTTGCGGCCGTACGTTTTTACTAACAAAAAGAGAATCACACTGCCAATTATAATGCCAACATAATTGTAAATAAAACCTGCTATTGGGCCAAAAATCAAAAAGCCTGCTACAGTTGTAAGTCCTCCAGGGATGATAGGAAAAACGATTTGAATAATCTGAACCACAATAAAAATAAGTGGTCCCCATACCTTATACCGTTGGACTAAATCTTTTAGTGCATTGCTATCATTTAAAATACCTAATCTGTAAAGCCAAAAGGCAAGGATAAAGGATCCAATTAAAGCGAGGATTCCTAAAAGTTTAATAATTTTTTGCCAAGTCTCATAGACTTTTCTTTGTCGATTCTTCATAGCTTAATCATACCATAAGCTATGATTTTTTGCTATTTCTAAAGAGTTTTGATATAATAAATAAAGTAAGTTATTAATAAACCTTATATTAGGGGTTGTTACGGATTCGACAGGCATTATGAGGCATGTTTTGCGTCCCATCGGCAGATGTAAATTGCCAGTTAAATATAACTGCAAAAAATACAAACTCTTACGCTTTAGCTGCCTAAAAACCAGCTAGCGTGACTTCTACAAGATTGCTTGCGTCCTGTTAGAAGTCTCAAAATAGCAAGCTACGGTTACGAAATTGTCTATTTTCGTGACAAAAGATTGATAGACTCGCAAACTAATGGCTTGAGTTATGTGTCTTTAGTTTGTTAAATTAAAACATAACCTATGGACGTAGACAAATATGTTGGCAGGTGTTTGGACGTGGGTTCGACTCCCACCAGCTCCATCAATACTTACCGTAAGTAACCATAACTTATTAAAACCTTGTTATATCAAGGTTTTTTCTTTTTATCTTGTTCATAAGTTACCGTAACTTTCTATAAAAAGGAGAACAAAAAGGAATACCCGACATCCTTTAAAGACTTTTTGTTACTGTTATCATCTAACTGAGAGATCATTTTCGAGACCTCCTATCAGGTTATACTTTAAGCAAAGTCTTTTTGAAAGAGGTTTCCATTTCTCCCTAAACTCCTCTTTTTCGGTTAAAAATATGTTATAATGGGTTAAAAGAAAAGAGTTAGGAAATAATTATGAAAAAACACACCGTGCTTAGTTTCTTGATGCTTCCTTTATTTGTGGCATCTTTATCAGCTTGTTCCACCAGTAAAGACAAAACCACCTCTCCAAGCAGTCTAACAACCACTACAGCAGAGGTCCAAAAAGCAGATCATCAAGATGTTCGCGCTAATGTTGAAAAAATAAAACTAGCTACTGCTGCCGCTGAATTTAAGGGTGGTACCAGTCTTGAAGAGCTCATAGCACTTTTTGGACAACCTACTCAACATGAAAAACGACCCGCAGGAAGTGTGACACTTGATTCCTATACTTGGAAATTTGACCAAGTGACGCTGAATGTTAATCTCTATGATAATAGTAGCATTGTTAAAACGATATCAAACTTTGCTTTTGTGAGGGACTTAAACCTTTCACAAAAAGATTATCAAAAATTAAAAAAAGGTATGTCCTACGAAGCAGTCAAACAAATCCTGACTGAACCAGATAATTACAGCCAAGCTTCTTCGAGTGACAATCAAAGTTTACAGGCCATTTGGATTAGCGGCTTAAAAACCGAAACAAATGGTGCCAATATTTCTCTTGTCTTTGAAAACAACCAACTGACAGAAATGTCTCAGACAGGTCTCGAACCTTAAACAAACAGACTCGACTTTACCAAAGTCAGAGAAAAAAAATTCTGAAAAAGTTCGTCAACTCTTCTCAATCATTTTGGACATCTAATAAAAAAGCCTATTGTAATAGGCTTTTTTATATATATTTTAACTCCACCTTGAGGGAATCGAACCCCCATCTCAAGAACCGGAATCTTACGTGATATCCATTACACTAAAGGTGGTCAATACCTTTATAGTATATCATAAATTTATGAAATGGGGAATGACTTTTCTGACGAGAATATGTAAAAAAGTTGAGGTTTTCCTCAACTTTTTAGATTTATTATAATTCAATATCACCGAAAAGATCAGCCATTGAGAATCCAGTTTGAGTTTCTGGAAGTTCGTAGTCACGTTTTGTTTCACGTTTTGGACGACGTGGACGTGATTGACGTTTTTCTTCTTTATTTTCACCTTCGGCTTGAGCTGGACGTTCTTCAAGAGCTTTGATTGAAAGTGATACACGCTCATCAGCAGCATTCACTTCAAGGACTTTAACAGTTACTTCTTGTCCTACTGAAAGAACATCTTTTGGATTTTCAACACGTTTGTGTGAAATTTGTGAAATATGAACAAGTCCATCGATACCTGGTAATACTTCAACAAAAGCACCGAAGTCAGTCAAGCGTTTAACTTTACCTTCAACAACATCACCTTGAGCAAGTTTTTGTTCAACACCATCCCATGGTCCAGGTGTTGTTGCTTTAAGTGAAAGTGATACACGACCAGCTTCTTCATCGATTGAAAGAACTTTAACTTCAACTTCTTCACCAACAGAAACAACTGATTTAGGTGACACGTTACGTTCGTGAGATAATTCAGTCACGTGAACAAGTCCATCAACACCACCAAGGTCAATGAAAGCACCAAAGCTTGTCAAACGAGCAACTGTACCAGTAACAACTGCACCTTCTGAAAGTTTAGAAAATACTTCAGTACGAGCTTCTTTAGCTGCTTCTTCAATCACTTCACGACGTGATAGGATGAAACGGTTCTCTGCTGCATCAACTTCTTTGATTTTAGCATCAAATTCTTGACCAACAAATTTTTCTGTGTTGCGAACAAAACGAGTGTCAATCATTGAAGCAGGGATAAATCCACGAAGTCCTTCAAATTCAACTGAAAGGCCACCTTTAACAGCACGGGTACCTTTAACAGTGACAACTTCGCCTTCACGGCCAACAAGTTTGTCCCAGGCTTTACGAGCTTCCAAACGTTTTTTAGATACTAGGAAAGTAACTGTATCAGTATCTTTACCTACTACTTGACGAAGAACAAGTACTTCAACTGTGTCGCCAGCTTTAACAAAGTCATTAATATCAGCATCGCGGTCGTTAGTCAATTCACGAAGTGTCAAGACACCTTCAACACCTGTTCCTTCGATAACAACGTTTGCTTGACCGTTATCAACAGTTAAAACTTCCGCAGTGACAACATCACCAGGGTTCACTTCGCTAACACTGTTTAGCAAATCTTCAAATTCATTCATTCTAAAAAATCCTCCAACAAAAGCTAGCCAATGCTAGCTTTTGATAACAATATATTTTCTCAAGGTAACCCGCAACGACAACAACTCTTATCTTTGACGGTCTCAGACAACATCTGATACCTCTGACTGGGGTAGCTGGATTCGAACCAACGCATGAGGGAGTCAAAGTCCCTTGCCTTACCGCTTGGCTATACCCCAAAATGTCTTTCACAGAAATCTAATCTTTTAATAAATCATTTTTCTGAGATGGAAAGAGAGGGATTCGAACCCCCGAACCCGAAGGAGCGGATTTACAGTCCGCCGCGTTTAGCCTCTTCGCTATCTTTCCGTAACAACAAAAACTATTCTATCATAGTTTTTGTAAGCTGGCAAGTGTTTTTACCTACTTTTAATGGTTCAAATTATAGTTTTCAATGATATTTTCAACCGCTTGCTCAAGGTTTTTAAAGAAGCTATCCACGGTGTCATTTTTTAATACCGCGAATTTCTCATCAAGCTCTGCAATTTCTCCAACAACACGTTTTCCAATCTGCAACTGATAACCGTCAATTTTAGTTTGATTGACCATTACTTTATGATCAATTAATTGAATTTCAATCTTTTTATCTTTTTTACTCATCACTTTACCTCACTTTGTCTATTTTACACAAAATCAAAAAAGCTTGCAAGAGCAAGCTTCATTTTAATCAACTTTTACAATCCAACCTTCTGGGGCTTGAATGTCACCAAATTGGATACCAACTAACTCGTCATACAAACGGCGCGTTACTGGTCCAACTTCTGTTTCACTGTAAAAGACATGCAATTGATCCTTGTACTGGATACCACCAATTGGAGAAATGACCGCTGCTGTCCCACAGGCACCGGCTTCCACAAATTTATCCAATTCTGCGATTGGAACATCTCCCTCAATTGCTGTCATACCAAGTCTTTCTTCAGCTAATTGTAAGAGTGAGTACTTCGTAATAGATGGCAAGATGGATGGACTAAGTGGCGTAATAAATTCATTATTTGCGGTAATGCCAAAAAAGTTTGCTGCCCCTACTTCTTCAATTTTGGTATGAGTCGCTGGATCTAGGTAAATCACATCAGAGAAGCCAGCTGTTTTAGCAGCTTTACCTGGTAACAAACTTCCTGCATAGTTTCCTCCTACCTTAGCAGCACCTGTTCCGTAAGGAGCAGCACGGTCAAATTCTTCAGAAACAATAAAGTTTGTAGGAGCAAGTCCTCCCTTGAAATAGTTTCCTACTGGCATGGCAAAAATAGTGAAAATATATTCTTCAGCAGGTTTAACCCCAATAATATCTCCAACTCCAATCAATAGTGGTCTGAGATAAAGGGTTGCACCTGTTCCGTAAGGTGGTACAAAGTCTTCATTGGCTTTAACCACTTGCTTAGCAGCATCGATAAATTGCTTGGTTGATACTTGGGGCATCAAGAGACGATCTGCTGTCGCTTGCAAACGGGCTGCATTACGGTCTGGACGGAACAATTGGATTGAACCGTCTTTAGTTCGATAAGCTTTTAAACCTTCAAATGCTTGCTGTCCATAGTGAAGTGCTGGGGCGCTTTCTGAGATATGTAAGGTGGCATCTTCTATTAATTGACCTTTGTCCCATTGACCATTTTTGTAATAAGAAATGTAACGGAACGGCAACTTATGGTATTCAAATCCTAGGTTGTCCCAATCAATTGCTATTGTCATCATCGTACCTCTTTTCTACTTTTTTCTATTGTAACTTTTTTTCAATAATTTTCAAGTCTATTTTATTCTTTTGCTTTAATGTTCTTAATTTAGCATAAAATTAAAAAGAGTTTTCACTCTTTTTAACGTGTTCTAGCTGCTAGTACTTCTTGATCCGAAATAGTGTCTGAAATAAAGGAGCCATTGCTGGTTCTTTCCGATAACGAAAGCGTTTCTAAAGCAATCTCGTAGGTTTGACCAGTCTTACTAATGACTTCAAGCATTTGTTGATTAGTCTCTTCTTCAGGTATATCAGTGAACAAATCAAACTGCTCAGCTGAAGTATCTGATTGAACGCCTCCGGCCAGAAAAACTCTATGAGGTTTTGCTTTTAGCTCTCGTAGGACCAATAGCCCACGATTAGCACGACTTGTCTGAGGAATATCATCTACAGCCATACGTTTGAGGGCACCCCTCTGAGTTAAGACAAAGAAAGAGTTACTTGTCACCGAAAAAGCGGAAACAAGTTTATCCTCATTTTTCAAGTTAGTCCCTTTAACACCAGATGACTTCAATCCTTGAATCGGAACGTCTTGACTAGAGAATCGCAAAGCATAACCATAATAAGTGACTAATAAAAGGTCTTCCATAACAATCGGTGTCAAGGTCACTACACGATCTTTAGCATCTTTTAATTTCACATACTTGGTTGATTTAGATTTATAGGTTCGCCAAGGCGTCAATTCTTGACGTTCAAAACGCTTGGTAAAACCATTTTGTGTGACAGCAAGGTATAGACCTTGGTCAAAGGAAGTCACAATATCTGCGTAGAGAATCTCTTCATCTGTCGCAAAGTTTGAAATGGTTTGCGATAGATGCTCACCGATATCCTTCCAACGTAAATCGGTTAATTCATAGATGGGTCGGTAAATGACATTGCCTAATGTTGTAAATAACAAGAGGTGTTCTGTGGTTTTTGCCTGTTTAACAAAGATGAGGTCGTCATCATCTCTTTTACCAACTTCTTCCAAACTAGACGCATTGAAGGATCGTGGACTAGTTCTCTTGAGATAACCACCTCGTGTCACACTGACAAAAGTTTCTTCCTCAGCAATCAAGCTGGCAATATCAATCTCAATCGTTTGACTTTCCGCTTGCAGCTCTGATAAGCGAGGGTTGGCGAATTTCTTTTTCACCTCTCTTAATTCACGTTTCATGACGTTATACATGGTTGCTTCATCACTAACAATAGCAGAAAGAGTCGTGATTAATTCTCTCAGATCATTTTCTTCGTTCTGAAGCGTGATAATATCGGTATTGGTTAAGCGATAAAGCTGCAAGGTCACAATGGCCTCTGCTTGTTCCTCAGAGAAATCATAGCTAACTTTCAGATTTTCTTTAGCATCAGCTTTATTATCAGACGCTCTAATTAGAGCAATAATCTCATCTAAAATGGACAAGACACGAATCAATCCTTCAACAATGTGAAGTCGTTTTTCAGCTTTAGCTTTATCAAATTTGGAGCGTTCGATAATAATATCTTTACGGTGACTGATATAGCTTGATAGTATTTTTTGAAGGCCTACTTGGCGTGGCGTAAAGTGGTCGATAGCAACCATGTTAAAATTATAATTAACTTGAAGATCTGTGTATTTCAACAAGTAATTCAAAATGGTTTGGCTATCTGCATCTTTTTTCAACTCAATAGCTATGCGAAGACCTGTGCGATCAGATTCATCACGTACTTCTACGATGCCTGGGACTTTATTGTTAACACGAACATCGTCAATCTTTTTGACCAAGACTGCTTTGTTAACTTCATAAGGAATCTCAGTGACAATAATTTGTTGTTTACCACCTTTAAGTTCCTCAATTTCCGTCCGAGAGCGAACGACGACACGTCCCTTACCTGTTTCGTAAGCTTTTTTGATTTCGTCAGCTCCTTGGATAATACCTCCTGTTGGGAAATCTGGCCCTGGCAAAAACTCCATTAATTTCTCTAAGCTAGCCTTAGGATGGTCAATCATGTAAACAACGGCATCAATCACTTCAGATAAATTGTGTGGTGGAATATCTGTCGCATAACCTGCGGAAATACCAGAAGACCCATTGACAAGTAAGTTAGGAAAAGCTGCTGGTAAAACCGTCGGTTCTTTTTCTGTGTCATCAAAGTTCCAAGCAAAGGGAACTGTATTTTTTTCAATGTCTTGAAGAAGATAACCTGCAATTTCAGACAAGCGAGCTTCTGTATAACGCATAGCCGCAGGCGGATCACCATCCATTGAACCATTATTTCCATGCATTTCCACAAGAATTTCACGGTTTTTCCAATTTTGACTCATCCGTACCATGGCATCATAAATAGAGGAATCCCCGTGTGGATGGAAGTTCCCCATAATGTTACCAACTGATTTGGCTGATTTACGGTAACCTTTTTCAAAAGTATTACCATCCTTATTCATCGAATAAAGAATGCGGCGCTGAACAGGTTTTAACCCATCTCGAATATCTGGAAGCGCCCGTTCTTGAATAATGTACTTGGAGTAACGTCCAAAACGCTCCCCCATAATGTCCTCAAGGGACATGTTCTGAATGTTTGACATAAGTTCATGATGCACAGGCTATCAAGAAGGACAACTACGGTCGTTCAAAAAACAACTTAACCGCTGATGTCTTTTATTATGTTAACCTGAGTTCAAATCCTTTCTTAAAAGTTGAAGCAAGAGGAACGTGAAAATCACTCGAAAACCAAGATTTTAGGAAAAAGAGATGTCTTCGATAACGTAAGCCATCGGGAAAACTAGTCGGCCATCTCAAGGTTCACTAAAAAGCGATAAACAGTATCAGTCCACTCTATCAATCCTTCCTGATGGTAAGGTAAATAGAAACATCGTGCTTTAAGTGCCTCTGGAATAATAGCTTCAAACAAAGAAGCTTGATCTAGAGGAATAATACACGCCTTTAAAGCATCCAGTGATAGCTGATTTTTAACTTTGGCAGGGTGATAACCATCAAATAAATAATGCTCTTGTGCTAAGACCTCTTCATAAGAAAAATGGAAACTAACACCAGGGATAAATAACTCATTTAATTCCCTGTCATTTGGTAAATGGCCAATGAGCCTTTCCATAGCCAAACGATAACCTGAGGTAGTATTTGACCACCCCAACATCACATAGTTAAAGTAGTCCTCGGGATCTCCTGCAACATTTCTACTATCTTTCACTAATTCCTCAGCCGGACGGTTGAAAGCCTTAACTGCTGATAGGAGTTTTCCTGACTTAAAGACTGCTATTGCCGTTTCCACCGTACACGTATGACTAAGCCAGTCACCATAGACAGCTTTTCCAGAAACATCATAGGTTGAGGCAACCTTCTTATGGCTTGGAGTAAATGGCGGCTTTCTATTATCATGTTTTAAATACTGATTAATTTTTGTTACTATCACTTGATCTTTACAAATGATCTGAGGTTTCCGGTGATTCATCCTCTCATAATGACAAAAAACAGCTATTTTTTCTAATTCCCAATCCTGGATCATCGGGTAAGATTCCAAAGCAAAATGATAGGTCCCGTCCCACTGAAGACTGCATGTGTTTTGCCAAATCACCAATTTCATAAAAGGCCCCCTTTTCACAAGAATATGATTGCTAGTTTCACATCGAGATTCTCGGAGACAAAACAACTAAAACACCGTATTTTCTTCTAGGGTAAACTTGACGTTATCCTCGATCCACTGACGACGTGGAGCGGCTTTGTCACCCATCAAAACAGAAACGCGTCGTTCTGCTCTTGCTAAATCATCAATAGTAACACGAATAAGGGTTCTGGTTTCCGGATCCATGGTGGTTTCCCACAATTGGTTGGCGTTCATTTCACCTAGCCCTTTATAGCGTTGAAGAATAGCTCCTTTACCAAATTCCTTACGTAAATCTTCTAATTCACCATCTGTCCAAGCGTAGGATATTTTCTCTGTTTTACCTTTACCTTTTGACATTTTGTAAAGCGGGGGAAGCGCAATATAAACGTGACCTGCTTCCACCAACGGTCGCATATAACGGTAAAAGAAAGTCAGTAAAAGAGTCTGAATATGAGCCCCATCGGTATCAGCATCGGTCATGATAATAATCTTATCATAGTTGATATCCTCGAGGTTAAAGTCAGCTCCCACTCCAGCTCCGATAGTATAAACCATAGTGCTAATTTCTTCATTTTTCAAGATGTCAGCCATCTTAGCTTTTTCAGTATTTAACACCTTGCCTCGCAATGGCAAAATAGCTTGGAATTTACGATCTCTGCCTTGTTTTGCTGAGCCTCCCGCCGAATCTCCTTCGACCAGATACAATTCATTTTTCTTGGCATTTTTGGACTGGGCAGGAGTCAATTTCCCGGATAGTAGGCCCTTGTCTTTTTTATTTTTCTTACCATTACGTGAGTCATCGCGAGCTTTTCGTGCAGCCTCACGCGCATCCCTTGCCTTAATGGCCTTACGCACTAAGTTAGAGGCCAATTCTCCATTTTCGAGTAAAAAGAAGGTTAATTTTTCAGAAACGATACTATCGACAATCGGTCTCGCTAAGGGACTTCCCAATTTGTCTTTGGTCTGTCCTTCAAATTGCAAGTGCTGCTCAGGAACTAAGATAGATAATACTGCTGAGAGCCCTTCTCGATAATCTGAGCCCTCTAGATTTTTATCTTTTTCTTTTAAGAGATTAGTTTTACGAGCATAGTCATTCATCGCTTTGGTAATAGCTGACTTCAGTCCCGTTTCATGGCTACCACCATCTTTGGTGCGCACATTATTTACAAAGGATAAGATATTGTCGGAGAAACCATCATTATACTGCAAAGCAACTTCGACTTGAAAGTCTTGGTCTTGACCTTCCATATAAATAACAGGTGTCAAGGTTTCCTTATCTTCATTGAGGTATTCGACGAAATCTTGAACCCCATTCTCATAATGAAATTCTTCAACAATCGGTTCGTCTCCACGCAGATCTGTCAAGCTCATCTTAACGTTTTTCAAAAGAAAAGCAGATTCTTTAAGCCGTTCTGCAATGGTATTGAACTTAAAGTCAATGGTTGAAAAAATAGTATCATCAGGCATAAAGGTGACGACAGTTCCTGATTTAGACTTAGGAGCTGTACCAACCTTTCTAAGAGTAGTGACAGGTTTCCCACCATTTTCAAAGCATTGACGGTACACTGCCCCATCTCTTGTGATTTCAACTTTTAACCAGGCAGACAAAGCATTGACAACAGAGGAGCCAACACCGTGCAAACCACCTGACGTTTTGTAGCCACCCTGACCAAATTTACCACCTGCGTGGAGAATTGTAAAAATAACTTGAACCGTCGGAATCCCCATAACATGTTGACCAGTTGGCATCCCGCGTCCACTGTCTGCCACGCTAACTGACCCATCTTTATTAATGATAACTCGAATATCATCTCCAAAACCAGACAAGGCCTCATCGACAGCATTATCAACAATTTCCCAAATTAAATGGTGCAATCCCGTAGCATCTGTTGAGCCAATATACATCCCTGGACGTTTACGAACGGCATCTAACCCTTCTAAGACTTGGATAGCATCGTCATTATAGTTATTAATTGTTATTTCTTTCTTAGTCAACACTGACCTCCAGACATTTTCATCTTTTTTATCTTACAAGTTTTTTACCAATTTTGCAAAGTAATTTGCTAATTTTTTCTGAATTCTTTTGAGACGTTAGTTCCTCAATCACTGAATATGGTATAATATGGAGTATGAAATTGATATTTTTTATTTTAATAGCTTATTTACTTGGTTCGATTCCAACGGGTTTGTGGATTGGCCAACGGTTCTATCATATTAATCTTCGAGAATATGGGTCTGGAAATACTGGTACTACCAATACTTTTCGTATCTTAGGTATCAAGGCTGGTTTAACGACATTGGCTATTGATGTTCTGAAAGGAACGGTGGCAACCATCCTACCAGTTCTCTTTGGCTTGACCACGGTATCACCTATTGTCATCGGTTTTTTTGCAGTTTTAGGGCATACTTTTCCTATTTTTGCCAAATTCAAAGGCGGGAAGGCTGTCGCGACAAGTGCTGGTGTACTGCTAGGTTTTGCGCCTTGGTATCTAGTCTTTTTAGCTTTTATTTTCTTGCTAGTGCTTTATTTATTTAGTATGATTTCTTTGGCTAGCATCACTTCTGCGGTTGTAGCTGTCCTAACTGTTTTGATTTTTCCAGCCCTTCATTTTCTTCTGCCCCACTACGATTGGTTTTTGACATTTATTGTAATACTATTAGCAGCTATTATCATTATCCGACATCAGGATAATATGCGCCGTATTAAACGTCGTACTGAAAACCTAGTCCCTTGGGGATTGAATTTAAGCAGACAAGTGCCTAGAAAATGATTAAGAGCAACTAAAAACCTAACTTTAAAAAAGTCAGGTTTTTTCTGTCTTTGTCTACTAAGTGTTTTGATAAACAATCTCTCCACTTACAATGGTATACTTCACAACCCCTTTGAGCTTATTGCCAATAAAAGGAGAGTTACTTGCTTTAGAAGCAAATTGGTCTGTAATGACACGTTCTTCCTTGTCTGAGAAAATTATCACATCAGCTGGGCCATTTTCAGCTAAATAACCTGCTTCAAACTCATAGAGAGAAGCAGGATTTATAGTCATTTTTTCCAATAGAGACATGAGGGGCAGGTGACCTGGTTCAACCAAATGTGTCAAACCTAATGACAAAGAGGTTTCAAGTCCTGTCATACCAGATGGGGCTTTAGTCATATCTTCAACAGCTTTTTCATCCTTGTGATGAGGGGCATGATCAGTAGCAATGACGGTAATCACACCGGATTTCAAACCTTCTATGACGGATAAACGATCTCTCTCTGTACGTAGGGGAGGATTCATCTTGGCGCTAGTACCTGCAGTCAATAAGAGATCCTCTGTCGTTGAAAAATGTTGCGGGGCTACTTCAGCCGTCACCTTGGCTCCTAATTGCTGAGCAAAAGCAACAACCTGTACAGATTCTGCTTTAGACAAATGCTGGATATGAACACGCGCCTGCCTATCATAAGCAATCATGACATCTCTCGCAATCATGCTGTATTCCGCCACACCAGTTGCCCCGCAAAAATGAAAGTGGTCCTCAGCGATGCCTTCATTAAATCCTAAAATCCCATTTAACTGCGGGTCTTCCTCGTGCAAAGAGATAAAAGTCTTATTGGCATTAGCCAAATCAAAAGCCTCTTTTAAAACCTTTGAACTTTCTAAAGGAATACCATCGTCCGAGAAGCTGACTGCTCCTGCTTCCAAGAGAGCCTTAAAATCTGTTAATTCTTTCCCATTAAAGGCTTGGGTGACACTGGCATTGGTATATATATGAATCTTTTCTTTAGCTGCGCTAGCTAGCACTTCCTGTAAAGTTTCGACATCTGAAATGACAGGATTGGTATTAGCCATCATGACAACCGTAGTTACCCCTCCTGCCGCAGCGGCTAAGGCTCCTGTGTGAATATCTTCCTTATGTGTTTGACCCGGTTCCCTAAAATGCACATGAATATCAACTAAACCCGGGGCTACAATGAGGCCAGTAGCATCAATCACTTGAGCTTCTGGGCAATCAATAGCTGGGGCTATCTTCACAATCTGTTTGCCTTCAATCAAGACATCTACCACTTGATCTCGCTGCGATTTTGGATCCATAAGGCGTCCATTTTTAATGAGTAACATGCTCTCTCCTTTTTTCTGTTATTCTCCTGAAAACTTAGATATTTTTCACCTAAAAAAATTCACTTTAGTTGGTTGAAGCTATTAGCATATCGAAAATGCTAACCTAAGGTGCTTAACCTAAAATTTTCCATATGTTAGCAGTAATACTTCTTCCTATTGCAACCAATCAATGCCAGTCATGCCTTCTTTTTCTAAAATAGCATTTGTTCTTGAAAAGGGTTTGCTGCCAAAAAAGCCACGATAAGATGATAAAGGGCTTGGATGGGGGCTCTCGATGATGTGGTGCTTTGGATTAGTAATGAAGGCTTTCTTCTTCCTTGCATAAGCTCCCCACAAAATGAAAACCACAGGGCTGTCTTTCTCATTCAGCACTTTAATAACAGCGTCTGTGAATGGCTCCCATATTAAGCCTGCATGCCCATTAGCCTGACCTGCTGGCACTGTTAAGCAAGCATTCAAAAGCAGAACCCCTTGACTAGCCCAAGTGCTTAAATCATGATGGTCACGAGGACCAATATCATCTGCTAATTCTTTTAAAATATTAATAAGGGATGGCGGAGCAGGAATTTCTTCTGGAACTGAAAATGATAAGCCCTGGGCCTGTTTGGGACCATGATAAGGATCTTGTCCTAAAATTAAAACCTTGGTTTCTTCCAAAGGAGTGACTTGTAAGGCTTTAAAAACATTGTCTCGTGAGGGATAGACAGGACCAGAAGCATAGGCGTCATCTAAAAAGTGATTAATGCGACCATAGTAATGCTCCGGCAAAAATGATTTGATTTTCTCATGCCAAATTGAATGAGCCATAAGATTCCTTTCTAATCACGTTAGCTTCTAAGTTAAATACGATGTCCTTTTCTAACTAGTTTACCATATTTTAAATAGAAAAACCCTGAAAACATGATATTCCCAGGGTTAATATTCGTTTTTTACAGGATATTAAACAAGTGCTAGCTTATTTTCTAAGAATTCTTGGTAACGTTCTAACAAAAAAGCGATGAGCCAATAAATAAAGGCCACTAAAATATACATGGACATGTAATCCCACTCTCTACCGCCGATAATTTTGGAATTTTGAAAAATATCTGGTACGGTAATCATGGCAGCTAGCGACGAACTTTTAACCATATCAATAATGACATTGCCTAGAGGAGGAACTGCAATTCTAAAGGCTTGAGGAAGAATAATTTTCTTAACCATAAGAGAATATGGTAACCCTAAAGCCTTAGCTGCTTCCCACTGTCCCTTGTCAATAGCTTCTATAGAAGAGCGAAAAACTTCAGAAATGTAGGCAGCGCTGACCATAGAAAAACCAAGATAAGCGCAAAGTAAAGCTGGCAATTCTAACCCATAATAAGGCAACCCGAAATAAAGAACAAAGAGCACCACGATCATCGGCACACCCCGCATAATAGAAATGTAGGCTCTAACAAGATAATGAATCAACCGCTGACGTGACCTTCCCAGAAGGGCTAGGCCTAGACCTAACAACAGACCTGTTACAAAACTAAGCAACGAAATGCCAAGAGTATAAGGTAATCCTGATAACACAAATCCTAAACTATCTTTCATTAACCAGATATTAATCATGTGGTATGGACTCCTTTAAATTAAGGCGTTAGTTAACGTCTTTCGTATCAATGATGGGAATTTTCTTGTCTTTGCCAAAAGGTTTTGTCAGATCTTGACCAGCATAGTAGGTTTCAGAGATTTTCTGCAAGCTACCATCTTTTTTCATGTCTTTAATAACAGCATCGATTTTTTTCTTAAGGCTGTCATCTTTTTTGCTCATGATAATCCCTTGTTCTGTTGGGTTGTACTGAACATCACTCATTTTGACGTTTAAGTTTGGATTTTGAGAGAGCATATAATCTACAAATAGTTTTTGAGCTGGGTAGTCATTTGGAATGAAATCTGTTCGACCATTGGCCACATCGTTGAGGTAAACATCTCCTGTAACATTATCATAGGTTACGAGTTTAGCTCCCTGCTTTTGCGCTACTTTCATGTATTCTGTTCCAGAAGCACCAGCTGCTTTTTTACCTTTCCAGTCGCTAAGATCTTTTTTAGACATGTTTGAGCTGCCATCAGCACGCACAATCATCCCTCCTACACCATATTTATAAGGTGTAGAAATATGGTATTTTTTCTGACGTTTTGGGGTAATGTCAAAGTTATTAAGGGAAATATCCACGCGGCCACTATCAACTGAGGTAAAGGCTTGATCAAAACCAGTTTCAACAAACTTAACTTTAATATCAAGACGTCTACCAATTTCTTTGACCATATCTACTTCATAACCCACTAATTCATTGTCGTCATTATAAAAAGAAGTAGGTTGGTAGGTTCCGGGAGTGGCTACTTTGAGCACACCTTTTTCTTTGATAGCGTCCCAACTTGATTCTTGAGATGGATGTGACGCACAGGCAGTCAATAAAAGGCTGGCAAGTCCGATAAACAATAAGGTAACTGATTTCTTCATAATAACTCCTTTAGTAAGATAAACTATAGTATAACACTCAAACTATTTGACAGTTATTGGTAACGCTCACAAGGTTACAAAAAGTATTCTATAATAGGTCAACTGTTTTATAAGATTATTATTGAGGAGTCTTCAATAAACCCGCCAATTCAAACTGCTCTGCAATTCCTAATAATAGGTCCTCTCTACCTTTAGCTGCAATGAATTGAATGCCTATTGGGAGACCTTCTTTTGTTTCGTAAGTGGGCAAACTGATAGCTGGCTGCCCAGTTAGATTAGGCAGAGCTGTGTAAGGATTAATGGTTAAACTCTTAGTAAACATGGTTTCGACCAGATTGAATTGCTCTTCACTGCTGAAAATTTCAGCTTGAGCCAATCTAGCCATGAGTTGAGAATCTGGAACAAGTTCTCCGTGTTTAGGGGCCGGTGTATTGGTTGTAAACGTTAATAATAGGTCGTAGGACTCATGAAAGGTTGCCATAGTTGCGCTATAAGCATCCCATTTCTGAAGAACCTGTGAGTAGCGCCAAGCAGGAATGTCTTTACCTGATTGGTAAATAGCCCAAGTCACGGTTTCCATATCGTCCTTGGTCATTGGGCGTCTAAAAGCGGTTTCTATACCAGCAAACATAGCAGCTGTTTCAACACTATTCATCATGTAGTAATGTCGAATAACTTCTGGCATGTTTACAGGAAACTCTTGCAATTCAACCAGATGATGTCCCTGCTCTGTTAGACAAGCTACAGCTTGTCTTAAAGCCTCGGAAGTATCTGCTGATACGGGCCTACCGTCAATTAACCGTTGGTAAAACGCAATTTTTAAGGGACGCTTTAGCGGCTCCTCAATCTTTTCTTTGGCTAACTTTGCAAGAGGAAATGGACTTTCCATTTGTTCCATCTGTAAATGGTAAAGCAAGCATCGTGTATCTCTAACTGATTTGGTCAAGGCAAAATGAACTGAGGCTCCTTGCCAGCCTCTATAAGAGCCAGGTCCAACAGGTATGCGTCCACGACTAGGTTTGAGCCCAATTAAGCCATTAAACGAAGCTGGAATCCGAATAGAGCCACCCCCATCACTAGCTGGTGCTAGTGCACTAATTCCAGATGACACCAAAGCTGCCGCACCACCTGACGAGCCACCAGCATTGCGTGTTTTATCATGAGGTAATGAAACCGGGCCATGGAGCTGACTATCACTAATATTTTTAAAGCCAAATTCAGGTGTGTTAGAACGCCCTAAAATAATAAATCCCAAGTCTTCTAACCTTTTCACGAATAAATCCGTTTTAGTCGCATGATGATTCTTGAATAGCTTAGAACCTGATGTTGATAAGTCTCCCTTCAATTCTTGGCCCAAATCTTTCAAAAAAATGGGAACTCCTGCAAAAGGCTTACCTGAAAAATCCCTTTGTTTAGCCTCTTCTAGAGCTGCTTCAAAGCGTTCTGAGGTAATAGCATTTAAGATAGGATTTAATTCTTTTGCTTTGTGAATGGCTTGACTGACCAGCTCTAGAGGGGAGATTTCCCCAGTTTGAACTGCCATAGCCATAGCCGTTGCATCATGATAAGTCATGGTAACTCTTCCTTTCTGATACTGTCTTTCTAAAACATCCTTTTTTATTAAAACACAAATCTCATCAAACCACCATTAAAAGGCTAGGAGCAGTCCTTCTTGCCTGATATCAGCTAGTTCATTACAATTCAAAAAGGACTGCTATACTGAAGTGACCCCCAAAAGTTGGATATTATATTTTAAGTTAAGGATTGAGTTCTGTATTGCACAGGACTTAGTCCTCTTAATGTAAGTTTGATTCGTTTAGTGTTGTAGTAGTTGATATATTCTGAAATAGCTGTTTTTAATGTTTCGAGGGAAGTAAATTCCTTCTCAAACCCATAAAACATTTCTGTCTTCAATGTTCCAAAAAAAGATTCCATCATGCCGTTATCTAAGCTATTTCCTTTACGCGACATGGACGGTCTCATTCCATGCTCCTCAAGAAAATGATGGTAGTAAGTGTGTTGATATTGCCATCCTTGGTCACTATGTAAAATAGTGCCCTGGTAAGTTTGTTCAGGAAAAGCCTCGGAAAGCATCGTTTTAAGTTGTTGTAAGTTTGGCGAGGTAGATAAATGATATGCAATAATCTCACTGTTAAAGCCATCAAGAACTGGTGATAGATACAATTTTTGATCACTAGCAGGAATTGAAAACTCTGTGACATCGGTATAACACTTCTTAAGTGGTTGGGTAGCTTTAAATTGACGCTTAATGAGATTATCAGCTTTCTTGCCAACCTCACCTTTATAAGAGTTATAGCGACGTTTCGCACGGATTCTAGCTTTCAAACCAAGTTCTGTCATCAAACGTTGAACTTTCTTATGATTAACTTTATAGCCTCGATTTTTAAGTTCGAGGTGAATTCTACGGTAACCATATCTCCCTTTGTTCTCAGAATAAATATCTTGAATAGCTTCTTTTAATTCTTTGTTGTTATCTCCCTGAGTTAGACGTTTAACCTGATAATAGTAGGTTGATCGAGACAGCTTCAAAATATTAAGTAGGATTCTTAAATCAAATACATTGATTAGTCCTTGAATGATTTCTGTTGCTCTTTGAGCCTTGCTTCGACCCTCAATCGGAGTTCTCTCAACTTTTTTAGTACGGCATTCTCCGCTCTAAGGTACTCATTATCATATTGAAGACGCTCTAATTCAGTCATTTCTTCAAGTTTTCTCTTTGGTTTGCGTCCTATCTTTACAGGTCTCCCTCTTGATTTCTCAAGAATAGTATACCCGTTTTTCTTGTATTGCGCTATCCAATTAGGAAGCATTCCCTTGTTTGGTAATCCATAATCTAGAGAAACCTCTAGCTGAGACCTACCTTTCATCAGAACTTCGTTTATGATTTCCTGCTTTAGTTCAGGAGAATAATACCTATTTTTCCTTTTACAAACACTTTCCAATCCGTGTATATCAATAAGGCGGACCATGTATTGAAGGTTATACTTACTCATATTAAATGTTTGACTGATTTTAGGCCATGTCCAACCAGATTGTCGTAAGCGATAGATTTCAATTTTATCTTCATAACTTAATTTCATAGAAAAACACCCCAAAAGTTAGATTTGTTGTCTAACTTTTGGGGTGCAGTTCATGACGGCACTCCTTTTTGACTATCTTTCTCGAGGCGATTTTAAAACGGTCCAATAGTAGGCCACCTCTTGGTAACCTTGATGTTCATACATGGCACGATTTTCTTCTTCGGAAATCAAAATCACCTTCTGATAATCCTGACTAGCTCGATACTGCAGATTTGTTCCAATACCGCGTCCTCGATAGGCTTCTTTCACATAAAAGTCATCCATTTCAATGTAATCGCCACATTTCCAAGCTGTGATGTCCCCTACAATACTACCTTTATCAAGAGCAAGGTAAATAGCAGAGCCCTCAGTCCTTAGGTAACTTTCGTTGTAAGCTTGCATTTGATTAGCATAGGTTTCGCCGTAGTCAAGGTATCCCTCATATTTATAAGCCAGATAATCTGAGAAAGTGGCCTCTGAGAGTGGCTCAATGCTAATAGAATCACTATCATGCCAAGTTAGATTTAATTGATTACGACTATTGGTATAGATGAGGTGTTTCTCAAAGTCAAAGCCTTTTTCTTCTAAAAATACTTTTAGGTCAGCAGATAATTCCTGATTTTCTTCAAAAAAGACAAAAGCATAATCACTGTCATAATTTTCTTGTTCCTTGGCTAAATAAGCTAAATCCTCTTTTAATTCTACAACAGTGGGCATACGATAGTAACTAAGGTAATTCGAAAAATAACGTTCTGAGGTAGTGGGATTTTTATAATGGTGGAAGCGTTCTGTTTTCTGATAAACAGGTTCTCCCGCTTCCAGTAAAGCTTTGTAAGACATAGTGCATTCCTTTCCGTAAAGCAGGGAGATTAGCGATAGTTTACCCTTGCCAATTTTCCTGGTCTTCTTTGAATTTTTGAAGTAGCTGCAGGCCATCAGCTGTAATGTAGCCTTTTTCTTTAGCTACTTGGATTAAGTCACTGTAAGTTGACAAGGTAATCAGTTGCACCCCTGCTTCTTCAAAATTCTGACTAGCTTTTGGTAACTCATAAGTGAAAATTGCAACCACTCCCAAAACGTCTGCTCCCTCACGTTTAGCGGCTGCGGCTGCATCTAGTACCGACCCACCTGTTGAAATCAAATCTTCAATAATAACCATTTTTTGACCTTTCAAGACTCGCCCTTCAATCTGGTTCCCAGCACCATGATCTTTAGGTTTGCTGCGAATGTACGCAAAAGGAAGTGACATCTTATCAGCAATAATAGCTCCGTGGGGAATCCCTGCTGTGGCTGTACCAGCGATGACCTCAACTTCTGAGAAATGAGCCTTAATAGTGTCCACAAAACCATTTTCAATAAGGTTGCGCGTCTCAGGATAAGATAGGGTAATACGATTATCAGTGTAAATAGGGGATTTGATTCCAGAGGCCCAAGTAAAAGGATTCTCGGGTTTTAAATAAACAGCTTGAATATCAAGTAAATCGGATGCAACACGGCTTGCTAATGTCATCTTTTCATCTCCTTGTTTGTGTTCGTTTTTTTTCATGTTAACTCATCATTATGTTTTTGCTTAACTTGTCCATTCAGCTTTTATGGCTTGGTAAGCAGCCACTGGATCTTCTGCCTGAGTAATAGGACGCCCAACCACAATATAGTCACTTCCAATAATTCTTGCTTGAGCGGGAGTCATGACGCGTTTTTGATCCCCAACAGCGCTACCTTTTGGTCGAATTCCAGGGGTTAAACACACAAATCCGTTAGGGGTTTCAGCTTTGATGCGTTCTACTTCATGAGCTGAACAAACCACGCCATCAAGTTGAACTTTAGCTGCTCTCTTGGCATAATGTAAAACGGATTCCAAAAGACTAGACTGAATGTTTTGGTCCTCTCGCATTTGTTGCTCACTGGTAGAGGTTAGCTGAGTTACTGCTAGCAAGATTGGACCTTCTCCTAAACCTTCTCTAGCTGCTTTTAGCATCTCAACACCCCCTGCTGCTTGAACAGTTGCCATATCAATTTCCAATTGTTTCAAGACTTTCATTGCAGAATACACGGTATTGGGAATATCATGTAATTTCAAATCCAAGAACACACTATGTCCTAAACTTTTGACATATCGAATAATCTCTGATCCTTGAGCGTAATATAACTCCATACCAATCTTCACATAGAGTTTTTCTTCTTTTGGAAAAAGTGAAAGAAATGCTGTCACCTCCTCAACTGTTGCAAAATCTAGGGCAATAATCGGTCGTTCTTCTCGCATAACTCATCCTTTCTAAGCGCACTTAACAGGGTTAGACTAGCAAAAAACCTCGCTTCCAAAGAAGCGAGGCTACACCAAAGTAAGAGGGAAAGTTCATCCTCTTTTTCTCCTGTATTCCTTGTTCGCCTCTCTGGACGTCATTTAAAGGTTTTTATATTATTTTAGTTATTGTATCTTTTTTAGTCACAGAAGTCAACTGTCCCTATCAGCTTTAATCCATTGCTTGATGATGTTCTGCAACAACCACTTTAGGGCTTTGATAATGTTTGATAAAGACTTCTTCTTCTAAGTTAACCAATTTAATGTGGTCATAAAGCACCTCTGGAATAGGTTCTTCTTTGAGGGACATGGCAATAATTTTTAAGGAGGAGAAGACATCAATCAACACACCAAAAACTCGAATACGCTTATCACCAATAATAGCTTGAAAAACTTCCTTTGATTGACACAAATCAATGAGGTGGTCTACCCCCTTGATCCAATTGTCAACAATATCCAGCGTTTTATTCATTAATTTAAACGCTGATTCCTCATACCAAAAGGTCGATTCAATTAAGCGTTGTTGCTTGTCTAAAGTAGCGATGGCAGCAACAATGTCCCCAAATTCAGATTGAACCAAATGAGTTGGAAATTCACCTCCAAGTATGGAAGGTGTTCGCCCAACAAGCTTCAATTCATCACGAAAAAGGGTCAAATAGTGGATACTGACTAATAATTTTTGGATTAAGTTTTGATGACTAGTTTGTTCAGCCATATTCACACGATCACCACCCTTTGATTAGAAAAAAACTGATTTGTTAATACTATTAATATAACACAAGAAAAATAAAAGGGCAACGAAATTGCTGAAAGTGATTTTTAAAATCTTGGGACATTAAAGTCCTAATTTGCTGGGAAACTCACTAAATAGCCAACACCAGTTAAGGCATACTTTCGAAACATTTGTGCTTGCGTCTTTATTTTTTTTGAGATAGACTGTATCTATGAGAATCCAACAATTACATTACATTATCAAAATTGTCGAATGCGGCTCTATGAACGAGGCAGCCAAACAATTATTTATTACACAGCCAAGCCTTTCCAACGCGGTCAAGGACTTGGAAACTGAAATGGGGATTACTATTTTTATCCGAAATCCAAAAGGGATTACCTTAACAAAAGACGGGGTGGAATTTTTATCTTATGCGCGTCAAATCATTGAGCAAACCTCGCTGTTAGAAGACCGCTATAAAAACCAAAACACCAGCCGAGAATTATTCAGTGTCTCTTCTCAACACTATGCCTTTGTGGTTAATGCTTTTGTGTCACTCCTCAAGCGAACAGACATGACCCAATACGAGCTATTTTTGCGTGAGACGAGGACCTGGGAGATTATTGATGACGTTAAAAACTTTCGTTCTGAAATCGGGGTTCTCTTTATCAATGATTATAACAGGGATGTTTTGACGAAACTCTTTGATGATAATCATTTGACGGTAACGTCTCTCTTCAAGGCTCATCCTCATATTTTTGTCAGCAAGTCAAACCCTTTAGCTAAGAAAAGTCTTTTAAGTTTGGATGATTTGACTGATTTTCCTTATCTGAGTTATGATCAAGGCATTCACAATTCCTTTTACTTTTCAGAGGAGATGATGGCTCAAATGCCTCATCGTAAATCCATCGTGGTCAGCGATCGTGCTACTCTCTTTAATCTCATGATTGGTTTAGATGGTTACACAGTTGCTAGTGGTATCTTAAATAGTAACCTCAATGGAGATCAGATTGTGGCTATTCCACTAGATGTCCCTGATGCTATTGATATTGTCTTTATCAAACACGAAAAAGCTAATCTTTCTAAAATGGGAGAACGGTTTATTAAATACCTAATTGAGGAAGTCTCTTTTAGTCAGCCGCCTTTTTAATAGATTACAAAAAACACGATAGCAAAACCTTTTAGGGTTGAGTTACCGTGTTTTTGTTAGCCATGAAGTCTAAGCGATCTTTAAAGACCCAGTTCCTTTTTAATAATGGCATTCATTTGATCAAAGTAAAATGGCTCACTGTGGTAATTCACACCTGAAAAAGTCGCTAAGGCGATAATATTTTCTAGAAAAGCCTGAGAAGAAAAATGAGTTGTCCGATGTAATTCTTCTTCATCAAAGGGCTTAATCAAGTGTGCTAAGGGATTACGAACCGATTTCTCAAAGGTTCTCAAAGAAAGAACAAGATCCTTGATTTCTTGAGGTAAATGGGTCAAAGCCAATAAATCGGCCAAACTTTTGGTCGTGACGTTACGGGATTGTCTTTGAGATAAATAAGTTTTGAAAACCTCGTGATCAGATTCCAACATGGCCTGAAAATGCCAAGTATCATATTGGTCATTCTTTGTGTCAAAAATATAACGTTTAATATTTGGAATTTCTGCCTCTATTAATCTGAGAAAAAGCCGATAAAGAATAGGTGATACAGACCTGACAAAGTCAATGATAGCACCATTCTTCACCTTAACTTCCAAATCTAAAATATAGTTAGCAATTTGTTCTTCTTCAAGTGTTTGGTTTAGCCATACTGACAGGCCATAGGTTTTTTCAATAGTCTGATTCTCTGCTTGATGCTCTGACAGGAAATTGAGGTTTAATTCTCGTCGTTCTTTGAGCATTTCTAATAAATAGAGAGCGGATTTTGGAAAATCCGATAATATTTGTGCAACCTTAAAGGCGTGATTATAAGCATAGACATCCAAAAGGATGTCTATTGTTTGAGTGTTAATCATTGGCAATTAAAGTTTCCAAACCAACTTTCATCATATCAGTGAAGTTGGTTTGACGCTCTTCAGCTGTAGTATCTTCAGTTGGATCATTCAAGTTATCTGAGATCGTCATGATTCCAAGGGCTTTAACCTGGTGCTGAGCCGCTAAATAATAAAGAGCTGCTGCTTCCATTTCGATGGCTTTAACACCCAATTTACCAAGAGCCATGTTACGTTCAGGCATGTTAGAGTAAAAGACATCAGAAGAGAGCACATTCCCAACATGAGTTGTCACACCCATTTCTTTGGCAATATGGTAAGCCTTATCAAGCAAGCCAAAATCAGCAATTTGCGGGAAATCAAATTCTGGAAAATCGTTACGAATAATGTTTGAGTTGGTTGCGGCTGCTTGAGCAAGTACCAGTTCACGCACATGAACATCAGGGTCGATGGCACCAGCAGTCCCAACACGAATCAATGTTTTCACGCCGTAGTCAACAATTAACTCACGAGCATAGATGGAAATGGAAGGCATTCCCATACCCGTTCCCATAACAGAGACACGGTGGCCTTTGTAAGTTCCTGTGTAGCCAAACATGTTACGGACCTCATTGAAGCAAACAGCATCTTCAAGGAAGTTTTCCGCGATAAATTTCGCACGTAGAGGGTCTCCAGGTAGAAGGATTTTATCAGCAATATCGCCTTGTTTGGCAGAAATATGAATAGACATCAGTTATGATACAGAGAGCGACCAGAAAATGACTGAAAAATTGAAAACTGACAAGAAACACCATCTTCTTAGGCAGTTTCTCCTTTTTTCCGAGTTTTCCGCTTGAGTTCAAATCAGAAAGAACTAACTCTCTTTCCTTTCTTATTTTTAAATTAAGTGGATGGGAAAGATGCCCACATTCCCTTATATAGAATATGGAATCCATCGCACATTTATTCATTTATTATTTTTTGTTAATTAATAATCCCAGAAAATTGCATGCTAATCCTAGAATAATAAAGGAAACAGCAAATTTTACGAGATTTTTAATGGCAAACACGATACCAACTAAACTAAGAAAAATACATAAAACAAATAATATTTTTCTTAGTTTAATATGATACCTACTTATCATATTTTCCTATTTTTTTCTTCCGAAAAAGCAAGTGACAAGAAGGTTAATCTCGCACCTAAAAATATGATAACTAATATTCATTGTCAGATATCAAATTGTAGATTCTAGAGCGAGGCCACTGAAAAGATAGATTCAGTGAGTACTCTCTTTTTTATCCTACAACTCAGCTAAAATAGCTTTAACAAGACCTTTAAAATCTTCTTTGATATGTTCAGTCACTTCAACAACTTCTTCGTGGTTCAATTCTGATTGGAAACCAGCTGCAAAGTTAGTGATGGCTGAAATACCAAGTACTTTAAGTCCAGAATGAGCAGCCACAATAACTTCTGGCACAGTTGACATGCCGACAGCATCTGCTCCTAATACTTTGAAAGCACGGATTTCTGCTGGTGTTTCATAAGTTGGACCAGTTAAGCCCATATAAACACCATCTTCTAACTTGATGTTCATTTTTTCAGCCACTTCATGTGCCTTATCGCGATAAACCTTAGTATAGGCATCGGACATATCAGGGAAACGTGGACCAAACTCCTCCAAGTTTTCACCAATTAGTGGGTTATTTCCAGTCATGTTAATATGATCTGTGATTGCCATCAAGGTACCCGGGCCGTAGCCAATACCTCCAGCTGCATTTGTGACAAGAACGCCTTCACATCCCAGAGCTTTCATGACACGAACAGGGAAAGTCACCACTTCAAGCGGATTTCCTTCGTAAAAATGGAAACGACCTTGTAGGGCAAGTACTTTACGACCAGCTAAATCACCGTAGACTAATTTTCCAGCATGGCCAACAACTGTTGATTTGCCCCAGTTTGGAATATCTGCATAATCAATAACAACAGGATTCTCTACTTCTTCAGCAAGTTCACCAAGTCCTGAACCTAGAATTAATCCAAATTCTGGGGCTTCAATTCCCTTAGCAACTAAAAAGTCTTTTGTTTCGTTAATTTTAGTCATCAATGACATCTTTTTCTCCTTTTACCTCAATAGGGTTCACAATCTCGCCATCCTCTTTAATATAAGGACTAGGCAGGGGAACAGGAAGAATATCCAGTAAAGTCTCAGAAGGACGGCAAAGTTTTACTCCTTTGCGAGTCACAACAATAGGACGATTGATCAAAATTGGATCCGCCAACATGGCATTAATAATGTCTTTCTCAGCTACTGCTTGATTTGCTAATCCATGAGCCTCAAATTCAGGAACATTGGTTCGTAAGAGTTCTCGCGCAGAGATTCCCATAGATTGTAAGAGCTCAAGTAAAGTCTCCCGATTAGGGGGCGTCTGCAAATACTCAATAATAGTAGCCTCAATACCTGCATGACGAATCATGGCAAGAACATTACGTGAAGTGCCACAGTTTGGATTATGATAAATCGTGATTTCTTCCGTTATCAATTACTAACTTTCTTATTTTAAGTGACCAAGGAATGATTCACCAATCATGGCTGTATCAACTCCAAAATTTTCTGCAACAGTTGCTGAAATATCCGCAAAATGCCCTTGTGGAATAAGACCATTTCCAGTAAAGGATGCAGAGTAGGCAAGCAATGGGATGTATTCACGAGTGTGATCGGTGCCTGCATAGGTTGGGTCATTACCATGGTCAGCAGTGATGAGAAGCAAATCGTCTTCTTTCATATTTGCGATGATTTCAGGTAGGCGATTGTCAAATTCATGCAAGCAGTCACGATAACCTTCTGGATCACGACGGTGACCAAAGTTTGCATCAAAATCAACAAGGTTAGTAAAAGAGAAGCCTTTAGTAAACTCAGGTAATTGAAGGGTCTTAATAAGCGTGTCAATACCATGACTGTTTGATTTGTTATGTCCCATATCATTTGTAATACCTGAACCGTTGAAGATATCATTAATCTTACCAACGGCATAAGTTGGGACACCTGCGTCAGCCAGTTTGTTCAAAACGGTATCTTGGAAAGGAGACACTGCATAGTCATGACGGTTAGCTGTACGAGTAAAGTTTCCTGGCTCCCCTACATAAGGACGTGCAATAATTCGACCTAAAAGAGCAGGGCGCTCAAGAGTAATGGAGCGAGCGTACTCACAAATCTTGTAAAGCTCCTCCACAGGAATAATGTCTTCATGAGCTGCAATTTGAAGTACTGGGTCTGCTGACGTGTAAACGATCAACTCACCTGTTTCCATTTGACGTGGACCAAAATCATCAATAACCGCAGTTCCTGAATAAGGTTTGTTGGCCTCGCGAATGATTTTGCGACCAGAAAACTCCTCAATCTTAGTTAAAATCTCTTCTGGGAAACCATTCCAGAAAGTGTCAAAAGGTTCCGTAATGTTCAAGCCCATAATTTCCCAGTGGCCTGTCATGGTATCTTTTCCAAGAGATACTTCTTCCAATTTGGTCACGTAACCAGTAGGAATGTTTTCTGCTGGAACGGTTTGTAGTGGCACTGGGCGAGGAATATTACCAAGTCCAATTTTTGCCATATTCGGAACAGTTAAGCCTGCTGTCTTTGAAATATGGCCGAGGGTGTCAGAATCTGTATCAGCTACACCTGCATTAAAGAATTTGTCAGAATCTGGTGCTGCACCAATACCAACAGAATCTAAAACAACTAAGTGAATACGATTAAATTTTGACATAAGTCTCCAATCTAAGGGAGGTTACGGTTGGCTCCCTAAAACCTATAAAATATTTTTAACACAGTTACTATACTAAGACTAACCTGCTTTAGGCGCTTCTAAAACAGTAACGCCCGATTTGCTCGCAACAATCACCTTATCGACCATACCGTTAAAAAGACCGTGTTCCACAACACCAACTGTCCCATCTAACAAGCGACCAAAGGCAACGGGATCCTCAATGTAACCTAAATCAAGGTCAATAATATAGTTTTGCATATCGGTCACCAAACGACTGTCACCTTTCATCCGGAAAGAAGGTTTGTAACCAGCTTTTTCAAAGACACGGAGTAATCGGTCAGCACCGTATTGAACCACTTCGACTGGTAATTTAAAGGCACCCAAATGCTCTACCATTTTAGAATCATCCACAACCCAGATATATTCTTTTGTTGGTGTGGCCACAATCTTCTCCATCAATAAAGCTGCTCCTCCCCCTTTGATACCGTTGAAGTCTTTATCAACTTCATCAGCACCATCTACAGTGAGGTCGATGCTATCAATCTCATCTACTGATTTTAAAGGGATACCTAGACTTTCTGCTTGTTTACTGGTTACACTTGATGTCGTAACCCCGACCACTTGCAGTCCTTCTTCCTTTACACGACGGCCAATTTCTTCAACAAAATAGTAGGCGGTTGATCCTGTTCCCAATCCAATGGTCATACCATCTGTGACGTATTGGGCAGCAGTAACCCCAGCGATTTTTTTGAGTGCTTCCATGATTCCCCCTTATATTAGATTTGCGTCCTAGCACTTTATTATACCATGAAAGCGCCCGCTTGTTAATGAAAATATCTGATTTTCTCCTCTTGTCATAGCAAGACCTTGCTTTCTGACAGGACTTGATTTAAAATAGATGGCATGAGTATAACTAAAGAATTTGATACAATTACTGCCATTTCAACCCCTCTTGGTGAAGGGGCTATTGGCATTGTCCGTCTATCAGGAACAGATGCGCTTGCCATTGCACAATCTGTTTTTAAGGGAAAGAACTTAGAGCAAGTAGCTTCTCACACCATCAACTATGGTCATATCGTTGATCCTAAGACAGGAACTATTGTCGATGAGGTTATGGTGTCAGTCATGCTGGCTCCCAAAACCTTTACCCGTGAAAATGTAATTGAAATCAATACGCACGGTGGTATTGCGGTAACTAACGAAATATTACAATTACTGATTCGACAAGGGGCTAGAATGGCAGAGCCAGGTGAATTCACCAAACGTGCCTTCTTAAATGGTCGTGTTGATTTGACTCAGGCTGAGGCTGTCATGGACATTATTCGTGCTAAAACAGACAAGGCTATGACAATTGCGGTCAAGCAACTGGATGGCTCCCTTTCCCAGCTTATCAATGATACCCGTCAAGAAATTCTCAATACCTTAGCCCAAGTTGAAGTCAATATTGACTACCCGGAATATGACGATGTGGAAGAAATGACAACTGCTCTGTTACGTGAGAAAACACAAGAATTCCAAAAGCTTTTGAAAAACCTCCTCCGCACAGCTAAACGCGGCAAGATTCTTCGCGAGGGACTATCCACAGCTATTATTGGACGACCAAATGTCGGTAAGTCAAGCTTGCTTAATAATTTGTTACGAGAGGACAAAGCCATCGTCACTGATATTGCAGGAACTACCCGAGATGTCATTGAGGAATACGTTAATATCAAAGGAGTTCCTCTCAAACTTGTCGATACGGCTGGTATCCGTGAAACAGATGATTTAGTCGAACAAATCGGAGTTGAGCGGTCTAAAAAAGCTCTTCAAGAAGCTGACCTTGTTCTCCTTGTGCTGAATGCCTCTGAACCATTAACTGACCAAGACCGATCGCTATTATATCTCAGTCAAGACAGTAACCGTATTATATTGCTGAATAAAACAGATTTGGAACAAAAGATTGAATTGGAACAGTTGCCAGCGGATCTTATTCCTATTTCGGTGTTAACCAACCATAATATTGACCTGATCGAAGATCGCATCAACCAGCTTTTCTTTGACAACGCTGGTTTGGTAGAGCAAGATGCCACTTACCTGTCAAATGCCCGCCACATTTCTTTGATTGAAAAGGCTGTACAAAGTTTGGAAGCTGTCAATGATGGTTTAGCCCTTGGCATGCCAGTGGATTTACTACAAGTTGATCTAACCAGAACTTGGGAAATCCTCGGAGAAATCACAGGAGACGCTGCTCCTGATGAACTCATTACCCAACTCTTTAGCCAATTCTGTCTTGGTAAATAGTCAGAAAGCCCAGTGGGCTTTCTGAGCTCTGAACTTGGAGATTTTATATTTTTACAAGAAATGTCGATTCGTACTAGAGATTATCTTATTGTGAAATTTTTAATATCTCAACTTAACGTCGCAATCAAAACAACAAGAGAATTATTGATGGTATGAATAAGCCAAGGTGCCGTCAAATTTTGAAACCAAATTCGAGAAAGCATGAGTGAAATTCCTAAAAACAAGACATAAGCCATTACCGCTGGAATAATATGTAGTACTGTAAAAACAAAAACTACTATTGATGCAGCAAGCCATTTGGAAAAATACAATTGAAGCCATTCAAATAAAAATCGTCTGAAAATAATTTCTTCAATGAAGGGAATTAATATACCTACTGTTAGTTCTATGACTAGAACAACAGCCCATCCCAAAGCCATAGTTTCACTACTAATCCCACCAGCCTTTGCTTCATGGGGTATTTTAAAAAGGAACGAAAACAAGCCTGCTCCCGCAATGGAAAAAATAAATGTCAATGGAATCCACCACAATAGATGCCATAAGGAATGCTTCCCTTTATGAAATCCAAAATCAGATAGAGACCAATTATTTTTTAAAGAATAGCCATACCAGAGGACAATTAAACTACTTATACTTCCACCAATCATTACTGATAGAGTAATCGAAGCAGAATTTCGGAAAATGAAACCGAATAAAATTCCCCATATAAATGCACCTAAAAATAGTGCAATAAGTGCACCCGCAGCCCAATAATAATCTTTTTTATTTCCGATTTTTCTCAATATGATTTTTCTCCTAATCAATTAGGACTATATTGCTTTACTAATACAATTATTATATCACAAAATGTAAAAGAATATTAATAATTTACCAAGAGCAAAATACTTAATATGACTTTGTGAGAAAAATTTATCCAGTAGTCGATTTCTTTCTGAAATTAAAATAGAAAAAGAAGTACTTATTATTATATAACTCCAAACAAAAAAGAGGGTTGTATAGTCCCTCTTCCATATGAAATACTTTTTACTGCTTGTGGAAAAGTAAACCAAAACCCTCTAAAGCCGATACTAATCTCATTTAGTATCCAATTCAAGCCTAAAGCAGCCGGCCATCCTCACTAGCTTCATTGAATAAATCAACGTTAGTTGCTTTCTACAAAGTAGTAATATCATTTTTTACATCCTTTGCAAGTTTTTTATCTATTTTCAAATATTTTTTTATTAGATTATAAATAAATGAAATCGATAGATAGGAAAGTTAAATACTTTTTTATTTAGTCATGTAAATCCCCGGATTTCTTCAAACAAAAAACTCCCTAACTGTTTTAGCAACCATCCAACTCCTTATTAAATTAGCAATAAGTCTATTGTCACTTAATTCTTTTCGCCGTAGTTAAGCGGTTATTATAGGCATGGAATGAATTAGATTTCCTCAAACAGTCACTCTCCTGACTGTTGAAGTGTTCAACTCACAAATGAAAGGAACAATAATATATATTTGAAATTAATTAAATAAGCAAAAAGAAGCCTGACGGCTCCTTTTTGCTTATTTAATTAATTCATAGATAGCTTCAGCATAAATAGCAGCAGAGTGATAGATGTTTTCTAAAGGCATATATTCATTGGCTTGATGCATGGTGTTTTCATCGCCTGGGAACATAGCTCCAAAGGCCACACCACGTTCTAGCAAACGACCAAAGGTTCCTCCGCCGATAACTTGTTCATAGCCTTTAAGACCTGTTTGTTTTTCATAAACAGCAAGCAAGGTTGCTACCAATTCATCATCCATTGGCACATAATGAGGTGTATGCTCATGCTCAGAAAGGCTTACCTTAGTTAATCCTGATAGTTTTTCCAATCCTGCTTTTAGGGTTGCAGCATCAGTCCCTTTTGGATAACGGAAATTCAAGGCGATGGTATTGTCAGCTGATTGACTATCAAAGTTGAAGACACCTGCATTCATGGTCAAGGCTCCCATACGGTCGTCGGTATAAGCAAGGCCTAATTTTTCTGCCGCAAAGTCCTCATGAAGCACTTCACCTGCCACATGTAAATAATCTTTAGCAGCCCCTTCAAAGGTAAATTGATTCAGGAATTTAGCTAGTAGGGTGGCACCATTGATTCCAGCTTCTGGGGTTGACCCGTGAGCAGACTTCCCAATAATAGTTACTTCAATTTTACTATCAGAAGCCTCCATAGCGCCTTTAACACTATGTACTGATAAAAATTGCTCCAAAGCTGCTTCTAATACATTAAGGTCATGCGGTGCCGTGATGACTGCTGTTGCAGATTCTGGTACCATATTTTCACGTAAACCACCTTGGAAGCGATGAAGCACAAAAGCTCCCTGATTTTCTCCTGTAAAATGAAGGTATTCGGTGATGTTTCCTTTTTCGCCATTGATAATTGGAAATTCGGCATCTGGTGAGAAACCAAAGTCTGGATTTTTCAAACCGTTATGGGCAAAGTAATAATCCATATCACCCCAGCCAGATTCTTCATCAGTACCAACGATAAACCGTACCTTTTTAGACACAGGTAGACCCAATTCTTTAATGATTTTAAGGGCATAATAGCACGCTATGGTTGGTCCCTTGTCATCCGAAGACCCACGCGCATAGATGCGATCGTCTTTAATCACTGGCTCATAAGGATCGGTATCCCAACCGCTACCAGCTGGCACAACATCAAGGTGACCAAAGATTCCTAGCACTTCATCACCTTGACCAAACTCAAAGTCCCCCGCATAGTTATCGATATTACGCGTTTTGTAACCATCACGCTCAGCCATTGCAAGGAAATGCTCCAGGGCCTTAACTGGTCCTGGTCCAAAAGGGTGTTTGTCATCAGCTAATTGGTCATCACGTTCTGAATTGATACGTAACAGGTCAATCAAATCCGCCAACATGGCTTCTTTACGTTTGTCAACTTCTGCTTTAAAATCGATACTTGTCATTTTTTCTCCTTCTTATACTTCTTTCCTTAAAAAGGTCATCACTATTAAAAATCCTAGATTTCCTAGCCTATACAACGAGGAATAAAAGAGCATCTTGCTTTAGCTGTCAGATAAGGTAAAACCATTAAGAAGTATTTATCAGCTGATGCTAACAGCGTGAGACGATGTAGATAATAATTACCTTCTTTCAATCACTTCGTCAACGGGTAGACGATAACTAGGTTCTGGTTTTTCATCACTGTAACCAACTGTAATCAGCAATTCTGGACGGAAACGCGGATCAATGTCTAAAATCTCATTGGTTGTTGACTTATCAAAACCAAGAATAATATTAGATGCTATTTTTTGATCCGTCAAAGCTAACACCAAGTTCATAGCCACAATACCAGCATTAATAGCTAAATATTCACCTGTTTGAACCTCGTTAAACGAAGCAAATCGTGGTGGCAATGTTTCCATGTAATAGCCAATTAAGTCGTCTGGCAATGATTTGACACCAATACGAGCAATTTTACGAGAACGCAAGGCCAAATTAGTGTCTGAAAATAAGGCAATCACATATTGAGCCTGTTCTACCTGAAGTTTATTTGCTAGCGGTAAGCCTTTAGCAAGCTCATCTTTTTTCTCTTGAACCACTACAAATTTCCATGGTTGAATATTGTTAGCACTAGGTGCTAGAGTCGCAATTTCAATCGCCGTTCGCAAGTCATTATAGTCAACTGGCTTGTCATTAAAGGTCTTAATGGCATGACGTTTTTTGTTCAATTCTAGAAATTTCATCTCAAAACTTCCTATCTAATTCTGATTTTTAATACCCTTTCATTTTACCATAAAAAGTGTTTAAAGCCTTCTGAAAATCACAATTTCACGACATTTCTATTTTTTATTACTAATTAGCTTAAATTTTTTGATTTATTTCTTTTTGAGCAGTAAGATATCTATATCAGAATAATATTAAGACTGACCAACAGGAAAGTCTGCTACAATTCACCTCAGTTAGGGAAATATCTCTACAGGGTATCCAGCTATCTGAATTGTAACACGACTTTCCTTCAAGATCGTGTTTTGTCATTAGCTAAATGAGGACATTCGTATGAGTAAGATAAAAGCATCTGATGCGATGATAAAAGTTATTGAAGCAGAGTAAGACGATATGCCACAACCCCATTCTGGCATTGACCTCATGGATATTGATTTTGCTAAAGCTGCTAGTGCCATGGGCGCTAAGGGCTTTACGGTTCATAGTTTAGCAGAATTCAAAACGGCTTTTCAAGAAGCTCAAGGGGGCTACTGGTCCTGTGGTAATTGACGTTGAAATCGCTAACAATCGTCATCTTCCTGTGGATCAGTTACGTTTGAAGTCAGAAACATACGATACTGACCTCGTGCGTCAGTTCACAGAAACTTACGAAACCCAAGGATTGTTATCATTTAGTCAGCTATTGAAAGACGTTCAAAGTCACTAAGATAAAAAGAAAAACGTCTGAGACAGAAATGTTTCAGGCGTTTTTAATTGTGATTAACTTTGCTGACTGTCTGTCAGATGCTGATGGACAGCTGATGCCACCGCTCTAGGAATCCCTAAAGAATGAATCTCATCTGGACTAGCTGCCGCAATGGCTGTCATGGTTTTAAAATGTTTAAGCAGTATCTGCTTGCGCTTCGGACCTAGTCCTGGAATCTTATCCAATTTCGAAGAGAATGAATTTTTACTGCGAACCTGTCGGTGGAAAGTAATCGCAAAGCGGTGCACCTCATCTTGGATGCGATGCAAGAGGAAAAATTCTTCTGAATTACGGGGTAAGGGGACTACCTCGAGTGGCTTGCCAAAGAGCAATTCATGGGTCTGGTGCTTATCATTTTTTTGCAGGCCCGCAATAGGAATAGTTAATCCTAGTCGGTCTTCAATCACTTCTCTGGCCGCATTGACTTGCCCTAGCCCACCATCAATGATGATTAAATCAGGAGCTACCAGTCCTTCATGTTTAACACGGCTATACCTTCGAAAAATCACTTCCCTCATGCTGGCATAATCATCTTGGCCCACCACTGTTTTAATCTTAAATTTACGATAATCTTTCTTATTAGGTTTCCCGTCAAGAAAAACAACCATAGCCGCTACAGGGCTTGTCCCTTGAATATTGGAATTATCAAAAGCCTCAATACGGACTGGCTTGTCAATCCCTAACAAGTGGCCTAGATTGTCAATGGCACCGCTAGTTTTCTTAATATCTTTTTCCAACAAATCAAATTTCTGCTGAAGGCTAACGCGTGCGTTCTTGGTCGCCAAAGCCACCAATTGTTTTTTCTCACCTCGTTTTGGTTTGATGATTTTTGTTGGCACAATAGCGGCTACTAGTTCTTCATCAATAGCTTCTGGAATAAAGACTTCTTTGGGGATGAAATGCTGTTTATCTTGATAAAACTGCCCCATATAGGTTAAAAAATCTTCTTCCGCGTCGTTGTAGTAAGGAAAGAGGTTGACATCCCGCTGGATTAATTTCCCTTGACGTACAAAGAAAACTTGGACACACATCCATCCCTTATCAACAAAGTAGCCAAAAATATCCCTGTCTTGCAAGTCCTTACTCATCACCCGCTGCTTAGTGCGCATGGTGGCAATACCTGAAATCAAATCTCGATATTCAGCAGCACGTTCAAATGCCATTTCCTCAGAAGCTGCTAACATTTTTGCCCGCAGCCCATCAATAATCTTATCATCCTTGCCATTCAAAAAGTGTTTGACATCCTCTACCAGACCATCCCAATAAGCCTTATCTGTATGGCAGATGGTATGAGCACAACACTGTCCTAAATGGTAATAAAAACAAACCTTATGGACAGGGTTTTTACATTTCTTAAAAGGGAAAATACGATCCAGCAATTTTTTCACTTCGTTAGCGGTGTACGAATCTGGATAGGGTCCGAAATATAGGCCGTCATTTTTCTTAATCTGTCTCGTAATGAGCAGGCGAGGAAAGGTCTCATTGGTGATTTTGATAAAAGGATAAGACTTGTCATCTTTGAGCTTGATATTATATTTGGGCATGTTCTCTTGAATCAAGTTGATTTCAAGCAAGAGGGCTTCAGTATTTGATTCGGTGACAATAAATTCAAAATCAGCAATCTCAGACACCAATAATTCTGTCTTGGTATCATGGCTACCACGAAAATAAGACCGCACTCGGTTCTTCAAATTCTTAGCCTTGCCTACATAGATAATGGTTCCCTCTTTGTCCTTATGCAAGTAGCAACCAGGGCTATCTGGCAAGAGTTCTAGCTTGTGTTTAATCAGTTCATTCATGCTACTAGTTTATCAAAAATTTGGGTTTTTGACTTCAAAAAAGAGCCCTAGGGCTCCTTGGTTAAAGTAATTCTTTTTCCATCACGCTTAGAACACCTGAATCGTTATTTGACATGGTCACAAAGTGTGCCGTTTCCTTTACCTGATCGCTGGCATTCGTCATGGCGTAAGAATGCACGGTTAAACGAAGTATCTCAAGGTCATTATTGCCATCTCCAAACGCCATTAATTGATCAGGTTCTAATTGCCATTTATGCAATAAATAAGTCAGGGCTGTCCCTTTAGTAACCCCTTTTCCAATAACATCAATATTGCCATGACCAGAAGAAACAGCAGCCACTTTATCTCCCAACTGCTGATTGAGCTCTTCAACAATCCTTATGGTCTCCTCCTCAGGGGTATTAAACGAAAACTTCAAAAAGCATTGTCTGGTAACTTGCTGAAATCATCAACTTCTTCTAAAGCAGTGTAATAGGTCTTGAAAAAAACTTTGGTTTCAGATGCTGCACTGCTTAAAAGGTAGGCAGCGGTCTCTCCACAAATAATAGCCTCTTGGCTAAACTGATGCTCCTCCAAGTAAGTAAAGACCTTCTCAACCACCTCTCGATTCAAAGGATAACTAACCAGCACCTTTCCATTTTCAACGATGTAGGCACCACTTTCACTGACTATCGTTATCTAGTCAGCGTAGTCTTTGAAAAATCCTTTGATTTGGTCGTATTGGTTGCCACTGATGGCAACAAAGCGTTTCCCTTGCCCCTGTAAAGCCTCAAAAACATGGGCAAAGCGCTGACGGTCATAATCATTAGCATCTGTCAAAAAAGTGCCATCCATATCTGTTGCAAAAACATTAATGTCCATAATATCTCCAAAAGAACCCCTAAAAACAAGCACTATGTCCTTAGGGGTTGAAAAATTACTGTTGATTTGGGGTGTAGATAAGGTGTTCGTTTACAAAAGAGGTAAAACCAAGCTCACTCAATTCACGGCCATAGCCTGAATTTTTAATCCCACCAAATGGGAGCTCTGGAAGACTAGTGCAGCCTGAGTTGATAAAGGACATACCAGTTTCAATCTTAGCAGCCACTGCTTCCGCATGCTCTTGATTGCTACTAAAGATAGTACCTCCAAGACCATAGTTAGAATCATTCGCCACTTCAATCGCTTCTTCTTCAGAAGATACTTTGTAGATTTCACCAACTGGTCCAAAGATTTCTTGGTAGTAAACAGGGTTGTCTTTTGTGAGGCCAGCAATAATGGTTGGCATGACGAAATTACCTGGATGATCAATCGCTTCACCACCATAAACCAGTTCCGCACCATGATCCAAGGCCAACTTAATTTGGTCAAGAACATCTTCTTTAGCTTGAGCTGATGATAATGGTGCCAACGTCGTTTCGGGATCCATTGGGTCACCCCATTTAGCTGTTTTGAAGACTTTTGTTAATAATTCTTTGAAACGGTCATAGTCTTTGTCAAGCACGATAAAACGTTTCGATGAGGTACATACTTGTCCTGCATTGTAGAGACGAGAGAAGTAAAGAACCTTCTCTAATTGATCCCAATCCGCGTCATCAAGGATAATAAAGGCATCATCGCCACCCAATTCAAGAGTTGTTTTTTTCAAGTTTTTACCAGCTTCTTCTGCAATGCTAGCTCCTCCACGTTCGGAACCTGTCAAGCAGACACCAACCACACGTTTATCAGCAATCACTTGTGACACTTGGTCATAAGAAATAAACAGATTGGTAAAACTACCTGCTTCAGCACCAGCTTCAAGAACTAATTCTTCGAAAGATTGGGCAGAGCGTGGGCAAATGGACGCGTGTTTTAAAACCATTGGGTTCCCAACAATAAAGTTTGGCGCAAAAACCCGCATGATTTGATAGTAAGGAAAATTCCAAGGCTCAACAGCTAGGATAACACCTGTTGATTGTTTCAAATAGTAAGCCTGACCAGAATCTGTTTCTAGTGGCGTAGACATCAAAAATTCATCTGCCTTATCAGCATAGTAATCAGCAATATCAGCACAAAGATCTACTTCACCTTGGGCTTCTGTGAACAGTTTTCCCATATCTTTGGTCATGATTTCAGCGTATTTGTCTCGGTCACGACGAAGAATATTAGCCACTTGATGAAGCTGGGCTTTACGTTCTTCTAAACGATCTTCCTGACGCCATTTTTTATAGAGAAGGTGAGCTCTTTCAAGAACATCTGCCACACCTTGGTCGGTCATGTTGTCGAATGCATGAAGGACTTCATTTGTATAAGGGTAAATTGTTTGATAAGCCATCATATATAGCCTCCTTTGCTTAATACCTTTAGTCTATCAGAAATCGAAATCGATTTCAAAAAATGACTACGCTATTTTTAAAGGCTATTGTCAGTTGTTCCCATAATAGAGGTCAGCAGGGCTTGATAATCTGACACCTCATAAGTCGGATGAACAGGGCTGTTATTCAGGAGATGCTTTGGGTTGTACCATAAGGTATCCATGCCAGCATTAATTCCCCCTTGAATATCAGCCGATAAGCTATCGCCAATCATCACAGCCTGGTCAGGTTGGTAATGAGGAACCTGCTGGGTCATCCAATCGTAGAAAGCTTTGTTAGGTTTTTGACTACCCGACTGTTCCGAAATAAAAATGGCTTTGAAGTAAGGCACCAAACCAGATGCTTCCAATCGACCTTGTTGGATTGTTGCGATGCCATTGGTTGCCACATATAGGTTGTAGCCTTTGGCGACTAGTTTTTCTAACAGTTCCTTAGCACCAACATAAACTTGCCCTTGATGCTTTAAATGCTTTTGATAAGCTTCTGCTAACTCCCTACCATCAACCGTCACTCCAAAATGAGCAAATAGCAGAGCAAAACGAGAATTAATCAAGTCTACTTTACTAATACCTCCATACTCCAATTGTTTCCACAGGTTTTGGTTCATCGGTTTATAGTAGTCCTTATAGGCCTTAATATCAGTAACTTGATATTCTTCTAGCAACTTGGTCAAGGCAACCTCTTCTGCCGCATCAAAATCCAGTAAGGTGTGGTCAAGATCGAAAAAAAGGTGTGTATATGTCAAAGTAATCTCCTCACTAGTGATAACCCTATTATACCACGCCCTTAAATTGGTTTAAGGCGTGACCTGAATAATCCAAGTTATTCTCATTTTTTCAATTGACAAGTGAACATATTAGCAGTAAACTGAAAACAAGAAACAAATCAAATAAAATTGATATGAGGAAATCCTAGTGAGTAATTATCATAACGGCATTCAGATTTTTAAAGCACTAGCCGATAATAATCGTCTTACTATTTTAGAGTATTTAAAAAATGGTGAAACCTGTGCCTGTGTGTTAATAGAAGAGCTAGGCATTGCACAATCTGCCCTATCCTATCATATGAAAATCTTGTGCCAATCTGGACTTGTAAGGAGTAGACAAAAGGGGAAATGGAAACATTATAGCCTGAGTGCTGCCGCTGGCCAAGAAGCAGTTGACCTACTAAATGATATTCTATCCCTTCATGATCCTTCCTCTAACAATTGTGAATGTCGACAAAAGTCATCGTGAGGATGGCTTTCATTTTAGAAAACAAATCAAAAATATTTGATGTCACTTAAAAGGAGGAAGCATGTGGTTATTTGTACAAGAACACATTCTAGGAATGAAATGGTTAAATGAGCTAATTGGAAAAATTCTCTCCTCTTTGGGAATAGAGCTATCATCAAGGATAGGAGGAAGCCTACAGTTTTTCTTTTACGATGTGATTAAAATCACTATTCTACTTGGCGTTTTGATTTTTAGCATTTCATACCTTCAAAGCTACTTCCCACCCGAACGTAGTCGTCGTATACTCACTCGATTTAATGGGCTAACAGCTAACTAGATAGCAGCGCTGTTAGGGACAGTAACCCCTTTTTGTTCCTGCTCTTCCATTCCACTTTTTATGGGGTTTACCAGTGCAGGACTTCCAGTTGGTGTCACTTTTTCATTTTTGATTTCATCTCCCATGGTTGACTTAGGCAGTTTAGTTCTTTTAATGAGTATTTTTGGAGCAAAAGTTGCTAGTCTTTAATGTTATCCTTGGCTTGGTAATTGCCATTCTTGGTGGTCGACTCATCCAAGCGCTAGGGATGGAAAAATATGTAGAAGAATTTATCAAGAATGCACCGTTGACTAATGGCACATTAAAAAAATTATCCTGTCAAGATCGGCTAACCTTTGCTAAGGAACAAGTTATTGAGACCTTTCAAAAAGTCTTTCCTTATATTTTAGTTGGGGTTGGTATCGGCGCCCTTATTCATAATTGGATCCCAGATCATTGGGTAACTAGCATATTAGGCAGCCATAACCCTTTAGGAGTCATCCTTGCCACTGTTATCGGAGTGCCTATGTACGCTGATATTTTTGGAACAATACCCATCGCCGAAGCCTTGTTAGGTAAGGGCGCGCAGTTAGGAACTGTTTTGGCTTTCATGATGGCAGTTACAACTCTCAGCCTACCATCTCTCATTATGTTGAAAAGAGCTGTTAAGCCACGTCTACTAGGTACTTTTATCGCTATTTGTACTCTGGGGATTGTTTTAGTAGGTTATTTATTTAATATGTTACAATATCTCATCATTTAGGAGGAATTCATGATGACTCAAACCATTTTTAAAGTGTTAGGATCTGGTTGCAAAAAATGCAATCTTCTAGAAGAACATGTGAGACAAGCTTCTCAAGAAGAAGGTGTCCCAGTAACCATTGAACACGAAAAAGACTTTACCGAGATTGCTAAATATGGTGTTATGGCGACCCCGGCTTTAGTATTGAACGAGGAGGTTGTTTCTTCTGGCAAAGTATTGACAGTTGAAGATATTAAAACCATTCTTCGCAACAGTTACCAGTCATAAGCTTGACCAACTCTTTGATAGACATCAGATTTGATCAGTTCAACAATTGCAAAAAGGCCATGGACGTTGATTGAGGCTCCAAAAGTTAGATAAATATCTAACAATTAAGAGTCCGTTCACTTGTAGTCCAGGCCTTTTGACGTCTATTATGGTTATTTATCGTTTCAATGCTTTGCAAGCTCTGATTCTGAGATGGCTTATTGTTCTTGTTCGTTCTAGAAATATGATTACGACAAAAATAGCGTCCAACTAGTTCTCGACGTCAGTACTGATTTAGCTCCAATTGGCTACTCCTGTTCGATTTCTCTCACAACTTGGCAAGGGACACCAGCTGCGAGGGAATTAGCCGGGATAGCATGAGTGACGACTGAACCTGAAGCAATCACACAGCCACTGCCGATGGTGACACCAGGCATGACATTGACATTCGCACCAAACCAGACATTATCACCTATTGTAGTTGGTAACGCCTTTTCCAGACCCTCATTGCGGTGTTTATAGTCTAAAGGATGATTGGCGCCGTGTAAAAGCCTGTCGAAGGACCAACAAAGACATTGTCTCCCAGATTAATCTTTGCACCATCCATAAAGTAACAATTACTATTCACAAAACAATTCTTCCCAAAAATGATATTTGTGCCATAATCACACATAAAAGGATTAAGCAGGACCAAACCATCAAAGGCCTGCCCCATGAGTTATTTTAGAATAGTATAATGCTCCTCTTCTCGACTAGGTTTTAATTGGTTTAAATCAAAACATAGATCTTGTGCTTCCATGCGTTTTTGAATGAGTTCAGCATCAAAATTAGTATCATACCATTCGCCACGATTCATTTTCTCAAATGCTGTTGTCATTAGGTACTCCTTTTTAGTATATAGTTACTATACTACTTGCTCCTTCTTTTATCATTGAAAAGTCACCCGTCTATGCCAGTCACTCTGATAAGAAGCAAGGTGTCCATTTAGCAGATACTTCCCGATGAAAACTAGAGACAAACCGCCCCTCTCATGAGATTTAACAACTGTCTAAACGCTTCCTTAAGCGTTCCACAAACTCGTAAGCTGCTGGACAAATCAAGGTATTCTTGAGTGTGAGATGATTAATCTGGTAGATTTTTTTGCGGTCTGTGTGAGGGAATTCTCGGCAGGCTTTGGGTCTCACATCATAAATGCTACAAAGATTGTCCCCGCCTAAAAACGGGCAAGGCATGGACTGGAAAACCTTATCACCATCCTCATCGACGTGCAAATAAGTTTTTTCAAAGGTTGCCAACTTCATCCGAAAGAGCTTGGCAATTTTGACAATATCAGCCTCTGTCAAGTCAGGCCCTAAATCTTTACAACAGTTAGCACAGGCCATGCAATCAATCTCTTGAAAAACTTCTTGATGAATGTCTTGGACAATCTTATCGAGATGTTTAGGTGGTTTTTTCTTTAAGGCTGCTAAAAACTTTCGGTGTTCAGCCTGCCGTTGCAAAGCTAGTTGATGGTATTTTTCAATATCAATGGTTTTTGATGACATAATTCTGACTTTCTTAACAGAACTTCCTTTTTATTATACCATAGAAAAAAGGCTTTAAAGCCTCTTTTCCAAGACTGAAACAGTTCTCCGTCCAGTCATTCTTTAATATTCTCCAAATCTTTCACCATTTGGTTGTAGGTATTTAATATCTTTTTCTTATGCTTGGTCACATAGGCATAATCTTCTTTTAGGGTAGTAATCTCCTCAAGTGGTTTCATGTCATGACTTGTCTGAGCGTCTTGCCGAACGGGTCTGTTACTGGTTGACTGACCAAACGCATGTTGCACATCTCGAGAAAGCATAAAATTAATGAACAACTTGGCTTCTTCCATCGCTGGAGCATTTCTGACAATGGCCACAGATGAAGGGACAAACACTGTCCCTTCTCTAGGGTAGACAATCGAAACGTTGGCGCCGCTCTTTTGGAGATTAATGCAAGGGTCTTCATAGGTTAGACCAACAATCATCTTTCCTGCAGCGACAGATTGGTAGACATCCGACGAACTAGCAGCCCTCATTGAATTGGTATTGATGAGCAACTGCTTCACATAATCCCAAGCTTCTGAATGAGTATAGCCACCCTTAGCAAGTAATATATTTGTTAACTGCGAAAAAGCACTGGAAGACTTATTCGGGTCAGCAAAAGCTATCTTTCCTTTTAAAGCTGGTTGAAGGAGATCTTCATAGCTTGTGATGCTAAGTCCTTGTACCAATTCATTATTCACAATCAAGACACTGCCATTTATGGTGTATGGAGTGGCTCTATCACTAGGCAATTGGTAATCTGGAAGAACTGTCGCTACCTCAGGAGACAGGTAAGATTCAAATAAGTGTTTATGACTTTCAAATTGCGTGTAATTGCCTCCAAAGAAAATGTCAGCTTTCAATGAACTTCTCTTCTGGCGCAAGCGATCAATGAGCTGGCCAGTCCCTCCTTGGATAATCTTAACCTTAATCCCATATTTTTCCTCAAAAGCAGGGATGGTTCCGGTCAAAATCGTTTGGCTATTCGGACTCAAAATCACGAGTTCTTTTGATGGTAATGTTCTAGACGGTGACAAATTGGCAAGGGTGCAAATGCCAAGAAGAAAGAAAAGAATCGCAAGAACCAGGCTAATCCTCCAATTCCAGTTAGGTTTTCTCATGACATACTCCTTCGTGTGTTTTCAGAAAATGATGTTCTTTAAAAGCTTTGACTGTCTGGCCAAGGTATTTTTTAAATACCCTGTCAAAATAACGATAATCATAAATTCCAACTGCTTCTGCTATTTGGTATACCATTAAGTCCGGCTCTTTTTCCATTAGTTGAATGGCCTGGTTAATGCGGTATTGGTTGATGTACTCATTCAAAGTCATTTGAAGGTGTTTTTTTACGATTTGATAAAGGTAACTTTCACTATATCCCAACTCATGAGCCAATTGACCTGTGGTAATTTTATCTTGAAAATGCTCATGTACCCAATCCAGAATAGCTTTGACAATGTCAGGAAACTGATCATTCACCTGGGGTAAAGGTAGGTAGAGAGAGGAACTTTCCTGTCTGCCTGCTTTCTTTTGACTTTCTATCTGATCAACGATGCTTTGAAGACAATCCCAAAGAGCAGCTTTTTCGATCGGTTTGGTTAAAAATTCCAGAACACCATAATGAATGGCTGATTGTGCATTAGGAAAATCGGCATAGCCAGATAAGATAATTTTGGCATAGTTCTGTTCCCTGGTCTCTTCAAACATGTCAAATGCGGTCATGATGGGCATGTTGATGTCTGTCAGGACAATATGTGGCTGACACTCTCGGATTAAGGTAGCACCTGCTTTACCATCTTTGGCCTCGCCTACAACGACAATTCCTAAAGACTCATAGTCAACGGCGTAGCGCAGCCATTTTCGGATAATATGTTCATCTTCAATAATCACTAATTTATACATTGACTACTCCTTCACATAATAGCTGACAGTGAACTGGTCGTCTTCTTGGACAAACACCAATGACACTTCTGAAAAATGATGTTTGAGACGACGGTAAGAATTAACCAATCCATGATGAGATTCTGCCGCTTCCAGTTGTTCTCGAATGGTTAATTGCTTTTGAGGTGATATCCCTGTGCCGTTGTCACTCACAGCAAAGACAATGTGATTGTCTTTGCGATAACAAGCTATCTCGATCCGGACATCGTGACGTTCTTTTAATCCATATTTTATAGCATTTTCAATCAAAGGGAGTAAAAACAACTTTGGCACAGAGAGGTTTTCAAGGTCTGGCGAGAGGTGAAAACAGTATTGTAATTCTTCAAAACGCACCTGATTGATGACCAAGTAAGAATCAATCACACTTAAATCATCTTTGAGTAGGACAGGTTTGGTGGAATCTGTCAGACTATACCGCAGTAATTTGGTGAGCTGAATAACAATTTTTTCAGTTAAAACTGGATCGTAATGGCTAGTGATTAAAATGGTTTCTAAAGTATTGTAGAGAAAATGAGGATTAAACTGAGCTTCCAACATCCGTTTTTCAAACACTAATTTTTGCGTTTCCAAGGCCAAGGTCTTGTCATGTAGTTCCTGTAATTGTTCCACCATGTGATTAATCTGGCCAGATAAATATTGAAACTCGTCTTGGCTATCTAAGTCAATCCGACTTTTTTCCTGGCGAGAAATAGCTCCCATCTCTTGAACCATTTGATTGATGGCTATCGAATTTTTAGCTGCAATACGATTGGCCAAGCCACTCGATTTGCGCTGTAAAATCACAAAGATAATAAGGGAAGAAATGAGCGAGAACAAGACAACTGACGTAATTGGAATCAGCGGACGGTACATGTATAACCAGAGATTTCCTTGCAGCGCTACTTTTCTCACGACAAAGGCACGATGATTTTGGAAAACAAAGTAATCTTGCAACAAGGAGCTATTAACCTTATCCAAACTGGAAGTGATAAAATCACGGTTGGTAAAGGTAAAAGTATTATCTAGTCGATCTGCAATGACCAAATCAGAGGTCAAGGTCTTGCTTGGATGGAGAAAATCTTTACCATTCATGACTAAAAAGACATGCCCTTTAACTTTTTCTTGGCTGATTATTGGCTTAATCACTATCAGATAATGACCTTCTTCATTATCCATGGTTATTCTAAAGAAAGGCTTTTTGGTCTTTGCTCCTGCCAAAACTTCCTGGATATAAACCGACTTGCTCAAAAAAGAACCCAAATGGGGATTGCTAGCAAACAAAAGGGTTTGGTTTTGAGAAAAGATAAAAAAATCAGTTGACAGTTGACTTGTTTGCCGAAGATGAAAATAGTGTTTGCTCAACTCTTCAGCGCTAATGCTACCATTTAGAAAAGGCTCAACACTCGTTATTCCTAAGTCTTCTAACAAGGCCTCTTGCTTAGTCACGAAACGGTGGTAACGGTCCGAAATCGTATTGACATCGCGGTACAAGCCAATTTGCTGTGGGGCTAAAGAGAAAATGACAAAAAGACCAATCAAAAGCACTGATAACATGAGTGATTGGTAAGAAAAATGCCGTGAAATGTCCTTTTGCAATCGTTGTTTAAACTTTTCTTCCACCTGGTTACCTCGCATTTGTATCTCCTTACATTATAGCAGATTCTTAACCGCTAACAGGTTTTTTCCAGAAATACTGCATCGCATCACGTCTTACCATTAATGAAAAAAGATAAGTAAGACAAGAAAACTTATCTTACTTACCTTTGTTGCTAGGAGATTATTAGCAAATGCCTAAAAGGCCAAGAATAATGCCAAGGAACATGATACCAAACATAATCCAGTTGATATTGACCTTTTTACGTAAGAGCCAAAAGGCTGCCAAAGTTACCAAAAGCGGTACAATGCCAATAAATAACTGATCAAGGTAATCTTGAATGGAAGCTGCTTCTTTGGCACCTTTCGCAGCAACCGTAAGAATGGTTTTGAATTTCACATTTGAAGCGGTCATTGATCCAACCATCATCAACCCAAGCATGCTTGAGGTTTTGGTCACAATTTTGATGCCACCAGATTCGTAAAGTTTTTTGATAAAGCCTGCACCAACAGAATAACCACCATATAGACTGTAATAATGAATGATAAAAGCAGGGATATTATACAAGAGCAAGAAGACAACAGCACCCATGGCTGACCCTGTACTTGCCAAGGAAATCCCAATTCCTGCAGCAATAACTCGAAGAATTCCCCAGAAGAAGGAATCTCCAACGCCGGAAATAGGTCCCATTAGGGATGCTTTTACCGCCGTAATGGCACTGGCATCAAATTCAGGATCTTCACTATTTTTCTTTTCCATCGATGCCACAAGACCCATGATAAAGTTATTGATGTGCATGGTGGCATTGAACCATGTCGTATGTCTAACCAGCGCGTCTGCCTTATCTTTATCTGTTTTGTAAAAATGATTAATAACAGGCAAAAGGGTGTAAATCACACCAACGGCATGATACTGGGTTGCACCTGTACGGCTGGCATTCATCGTCCATGAGCGCCAGAAGACTGAGCGCAACATTTTGCGTTCTTCTCTGGTCAAATTATCTTGTGATGTCATGCGAAGAAATCCTCCTCTTCTGATTCTTTTGAGTCAAAGCTTGTCTGATTGCTAAAGGCTCCCTTAGTGATAGCATCCAATTCCAAATCACGTTGGGAACTAATCACACAAATAACTGCTCCAAGCGCCGCTACGGCCACAGCTGGTAATTTCAAATAAGCTGTTAAGACAAAGCCCAATAGGTAAAAAACAGCTAATTTGTTGGTCCACAATAATTTCATCAGCATGGCAAAACCGACGGCTGGCAAGAGGCCACCTGCGGCACTTAGTCCATTCATGAGGTTTTGGGGAATGTGTTCCACGAAGGCATTCACCGGACCGCTTCCCACCAAAATACCAATAAAGGAAATAGAGGCAATGATTAAATAATAGATGATCCAAGTACCGTAGTGAAGCATCACTAACTGACCTTGATGATTAGCTTCAGCTGCTTTATCAACCATTGGAGCAAAGATATTCATGAAGACATTTTTTAAGAACATGACGACAAAAGCTGCCAACATTCCGATTGGAACAGCTAGAGTCATAGCTGCTTTTTGGTCAATATGTGAAATAATGGTAAAGGTTGTCGCCATAGCAGTTGCCGTTACAGGTTCTGCAGCAATCACACCACCAATATTAACATTTCCCAGGAAGAGGGCTTCTAAAGAAGCTCCCATTAAAATGCCGACCTTCATGTCTCCTAAAAGAAGACCTGTGACCAAACCAACCACCAAAGGTCTTTCCATCATGCTTTGACCGGTTAAATAATTTCCCCCAAAACAAATCAACACAGCTAATGCTGCCATTGTTGCTGGTACTAACATACTTTTTACCTCTCTTTAGTTGACTAATTGACTCAAATGAACCTTGGTATTGGATGGCAATACTTGGTTAAAGACATCAAGATTTGGCAAACTTGCTAATTCTTTTGCGGCAGTCATTTCTTCTGGGTTTAACAAAAGACTTGGCGTCACCTTAACCTTGCTTGCTGAATCTGACTTATCAAAGCGTCCCACATTAGCCACATTAACAGCTTCTAAGTCTGGAACTTCTTTAGCGATGGCGCAGGCATCTTTGACAGAATTCACAATAACAAAGATACGCTTGTCTTTGGCGCGTGGGTCATTAAAGAGCTTAATAGATTCTTCAACAGAACGGATAAGCAATTTCATGCCATTTGGTACGGCCATTTTTAGCGTCATTTGAGTGATCTCATTTTTAGCCGCTTCATCGTTGGCCACAACTAAGAGTGGAGCATTCAACTCTTTAGTCCAGACAACTGCAACTTGACCATGAATCAAGCGATCATCAACACGAATTTGGGTAATCATTTGTCTTCCTCCTAGATATTAATCAAAAAAGTCATCTTCTGAATCCGTAGCAGGGCTCAAGTCAACAAACTGAACCTGAGACTCATTGATAACGGTTACAATTTCGTCTTTAGTAAGCGCCTCATCAGGGTTCAAAAACATCACTGATAACAAGGTCGCTAGATTACTATTTGTGATTAAAAAAATATTATTTTTACCACTGGCCATCACAGCCGTTACCATTTTCTGATTCACACTACCACCTAATAAATCAGTAAAAATGAGGCCCTGTTCATCTGCTGCTACCCCAGCGATAAAGTCATCAATCTGGCTAGTATAATCACTATCATCAACATAAGCATCAATGATTTCAAGTGACTGACCCATCCCTGCTAAAATGTCAATGGAACTTTGCAAACCACTGGCTAGTCTGCCGTGACTACCAATGAGAAATTTTCGTTTCATTCCTATCCTCCTCTGTTAACAAAAAACGCTGAGTAAACGATAATTGCTTATCTCAACCAGTTATCTTTACTGAACTGGTTTAGCGATAGGTTTATTTTATCAAATGAAAACGTTTTAAAAATGCATTATTCTCTTTAAAATGTAGACAATTCTACACAAATAAGGTACAAAAAAAGAAACCAGTCAAACTGATTTCTCGTGTCTGATTACCAAATGCCCCAAGAGAATTGCATGCCTAGACTGACAAGAGTAATGGCCACCCAGCAAATAGCCCCTAAAAGAATAGCTTGACCGCCCGTCTTGATTAATTTAACCAGGTTTGTATTTAAACCAATCGCTGCCATAGCCATAACAATAAAGAATTTGGATAATTCTTTGAAGGAATGGAAAACATCGGCAGAAACACCAAAGCTGGTCATCAGCGTTGTAATGAGGGAAGCTAATAAAAAGAAGAGGATGAAACGAGGGAATGACTTACTAAGGATGAAGCCTTCTTCTGTAACGATTTCGTGCTCTTTTTTAGCGCGGTAAAGAGATAAGCCTAAAGTAATTGGAATAATAGCCAAGGTGCGAGTCAATTTGACAATGGTTGCGCCATCTAGTGTATTGGAATGGTGAACGGCATCCCAGGACGTGGCCGTTGCAGTCACGGAAGAGGTGTCGTTAACAGCTGTCCCAGCAAAAATAGCAAAACCTTCATTAGATAAGCCTAATAATTGTCCTAAACTTGGAAATAGCAAAGCTGCTAGAATATTAAAGAGAAAAATGACTGAAATAGCTTTGGCAATCTCATCATCCTTTGCCTTAATGACAGGCGCTGTCGCTGCAATCGCTGATCCCCCACAAATGGAAGAACCTACACCCACTAAAGTAGCCGTATTCACATCCAAGCCTAACCACTTTTGCAGGCCATAGGCAACTAACAGCGCGGTGGCAATGGTCGAAACGATAATCGGTAAAGACTGCATGCCCACTGCCATAACTTGGGTTAAGTTTAATCCAAATCCAAGCAAAACAACTGCTGTTTGCAAAATATACTTGGATGTAAAACTAATTCCCTCTTTAGTCTTGTCACGATGGTGATAAAACAAGGCTAACAACATTCCTAAAAGAATAGCAAAAACAGGTGCTCCAATAATGGGGAATAAGCGCCCTAAATACCAGGCTGGAAGAGCTAAAAGTAGACAAAGTAACAAGCCTGGAAGTTTTCTTAAATAAGTTGACATACTAAACTCCTTTTTCATTCCCTATTATAGACCTTTTACAAAGGCTTGTAAAATTGACCCTCATTCCTCAACACTCCTGTCATTTAGCTTTGGTGAGTCAACCATTATGTTATTTGATTCCCTTTGTGAGTGTTAACAACTGTTGAAGGTGATTATGGATATTTTCAGAAATATCTCGACGACGATAGCTACCATAGGTTACCATCAATTGGTGAAGGGATTTTACCATCACCTTCTTTTTCTCATGATCAATAGACTGTAATGAACTGATTACACGCATCAAGGTTAAAAACGCCTTATCGTCAAGACTAAAGGCATTTAGACTAGTGATCCCACTAGCAGCCAAACAATCAAAAAAAGTATCACACAATAGTTTCAGATCTTGTTTTGATAACTGATTGGTCCAGTCTTTAAACGTTTCTTCTAAATCATAACTAAGTGCGCTTCGCTTAGGTGCCCTTTTAAATTGAGCATTCGGCGTGATTTGCCAATTGACCATTTGATGTTGTAACAACCCATAAGACTGGCTCTGAACAATTTTTTCAGATACATCACAATAAAGCATAACACCTATAATAGCATCTTGTGGCTTTATCACAACCAGTCGACGGCGAATGGCTTGGTAACCTGGATGAGTAAGAAATTCTTTGATGAGACCAGGCGAGTCAAAAAGATAAATGTCCTTGAGAGAGGCTTGCACATTCTTTGGCACAAAACTAGCGGCATACAAGGCTAGGTTTCCTCCTTTGGAATGCCCACTCAAGACTAATTTTTGATTAGGGTAATAGGTGTGATAGGTTTTAAGGTAGTCTATGGCGGAGCGATGAGCTGGAATTTCCCGCATATAAGTAAGCTTGAAATCCTCTTTCCATCCAATCAAACTGTCATCGGTCCCTCGAAAAACCAGTTGAGTATAATCAATCGAAGGAAGACGAAACACCATAGCTGCAAATTGCTTTTCAAACTCAGTATTGATGTCATTGATATAGTGCGATAAGGTCAGTTCTGAAAACCGCTTTGACTGACACATCATTTGAAAGAGATCCAACCGTTCTTTGGTGTTAAAAAAATCATAGGGAGCCCCCTTGATTTCTCTAGTCTGCAGTAAAGGCAACTGAATTAGTTTAATTGTCGCCTCTAGGTGATTATCATCAGCCACTAACTCATCAAAAGCCAGGTAACCAATTTCATTAATCACCGCAACATCTAATTCATTTAAGGCTAAACTATGATAGTCACGGTGTCCATTAGTCTTTATATAATCTAAGAGGGTTGCCATTTTCTCACCAGCTTTCTTAGCTTTAGTTTACCTATCTTTTCATCAAGCGTCAAGTATCTTCAAACTCCCCATGACCAGCATCTGCGATCTACTTTGAAGACAGTCAAAAAACCTAAAACCATAACCTGTTTTAGGCTTTCGATAAACCAATTGATTTTATCAAAGAATCATCTGTCGCTAAATGGTCCATTAATAACCATATCGAATTTGCAGTAAGGCATACAAGTCTTCCAGTTGAGCAGATTCTTTCGCTGATAAGGTGATCCGATGTTCCTTTAAAACTGTTGAAACTGCTACTGTCATACGACTTAAAATAAAAGGAATAAAGGACTCTCCTCTCTTTAACTCCTCATTAAAAGAGAGCAATACTTTTTGTAGCGGTTCTTTTCCACCACTTTGCTTCAAATCTGCCACTAAATCTTTGATGAGTAGCGAAGCTTGCTGTCGGCGCTCATTTCCTCCTGAAAACCAGTTTAGTCCAGACATTTTCCGTTCTCCTTTATCTTGTCTTCTTAGGTGTTCACCTACCATCTAATGACTTCGTTACGACATCACCATCATAATCCTATACTACCTTTTTTTCAGCCTATTTTGATGTCCAAATCATCAATGGTCTTTTTATGGTCATGAACTGTTTTAATTATTCAAACTAATTCTATGACACACCTTAGAATAACTCGACATAACCCATACGTGTCTTTTAAAATACACCAGTTGATTTCTTAACGCAAGCCATCCCATTCAGCATAAAATTCATCTAAATAAGACACCAAAACCTGATGCCGATGCTCCGCAAGCTGACGACCGTAAGCGGTATTCATGCGATTTTTCAACGTCAGTAATTTCTCATAAAAGTGCATGATAGCTGTCCCATCCTTACGATATTCCTCAACAGTCATGGTCTCTCGCGGTAGTCTATCAGGATCATGAATCAATCGACCGGTGTGACCTGAGTAAGCCATACAGCGGGCAATACCAATAGCACCAATGGCATCTAGTCGATCAGCATCTTGAACAATCTTAGCTTCCAAACTTGTCAATGGTTTCCCGTGACCGCCTTTAAAAGAGATTGTATCAATAATCGTCATGATCTGATCAGACTGCTTCTGCGATACGTCATGATCAGCTAACCAAGTCAGAATATCTTGGTGGGCTTTCTTTGGATCATCATTGAGTTTGTCATCAGCCATATCATGCAAGAGAGCTGCCAACTGACAGATGAAAACATCTCCCTCTTCCTCTTGGGCGATAATCTTAGCCAAGAGACAAACACGAATCACATGCCAAAAATCATGACCACTAGCATCCGCTGCCAGTTTTTCCTTGATCCAGGCCTCTGCTTGGGCTAATAGCTGCGCTTCTTTTTCAGTCATTTTGAAACCCTATTATTTCTCATCAAACAATGTGAGCCATTGGGCATAGCCTTCTTTTTCCATATGATCATAAGGAATAAATTTAAGAGCTGCTGAATTGATACAGTAACGTAAGCCTCCAGCTTCTTGAGGTCCATCACTAAAGACATGCCCCAAATGCGATCCCGCTTCCCGACTTTTGACTTCAACCCGTCTCATTCCATAAGAAGAGTCATCGTGGTTCGTGACCATGCGATTTTCAATAGGTTTTGAGAAGGCAGGCCAACCACAGCCAGAATTAAATTTATCCAGTGATGAAAACAAGACCTCTCCACTAACAATATCGACATAAATCCCCTTCTCAAAAAAATCATTATATTCCCCTGTAAAAGGACGTTCTGTCGCCGCATGTTGGGTAACCTCGTAAGAAAGATCACCAATCCGTTTTTTCAAGTCATCTTTTGTCTCCATGAGAAACTCCTTTCAGGTGTGTTAATGCTTTCATTTTACCAAAAAACGACAATCTTTTGAACCATTTGTTTAGAATATGTCATACAATGTCCCTGACAGACAACCTATCTTACCTAGCACAGCCACAACTGACCAAAAAAGCCAGATAAGCAATCTGACTTTTTCAAAAATCATTATTTTTTAGCATCGTCATCCATTGAGAGAACACTCAAGAAAGCTTCTTGAGGGACTTCTACCGAACCAATCGATTTCATGCGTTTTTTACCGGCTTTTTGCTTTTCGAGTAATTTACGTTTACGAGACACGTCACCACCATAACACTTAGCCAAAACGTTTTTACGAAGGGCCTTGATGTCTGAACGAGCAACAATTTTTTGACCGATAGCCGCTTGAATAGGCACTTCAAATTGTTGACGTGGAATGATCTTTTTCAACTTATCAACAATAATTTTCCCACGTTCATAAGCAAATTCTTTATGGACAATAAAGCTGAGCGCATCAACCTTATCCCCATTCAGCAGAATATCCATTTTCACCAGTTGTGACTTGCGGTATTCTGAAATTTCATAATCAAAGCTAGCATAGCCACGCGTTGATGATTTCAATTTATCAAAGAAATCAAACACAATTTCAGCCAGCGGAATTTGGTAAATCACATTGACACGATTATCATCAATATAATCCATGGTTACAAAGTCTCCACGCTTGCGCTGCGACAATTCCATAACAGCCCCAACGAACTCTTGTGGCACCATGATTTGCGCTTTAACATAAGGCTCTTCAATAGAAGCCACCCGCGTTGGATCAGGAAATTCTGAGGGATTAGACACTTCAATCATACCCCCATCAGTTGTGTGAACGTGATACACCACGGACGGTGCTGTCATGATCAAATCAATGTTAAACTCACGCTCTAAACGTTCTTGAATCACGTCCATATGAAGCAAACCTAAAAATCCACAACGGAAACCAAAGCCAAGAGCTTGTGACGTTTCTGGTTCAAACTGTAAACTGGCATCATTCAGTTGTAATTTTTCAAGCGCTTCACGCAAGTCATTGTATTTATTTGATTCAATCGGATAAATCCCTGCAAAGACCATGGGATTCATTTGTTTGTAGCCATGCAAGGCTTCCTTAGCTGGGTTATTAGCTAAAGTTACCGTATCCCCCACCCGAGTATCCGCTACTGTTTTAATAGAAGCCGCAACATAACCAACATCTCCCGTCGAAAGGAAATCTCGTCCAACTGCCTTAGGAGTGAAAATCCCAACTTCTGTGACATCAAAGGTTTTTCCATTCGACATCATTTGAATTTTATCGCCAGGTTTGACAATACCATTCACAATCCGAACTTGCAGGATAACGCCTCGATAAGCATCGTAAACAGAGTCAAAAATCAAGGCTTGTAAAGGCGAATCCACATCACCCGTAGGAGCAGGAACCTTCTCAACAATTTGCTCAAGAATTTCTTCAATCCCGATACCAGCCTTAGCTGACGCCAGAACAGCCTCAGAAGCATCAAGTCCAATGACATCTTCCACTTCATGGCGAACCCGTTCTGGATCAGCAGCCGGCAAATCAATTTTATTGATAACAGGTAAAATTTCCAAATCATTGTCGAGGGCTAGGTAAACGTTAGCCAATGTCTGCGCTTCAATTCCCTGCGCTGCATCAACCACTAGAATAGCTCCCTCGCAGGCTGCCAACGAACGAGATACTTCATAAGTAAAGTCCACATGCCCTGGGGTATCAATAAGGTGGAAAATGTACGTTTCCCCATCCTTAGCCGTATAATTAAGCTCAATAGCGTTTAACTTGATGGTAATCCCACGCTCACGCTCCAAATCCATGGAGTCCAGTAACTGGGCCTGCATTTCACGAGAGGAAACGGTCTCGGTCTTTTCCAAAATGCGATCAGCGAGAGTAGATTTGCCATGGTCAATATGTGCAATAATGGAGAAATTACGAATCTTCTCCTGACGTTTCTTTAAATCTTGACTGTTCATTCTATTTTCCTATACATTTAGTCTTTCCCTCTATTATAACAAAAAAGACAGGCTTTTGCCTATCTTTTCTTACTGATTATCTTTCGGAACAATAGCAGAGCTATCAAGTTCAGCTTGATTAAACCAAAGGGCAATCTCACGCCTAGCCGAGTCTCTTGAATCGGACCCATGCACCACGTTAAAAATACCTCCATCATCACCAGGAGCTTGGGCAAAATCACCACGAATGGTTCCGGGAAGAGCATCCTTAGGATTAGTTACCCCCATCATGGTTCGCCAAGAGGAAATCACCCGATTTCCCGACAGCACCCCAATTAAAACAGGACCACTTGTCATGTAAGCTTCAAGCTCAGGATAAAATGGTTTAGTTAGCAAGGCTTCGTAGTGCTTAGCCAAGAGTTCCGGACTAGCTTGCCGCAACTCCAAGCGTTCAAATGTAAATCCTCGACGCTCAATCCGCCGCAAAACCTCTCCAACTAACCCTCGCTTAACCCCATCCGGCTTAATCATAAAAAATGTTTGTTCCATCGCTCCACCCTCCTTCTCCTTTTGACTATTATAACATGAAAACGTTTTAATAGAAAGAATAGAAAGGCATAAGGATATGGTCTTTATCCCTCTCTCTCAAGTTACCATTGACGATGTTGAATTAAAACCATTCAAAACAACATAGCTCTAAAACTTATCATCATAATAATTAGATATATTAGTAGTTTTGGGACCATTCAAAACAACATAGCAAGTTAAAATAAGGCTAGTCCGTTATCAACTTGAAAAAGTGGCACCGAGTCGGTGCTTTTTGTATCTTTATTTTACCTTGTCGATAAACTAAAAACAAGCGTTTTCAAAGCGCTTGTTTTCTTGTTTTTGAAAAATGAATTCCTTAATTTTGAGTTGCTACTTTATCTTTGGGCTCTGCCATTTTGCCAATCCCACTAACCCCCATAGAAGAGCTTCGTAAATGGTGATAAAAAAGAGAAAACAGTGCAAGAAAAAGACTTCTGGAAGAATCCAGATCACAGGATCTTTCAAGGGGTCAAAGAGCCAATTGTTATCTCCTACAAAAAGCACCTTATGAAAAAGAATAAAAAAGTTTTCAAATCCAATAACACTAGCCATTAACCCAATCATAAGAGGAAACAAAGCTGCTATTATTAAAGGCCTTTGAATGGACCAGAAACTTTTAGTTTTGAATCTTTGCTTAAAAGACTTGACCGTTGGGTAAAGGAAACCTAGAAAGACGACTTGTGTGAGATGAAAAAACCACTTGACGTCTGCAAAATGCTTAAGCCCATCTGTCGACGATCTAAAACTAGCAAACGTCAAACTTGTCTCAAAGGGATTAGTGAGGTAATTGAGTAATCCGTTATAGTTATGCAAGATAGCATCCTTGCTCATAAAAACAACTTGTTCTAATTTCAGGTACTCCACCTCAAGAGGATACCATAGCCAAGCTGAATAGATTGTCATGAGAATGGCTAACACTAATATCCATATCCAGCTGCAAAGTAATTTAATGTTTTCTACCATCACAATTCCCACTCATCAAGACTAGATAGGACATGATCTGGCTGCACTGGTAATGTTGGTAATTCTTCAGGTCTCGTAAAACCTGTTGTCACCAGAATGGTTGCAATATCATTTTGAATGCCTGCCATAATATCAGTCAAGTAATTATCCCCAACCATCACTGCTTCGGAACGTTTGACTCCTAGGACTTCTAGTGATTTATTCATAATGATAGCATTGGGTTTTCCGATAAAAACAGGCTTCACACGTGTGGCAGCTTCTAATAAGGCATTCAATGCACCTGCTCCTGGCATCAGGCCACGTTCAGTCGGAATGTTTAAATCAGGATTTGTCCCAATAAAGAGGGCACCCTTTTGAATAGCCAAGGTGGCTATGGCTAACATCTCATAGGTCACCTGACTGTCTAAACCAACCACCACGTAAGCGGGATTCTCAAGTTCTTCTACATAGCCTGCGGCTGCAATAGCCGATTTAAGTCCAGTCTCACCAATAACATACGCTGTTTTGCCACGGTTCATGTCATTCATGTAATCAACGGTCGCCATAGTAGCTGTGTAGATAGTCTCAATGCCTGTCTCAACATTAAACTGTTTAGACAACATGTCTTGAACCATTTCAGGTGTGCGTGTTGTATTATTAGTCACCAATAAATAGGGAAGGTCTTTTTCTTGTAGGCGTTTGATAAACCGTTCCCCTGCTGGAATACGGTTTTTCCCTTGGTAAATTGTTCCGTCTAAATCAATTAAATAACCCTTATAAGGCACTAGTCTGTCTCGCTTTCTATTTGTTTAATCGCTCGCCATTCAATCGTGGCTTGGGCGTTCAGCTGCCCAGCTGTTATGATTTGATGATAAGAAGTCAATTGATCTAACTGATAACTGGAGGTAATTTGACCACCTGGTGAGACTTCTTTGACGTATTTTAAAGTCATGCGTAAAGGCTCATGAGCCTTTAGAAACTCATACCCCAACACATCATAAATCCAATCTAAATATTTACTGTTGTTAACGTGACCATTCATGTCAATGTCAAAATAGCGTACACGGTAATCTTGGTCAATGGGCTTTTCTAAGAGATGCATTTTAGGAGCTCGACGTAACTTTTTAACAAAATTAGTTTCAAACGGCGCTACTAAATCTTCCGGAATAGAGGCTACCTTGCGAGTTTCTGGATTGAGCAAAGCAAAATAAGCTAGAATATCTACCAAAAGTTGTCCCTCTTGGTCATAAATATAGAATTGTCGGTAACAAAAGAATTTATTATAAGATATGGCTTGTGTCTCAATGGTAATGGTTTCTTTGAAGCGAGGCAAGCGATGAATAGTTGCTTCATAATCCGTCACAATCCAAATTAAGCCGTATTGCTCTAAAAGGTAGTCATTACTTCGTCCTAATTGGGCAGATTGTCTCCCAGAGACCGTTAAACAATAGTCCAAGAGAAGCGGAAACTTAATATCTGATTTAACATCACACAGCTCAAAAGGAAGTTTGATGTCCTCGCGATAACTTAATCCCATAATAACTCTCCTAATCTAATATAAACCGCTCAGCAACAGAATCACCTAAGAAAAGACCCTTTTTAGTCATTCTGACAAAGGCATCATCTTTGACAAGCAGTCCTTGATCTTGAAGATCCCTAACAATAGTTCCATAGCGCTCCTCAAAAGAAATACCAAATTTTTCTTGAAATCGCTGGATGAAGACTCCTGTCTTTTTACGTAATCCTAAAAAGAGTTCCTCTTCCATCATTTCCTCTTTGCGCAGCACTTCCTCATTTAGTCTAGCATTCCCTGCTTCAACTGCCTTAAGGTAGTGCTGAATCGGTACCCTATTTTGATAGCGAATGCCATTAAGGTAACCCGAAGCCCCTGCACCACATCCAAAATATTCAACATTATCCCAATACATCAAGTTATGACGACTTTCAAAACCAGGTTTGGTAAAATTGGAAATTTCATAATGCTCAAAACCATTAGCTTCCATTTCTGAAATAATATACTCAAACATTTCCGCTTCCAAGTCTTCCGTTGGTAAGTTAAGTTTACCACGTCGCATTTTGTTCATAAAAACGGTGTGATGTTCCAAAATAAGGCTATAAAGACTAAGGTGGGGAATATCAAGTGCCAGAGCTTTAGCAACATTTTCCTTGACTTGAGCTAAGGTTTGACCTGGCAAAGCATAAATTAAATCAATGGAAATATTGTGAAAGCCTGCAGCTTTTAAATTAGCGATGGTGCTATAAATTTGTTCTTCATTATGGCTACGGCCAATCTGCTTTAATTGTTTATTATTAAAGGTTTGCACACCAAGCGAAATCCGGTTGACAGATGATTGTTTGAGCACTTCAATTTTATCTGGGGTTAAATCACCAGGATTGGCCTCAATAGTGAACTCTTCAAGATAATCTAAATTGAGGTTTCGTTCAAGGTGACTTAATAAATACTTCAGCTGAGCTGCAGTAATCGCCGTTGGCGTTCCCCCTCCAATATAAAGAGTCTTTAAGTCATTAATGTCATAGGATTCGAATTCTTGAATCAGCGCTTCCAAGTAGGCATCAACAGGTTGATTTTGGATAAAGACTTTAGAAAAGTCACAATAGTAACAAATTTGTGTGCAAAAAGGAATATGCACATAAGCTGAGGTAGGTTTTTTTGACATGTTCTTATTATACCACTTTAGAGACCAAACGCCTCACTAAGAATACCTTTCTACACTTTACTCATGCTTTAAAGAGGTCTTTAACCAGTTGGCAAATCAACTTACCGTCAGTTGATTTAAAAGCCAAATCATCAACTTTCTGGTAAAAGCCATGGGCTTGGTAAAAGATTCTTGCTGCTCCTTGCTCAACTGTAACGGTTAGCTGTAAAGCGTTTCCCTTAGTAGCTGCCAAAAGATGCTCCTCAATAGTAGTTAACATAGCTGGTGATATGACCTTTTGCTCTGCCTTGGTCAGTATTACTAAATCCATATGAACGGTTTCATTTGATTTTTCTAACACAAGCAAAGCCAGTCTAGAGCCATTACGAAGTAACTGTAAAACTTCTTTTTCATCCTCAACTGCAGCTTCAAAGGTCTGAATAGCCCCTACGCTGGATAAAGAGTGACAAGCTATTTCTTCATCCCTTAACAGCTGTCTGCCTACTTGTGTGGAAAGGGGCATAACATAAAACGAAGGCGTGTCTAGCAAGCGCGCAAAACTTTTAGTTAACTGCTTAATGCGACGGTTTTGAATATCTTCTTTTGGGGTTTGATAAACATATGAAGCATAACCATCTTGAAATTCAGGAATCATGTCTAAGTAAAGTTTGGCTGCAAAAGGAGGCAGTAAGTCCGCTAGTTTTTCGATTTGCTGTTTTGTCATCCGATATCCTTTCTCTTCTACTTTAGCAATTTATAAAAAGAGACTTGAGCTAAACGCCCCAAGCCTCTTTCCAATTGTTGACAGAAGCCTTAGAATTAAGGTTTCTTGTTTGTACTCAACTCGTTAGTTATCGCATCCGATTTCTGTACGGACTACATCAGCAATAGTATCGACATAATAATCAACTTCGGCATCTGTTGGCGCCTCTGCCATGACACGAAGAAGAGGTTCTGTACCACTCGGTCTCACGAGAATACGACCATTACCAGCCATTTCATCCTCCATTTTTGCAATGATGTTAGCAATAGCTGGAACTTCCATAGCACGTTCTTTCATGCTGTTTTTCACACGAATATTAACCAGCTTTTGAGGGTAAATGGTTACTTCAGCAGCTAATTCCGAAAGTGATTTTCCAGTTTCCTTCATCACCTTAGTTAATTGGATAGCTGTCAACTGACCATCTCCAGTGGTATTGTAGTCCATGATAATGACATGGCCTGATTGCTCACCACCGAGATTGTATCCTGAGCGACGCATTTCTTCAACCACATAGCGGTCTCCAACTGCTGTAATTGCTTTATTTATACCTTGTTTATCTAAAGCTTTATGAAAACCGAGGTTAGACATCACCGTTGTGACAATGGTATTGTGAGCAAGAAGTCTTTTTTCTGACAAGTATTTACCAATGATAAACATAATACGATCGCCGTCAACAATCTCGCCAGTTTCGTCCACGGCAATCAGACGGTCGCTATCGCCGTCAAAGGCTAAACCAAGATCTGCTCCTGTTTCCTTAACTAACTCTTGAAGCTGTTCTGGATGCGTTGAACCAACACCGTCATTAATATTAAGACCATTTGGTTTTTCACCAATGACAGCAATTTCTGCATTTAAATCTAAAAAGACATCACGTGCTGACACTGAAGCAGCTCCATTAGCAGTGTCTAAGGCAACTGTCATACCACTTAAGTCAGTACCTGTTGTTACCAAGAACTTTTCATATTTACGAAGTCCTTCTGGATAATCTACCAAGGTTCCAAGTCCTTCTGCACTTGGGCGAGGAAGCGTGTCCTCCGGAGCATCTAAGAGAGCTTCAATTTCCAATTCTTGGTCATCAGCTAACTTAAACCCATCATTCCCAAAGAATTTAATACCATTGTCAAGCGCAGGGTTATGACTCGCAGAAATCATCACACCAGCACTTGCTTTTTCAGTTCTAACTAAATAAGAGACACCAGGTGTCGCTAAAACACCAAGTTTATAAACTTCAATACCAACAGATAGTAGACCAGCAATCAAGGCTGACTCCAACATTTCTCCTGAAATACGGGTGTCACGCGCCACAAAAACTTTAGGTCTCTCGGTCTCATGTTGACTCAAAACATAACCACCGAAGCGGCCCAGTTTAAAAGCCAACTCAGGTGTCAGTTCAACATTTGCTTCGCCACGAACACCATCTGTTCCAAAATATTTTCCCATAATTTATATAAGCCTAATGGCTTCCTCCATTCAATTTTCTTAGCTATTATCCATTATTTTTTAGTAGTTGTCAACTGAACGGTCACTACTGAGGGCTCAATAGAAACCTGATTAGATGACAAACTCACAGTCTTACTCGTATTTTTAGTGACATCAGAGATGTTGACTTCTGCTACAATTTCGTTAATGGCTTCTAGGGCCTCTCGACTTCCTGAAATAAGAGCAGTCTGTTTTGACAATTTATATTGAATATCTGATAACCGGTCATCCATTACACCAACCGCTTCAACCCTAATCGGTACAGACTTAGTGATCCGCTTAACCCCGACAAACAAGTTAGCTTTTGCCGGATCTATAGCACTAGCCAAAATCGTTCCATCAGCAGAAACAGCTTGAAGCGTTACCCGACTACTGTAATTAGCATCCAATACCTGATCATCTGGTAATTTTGCCACAACATGATCAATCAAAGCAATGGTTGAGTCATCACTGGTCACTTCAACCCTATCAATCCCTGTTTCAATTTTATTGATTTCATAACCATTGGCAATCTGTTTGGCATCAACTGCTCCTCGAACTGGAAACATTTTGGATTCTTTTTTACCAATAATCACTGAAATCTTATCCGGTGATACCGTAGCGGTTACCCCAGAAGGTAAATTTTCCACTTTCAGGTCGACTGTGGCAGTGCCTGGATGACTCTTTGTTAAATCCGCAACGATTTTAAAACTGCGAGTATCACTATTTACTTCAGAATCCAATTTAACACGATTAGTCGATGTTAGATAAACTTCAGTGCCATAAGAGTAGCCACTGATAAAGTATTTTTCACTGTCATATTTCATGTCAATAGGAACATCTTTGAGACTATGCGTATAGGTTTCAATCGGACTATAGGTTTGCGAACCAGAATTATTATGGTTACTAGACGCAGCTGTCAAAAATAACAGAATGGCAAAAAAGACCGAAACTAGCCCTAACCAAGGGCGGCTATTTAAAAATCGTTTCATTTGCCTTGTCCTCCTAGAATTTTCTTGTACCATGGTAAAGTCATCGTTGGTTCACTGATTAAATAAGTTCGCAAAACAGTCTCAAATTCTTCTGCAGTCAGATCATGTAAAAATTGTCCTTTACGGGCAACCGAGGTGGCTCCTGTTTCTTCTGAAACAATAATAGTTAAGGCATCTGAGTTTTCAGATAGGCCAATTGCTGCTCGGTGCCTTGTCCCAAATTCCTTAGAAATTGTCATGGATTCTGACAAAGGTAGGTAAGCACTAGCTGCTACTATTTTATTATGGCCAACAATGACTGCACCATCATGCAGTGGAGTGTTAGGAATAAAAATATTGATTAAGAGTTGGCTGGAAATATCTGCATTTAAAGGGATTCCTGTGGCAATGTATTCTTGTAAGGTTTGAGTCTGCTCAATAGCAATCAAAGCACCGATTTTTCGAGGACCCATATAAGCAACAGACTTGATTAATGCGTCTACTAAGGCTTCTTCACTGCTAACCGTTTGCTTTTGTAAAAAGACCTGTGTAGAGCGACCAAATTTTTCAAGTCCTGCACGGATTTCTGGCGCAAAAATCACAACCCCAGCGATAACCCCATACGTAATAACCTGGTTCATCAAATAGGTAATAGTGGTGAAACCAATCCATTCCGCCATAAACCGAATAATCAAAAAGAAAATAACCCCCTGCACCAAGGACATGATTTTGGTACCTGTCAAGGCCTTAATAAAACGATAAATCAAGTAAGCCACAATCAAAATATCCAAGAGATGCACCGCTAGCATCCAGGGATCAGAAAATAAACTCAATAAAAACTTGGTGTCAATACTAGATAAATTACTCATACAACTCTCATTTCTATGTAAAAATAGATATCATTAACATTATATCATGATTCGTGACGTTTTTCTCTATCTAAAATTAAGAAACTTATGCTAAAATATAAACATGAAAATGAAGACATTACTCGGTCTCAGCGCCGGCAAAACAGCTCAATTGATGTTAAAGAAACTAGGGCGCGGTTCTACTTATCCCGGCCGTTTAGCGCTAGCCTTCGATAAAGATATTTTAGATAGCCTCTCAAAAGATTATGAGATTGTTGTCATCACAGGTACCAATGGGAAAACATTGACAACAGCTTTAACCGTAGGTATCTTGAAAGAAGCATTCGGCGAAGTACTTACCAACCCGAGCGGTGCCAATATGATTACGGGAATTACCGCAGCTTTTTTATCAGCTAAAAAAGGAAAATCTGGTAAACACATTGCTGTCTTGGAAATTGATGAAGCAAGTCTTCCAAAGATTACTAATTACCTCAAACCAAGTCTCTTTGTCTACACCAACATTTTTAGAGATCAGATGGACCGCTATGGGGAGATTTATACCACTTATCAAATGATTGTTGATGGAGCAAGCAAGGCACCTCAAGCAACTATCTTAGCCAATGGCGACAGCCCTATTTTCTCTTCAAAAGACTTAGTTAATCCGATGCAGTATTATGGTTTTGATACTGCTAAGCATTCCCCACAATTGGCTCATTACAACACTGAAGGCATCCTATGCCCTAAATGCGAACACATCCTACAATACCACCTCAATACCTATGCCAATCTTGGAGACTTTATTTGTTTAAATTGTGGCTTCAAGAGACCACAGTTGGATTATCGATTAACTGAACTCACGACAATTACCAATCACAGTTCTGAGTTTATCATTGATGGTCAAGATTACAAAATCAATGTCGGTGGTTTATATAACATTTACAACGCCCTCGCTGCCGTCTCTGTTGCTGAATTTTTCGGGGTTTCTCCCGAGAAAATTAAGGCTGGTTTTAACAAAAGCAAGGCCGTTTTCGGTCGCCAAGAAACCTTTAAGATTGGTGATAAATCCTGCACCCTTGTGCTTATCAAAAATCCTGTTGGAGCCAGTCAAGCACTGGAAATGATTCAATTGGCAGATTACCCATTTAGCCTATCTGTTTTACTGAATGCCAATTACGCTGATGGCATTGATACCAGCTGGATTTGGGATGCTAATTTCGAACTCATTACACAAATGCCAATTACTGAGATTAATGCTGGTGGTGTCCGTCACTCTGAAATTGCCAGAAGACTTAGAGTCACAGGATTTGACGATACTAATATAAAACAAGCTGAAAAGCTCGAGCAAATCATGGAAGCTATTGAAAAACAAGAAAGCAAACATGCTTATATTTTAGCAACCTATACTGCAATGCTAGAATTTCGTAGCTTGCTAGCTGACCGCCATGTGGTTGAAAAGGAGATGAACTAATGACTTACACTTCACTAAAATCTCCAGCAAACACTGACTATCTCTATGACCTAAACATTGCTCATCTCTATGGAAACCTGATGAATACCTACGGTGACAACGGGAACGTCTTGATGCTCAAGTATGTCGCTGAAAAACTTGGAGCTAGAGTTACTGTTGATATTGTTTCTCTCAATGATGCCTTTGACCAAGAGTACTACGACCTTGTTTTTTTTGGTGGTGGACAAGACTATGAGCAAACCATCGTTGCTAAGGATTTGCCTAGCAAAAAAGCTGCCTTAGCGGATTACATTGCTAAGAATAAAGTGGTACTTGCCATCTGCGGTGGCTTCCAATTGCTAGGGCAATACTATGTCCAAGCTAATGGGGTTAAAATCGATGGACTTGGGATTATGGGACACTACACCCTTAACCAGCACCAAAATCGCTTTATTGGAGACATTAAAATCCACAATGAGGCATTTAACGAAACCTACTATGGCTTTGAAAATCATCAAGGACGTACCTTCTTATCCAATGACGAAAAGCCACTTGGACGAGTGGTTTATGGCAATGGTAATAATAAGGAAGACCAAACTGAAGGTGTTCACTATAAAAACGTCTACGGCAGTTATTTCCATGGTCCTATCTTATCACGCAACGTGAACCTTGCTTACCGCCTTGTAACAACAGCTCTCAAAGAAAAGTACGGATCAGCTATTGCACTACCTAGCTATGACGATATACTGAAACAAGAAGTCGCTGAAGAATACGCCGACATCAAAAGTAAAGCTGCCTTTTATAAAGCTTAAGTTCTTTTTTCATATCGTCAAACAAAAACTCCTAAGCGGGACATGTCCCGCTTAGGAGTTTTATTATTTTTCCTTCTTACAGAATTTCTCAGTGCTTAAAATCATTAAGCAACAATAGCTTTAGCAACTTCTTCAACGGTCATACGTGAGAAGTATTGAGTCGTATCAATCGTTTGCAAACGTTCAAGAACATCCCGGTACTCATATTTACAACCAATTAATAGGTTCTCAATATCTTGAACATCTTTGATTCCAAAGAAATCACCATAGATTTTAAGGTTTTTAATAATAGAATTTTCAACATTTGCGAAGGTTGAAATTTTACCTGCAGGGTAACGAACATTGCGTTCAATAGTGTACTCTGGAGCTTTCCCATAAGTCCAGTCCCAGCTACCAAATTGCTCTTTGGCAGATTGTTCAATCTTAGCTAACTCATCTTCTGACAAGACATATTCTGTCATATCTGGGTAAGTTTCTTTCATTTTGGCCAAGATTTTATCTGAAAATTCCTCAACGGTAATTTTTTCTGGTAATTCATTTAAAATATTGGTCACGCGAGCACGAACAGACTTCACTCCTTTAGACTCAATCTTGTCCTTACTTACTTTAAGAGCATCGCCAAGAACGGTCATATCCACATCAAACAAAAGGCAACCATGGTGCATCATGCGACCCTTGTAATAGGCTTGAGCATTACCACAGATTTTTTTGCCATCAATCTCAATATCATTACGACCTGTAAAATTAGCTGTCACACCTAAATCAGCTAAAGTCGCAATCACAGGTTGTGAGAAAGTTTTGAAATCAAAAGCCCCTTCAGCTGTTTTGTTAGAAATAATGGTGTAGTTCAAATTATTCAAATCATGGTAAACCGCACCACCACCAGACAAACGTCGCACAACATGAATACCATGTTCATCAATGTATTCTTTATTGATTTCTTGAATTGTGTTTTGATGTTTGCCAATAATAATAGCCGGCTCATTGATCCAAAGGATAAACAATTCGTCTTCTTCCACTAGTTCTCTAAAAGCATAAGCTTCCAGAGCAATGTTAAAGGCAGGATTTTGACTTTTGTTAACGATGTATTTCATAGGAAAAAAGTCCTTTCAAAAATATGTAATCTACTTCTCTAGTATAATGAAAACAAGCCTAAATGACAAGCTTTCTAGACCAACTAACTAAGGGTAATATTACCAAAAGCGTTGGTGATGAGTAATTGACGAGGATGGGTCCCTTCACGATAGTAATGGCAACTTGTAGATTGTTGACCAAAAATATGACAACTTCCAAAATCTGTTGTCACATCAATAGTCACTTCTGTCTGATCTTGAGGTAAAAGTCTGACATCAGCATTACCACTAGCCATCTCTAAAAGCATGCGTTCAAAATTACTATTTTCAAGTGCCACATCACCATTAGCCAGCCTCATTTCAACTTGGCATAATTGACTCTGATTGATATGCGTATCCCCATTCTGATTATCAATGATGAGTCGATCTGAGCAAGTCCCGTTAGTCATTCCGATGTCGCCATTGTAACAGATAAGGTGAGTGTTAGCACTCTGGCTTTCTTGCCAGCTCATATCACCATTATTTAATTCCAGCTTTAGGTCTTGGAAATGACAATTCGAGAAACTGATATCTCCATTGACTAAAAAGCCTGATAATTGCTCAGCGGAAATAGCTCTTGCCTTAACATTACCATTGGTTAGGGTAAGCTGACATGTTTTGACAGCAAGACTTTCTATGTCGCCATCGGACGATACCAGATGGATAGCAAGATTTGTAAGAGTCAGTCCTTTGGGAACTAATAAGGTCAGCTTAGGTAACAAAAAATCAGGAACTTTGTCAGTTACTAGATTCAAAAAACGGAAGTTTTGCTTGGGTCTTGGTTTTACTTGTTTAATACTAAATTGCTCATCTCCTTGTTCTATCTGCAGAAAGGTCGAGAGGTTAGAAGGATAATCTAAAGTTAGCTGAGTAACGTCAGCTTCTCTAATCATGAGGTCAATATCCTCTAAGAAAACGGAAACTTTTTTGGTCACTACAACCTTGCTATCTTCAAGCGCCATGAATTCTCTCATCTCCATGGGAATGCCTTGTACCTTCATCTCTGATAACAAGTCTTGAGCAACTTGGTGGGGGGTCACCAAGTTCAGCAAGAGCATCGCTGGACTCTCCTACTTCTGCCAAATACTCTGTGAAAAAGACTAGTGCCTCTTCTCTAGCCTGAACAGGTAAACTGCTTAGGTCATGCTCTAATACTTGTAAAAAATCTTGCCTCATCATTTTGTTTCTCCTTTTGCCAATGCTAAGATAGCTGCCGAATAACGCAGCCATTCCTTCTCCAAAAATAGCAACTGTTCATACCCTTTCTCAGTTGGTTGGTAATACTTCCGTTGTCTCCCCTGATGAGCTTCCGTGTATGTCGATAGCCACCCATTTAACTCCATTTTCTTTAAAATAGGATAAAGGGTAGATTCCTTGATAGGGGTTAATTGCCGCAACTGCTGACAGATATCATAGCCATAAGAAGCTTTTTGCCCTACCATTCCCAATACTAAAAACTCAATCACAGGGGATGGTACTGGATAATACATGGTCACCTCCATAGATTTATTTTATTTATATACTTAATTTAAATATATATAAAATATAACTCTATCATGAGATTTTGTCAAGCTAAAACGGGCCCTCTAGCTTGATTGAGTTCTTAATACTGGAAAGTTTTTAGAGAGTATTAGATGAAATCGTCTTCTCCATAAGAAATAGCTGTAGAACCATGGTTCTACAGCTATTTTATTTATTCTGAGGTAAGATTTGACGACAATTATTTGCGTTTTGGTGGGTTGTGGATAGCTTCACCAAGAACATCTGCAAAGGCTTCATACATCACTTCAGAGAAGGTTGGGTGTCCATGAATTGATAATAACAATTCATCAACTGTTAATTCTGATTCCATAATTGTTGCTGCTTCGTTAATCATTTCTGCTGCAGTTGGACCAATAATATGAACACCTAAGATTTCATGGTATTTGGCATCAGCAATAACTTTAACAAAACCATGTGCTTCATTTGAAGCAATCGCGCGTCCGTTACCGGTAAAGCTATTTTTTCCGATAAGCACATCACCATATTGCTCACGAGCTTGTTCTTCAGTTAAACCAACCATTGCCACTTCAGGGTGTGTGTAAACAGCCGCTGGTGTGTATTTAAGGTTAGCTTTACGAGTTGTGTTACCATGCATAGCATTTTCTGCAGCCACTTCACCCATACGGTAAGCAGCATGAGCAAGCATTTTAGTTCCGTTAACGTCACCTGGTGCATAGATACCTGGAATTGATGTCTCTTGGTAGTCATTAACTTTGATACGGTTACGATCCATTTCAAGGTTAAGGTTTTCAAGACCGTTCATTTGTGGTACACGTCCGATAGAAAGCAAGGCTTTTTCAGCGACAACTTCTTCACCATTGTTAAGTTTCAAGGTCAATTGGTTATTTGCTTCAACAATTTCAGAGACACCAACAGATGTTTTGATCTTCATACCTTTCTTAGAAAGGATTTTTTGAAGTTCAAAAGATACTTCTTTATCCATAGCTGGGATAATGCGGTCAGCCATTTCAATAACGGTAACATCAACACCGTAAGATGCCCAAACAAGTCCAAGCTCGATACCAACAACACCACCACCCATAACTGCTAGTGATTTTGGCATTTCACGGAGGTCAAGGATATCGTCAGACGTTAAGACAAGTTTAGAGTCAATACCTGGGATATTGATACGTGATACTTTAGAACCTGTAGCAAGGATAACGTTGCGACCCTTAATGGTTTGTGATCCAATAGTAACTGTCTTATCAGGGTTTACTTGAGCAAGCCCGTTAAAGATAGTGACTTTATTAGCCTTTAGAAGACCTTGAACGCCGCCTGTTAATGTTTTAACAACAGTGTTCTTGAAGTCAACTGTTTTATCCATGTCAATGGTATAGTTAGTTGAGGCAAGATTAATCCCACGTCCTGCTGCGATCTTGATACCATCAAGAATTTCAGCATTTTTAAGGTAAGTTTTGGTTGGAATACATCCTACGTTCAAGCAAGTTCCACCAAATTCAGATTTCTCAACGATTGCAATTTTACCACCAAGTTGGGCACCACGAATAGCTGCATAATAACCTGCAGGTCCACCACCGACAACGATGATGTCATACTCATCATCAGCAAGTACAGCTTTTGGTGCAGCTGAAGCAGCTTGAACTGGTGCCTTTGGTACTTCAAGTCCGGCAGCTTCTAAATCTTCTGTTGTACGAGCAACATTCACATCTGAAGCAGCGGGGCTAGAAACCTCAACAGATTCACCTTCTGCACCGATGTAACCAATAACTTCTGTTACAGGTACTGTTTCACCGGCTTGACGTGTAATTTTAAGAAGAACACCTGAGTCTTCTGCTTCAAGTTCCATATTGGTTTTATCTGACATGATTTCAAGAAGAATATCGCCTTCATTGACAGTATCACCTTCTTGTTTTTTCCACTCGATGATTTCACCTTCTGCCATGTCAACACCGAGTTTCGGCATAATAATTTCAACAGCCATAATTTAAGATACCAAGAGCGAGGAGAAAGCGATTGAATTTTTGCGGTAAGTCAGAAATCTTTGATTTTGTTGACGCACCCACGTCAGGACGACTAGGACTTTCCGAAACAAAAATTGAGGAAAGTTCAGACGTCTACGACGCTAAGATTAGCCAACTCTTACCACTTTTATCCGAGCTTTCCGCTCGAGTTCAATCGCTTATCACTCATTTCCATGAAATCTCCTCGTTCTACATCCTTTCTATATTTTTGAGAAAAGGGCACCAAGCCTAAACTTAGCAAAATCCCTTTTATTAATCAATGCTTTTCTTTTTTAAAACTGATTGATCAGATTAACAATTCAAATGGATTTTCCATCAATTTCTTGAGGTCAACCATGAATTTTGCACCGTTCATACCGTCTACCAAGCGATGGTCGATGGTTAAGCACATCGCCATAATTGGACGAGCAACAATCTCACCATCCACAACCGTTGGAGTTGGGATAGTTGCTCCAACACCAAGAATTGCTGAGTTTGGCTGGTTAATAATTGGGTTAAATGTCTTCGTACCAAACATTCCCAAGTTTGTGATAGAGAAGGTTGATCCAGACATTTCAGCTGCTTTCAACTTACCAGTTTGCGCTTTTTTAATCACATCTTTTGAAGCAAGCACGAAATCTGACAAGCTCATCTTATCTGCACCATGGATAACTGGAACAATAAGACCATCATCAAGACCTACAGCAATACCAAGGTTCACAAAGCGGTGCAATTCAATATCATTAGCGTTATTGATGAGGGAAGCATTCATGTACTCATGCTCAGGTTTCATCAAAGTTTTAACCACTGCCATACCAATCAAGTCTGTGAAGCTGACTTTAAGGCCTGTTTTAGCCATGATTGGGTCAATTAACTTCTTACGAAGGGCGATCATTTCTGTCATGTCAATATCGTAATTAAGCGTAAAGGTAGGCGCAGTAAGGTAAGAGTTTGTCATACCTTTAGAGATTGCCTTACGCATAGCTGACATTGGCTTGTGTTCCACACCCTCTGGAAGCTCAACAACTTTTGCTTCTTTAGCTGCTGGTGCTTTTGCTTCAGCTGGTTTAGCAGCTTCAAGAATAGCCATGATGTCTTCTTTCATGACCTTACCGTTAAAGCCAGTACCTGAAACAGTCGCCAAGTCGATACCTTTATCAGCAGCGATTTTACGAGCAAGTGGTGAAGCTTTCGGTTGAGCACCTTTAAAGTTCTCAACATCTTCTTTATGGACACGCCCTTTTGGTCCTGTTCCTGGAACTTGGCCAAGGTCAATACCCATTTCTGCTGCAACCTTACGTGCAGCTGGAGTAGCACGAACTTTTCCACCATTTCCTTGCGGAATAGCTGTCGCTGCTACATGAGGAGCTGGACTGGCCACATCTTCTTTTGGAGCTACTGTTGGTCCTGCATCTGCTGAAGCAGGAACTGGAATTTCTGTTGTTTTTTCACTTGAAGCAATAGTATCTACTGATTCACCTTCTGCACCAATGTAACCGATAACTTCAGTTACAGGTACAGTATCACCAGCTGGACGAACAATTTTCAATAGAACACCTGAGTCTTCTGCCTCAAGTTCCATATTGGTTTTATCTGACATGATTTCAAGAAGGACATCACCTTCATTGACGGTATCACCTTCTTGTTTTTTCCACTCGATGATCTCGCCCTCTTGCATGTCAACGCCGAGCTTTGGCATAATAATTTCAAATGCCATTTCTACATCCTTTCACGATTTTATAAGCGCCATCAACAGCTCCGTCTTGTTACCTAAAGTAAGATTGACGAAACTGTTGTGACAAGGGATAAGACGATGTAGCCTTTCTTACAATAGGTTTTATCTATCTAAGAAATGACTAAGGGATAAGGTCTGTCCTAGACCATATGTCTTATCGCCTAGTTGCCTTTGTTTGCCATTTTCACAATAGCAGCTTTGATTTTCTCAACATCTGGTAAGATCGCTTGTTCAAGTACACGTGCATAAGGTACTGGAACATCTTCACTTGCCAGACGAACGATTGGGTGATCAAGGTAATCAAAGGCTTCACTTTCAGTAATCATGGTTGCAATTTCCCCAATGAATCCACCTGTTTTGTAAGCATCATTGACAAGCATTAATTTACCTGTTTTCTTAACAGATTCAATGATCAATTCTTTATCAAGTGGGATGAGGGTACGTGGGTCAACAACTTCAACATTGATACCATCTGCTGCAACTTCTTCAGCCGCTTGAAGAACACGCTCCAACATACGACCGTAAGAAACGATTGTCAAGTCAGTACCTTCGCGTTTGATATCACCTTTACCAAGTGGGATATAGAAGTCAGGATCTTGATTAACTTCTTCTTTTTTACCATAAAGAGCCTTAGGTTCCATGAAAAGAACAATATTATTATCACGGATAGCTGATTTCAATAATCCTTTTGCTTCGTTCGCATTACCTGGAGCGACAACTTTAATTCCTGGAATATGAGTTAACCATGCTTCAAGAGATTGTGAGTGTTGCGCAGCGGAACCAATACCAGAACCTGATGCTACACGGAATGTTACAGGGGTAATAAGGCCTCCACCAAACATGTAGTTATTTTTAGCACCGTTATTCACGATAGCGTCCATCATGATGGTAAGGAAATCCATAAAGGTAACGTCAACAATTGGACGAAGTCCTGTAATCGCTGCACCAATAGCTGCACCAGAGATAGCTGCTTCTGAAATTGGTGTGTCTTTAACACGTTTAGGACCAAATTCTTCAATCATTCCAACAGAAGTACCAAAGTCTCCTCCGTATACCCCTACGTCTTCACCCATAAGGAAAATGTTTTCATCCTTGCGCATTTCCTCAGTCATAGCAAGGTTGACTGCTTCACGCAAAGCCATTAATTTTGTTTCTGACATAATTTTTATTTCTCCATTTATTATTCAAATACGATTGCTTCTTACTGACAAGGTGATATTAGTCAACCCAAACGTCTTCGAAGGCTACTGAAAGTTCTGGATCTGGACTATTTTGTGCAAATTCGTAAGCATCGTCAACCTCTTTTTTGACTTGTGCTTGAATAGCATCCAATTCGTCATCAGTGGCAATGCCTTCGCTTGTCAGATAAGTACGATATTTGATCATTGGATCTTTTTCTTTCCACTCATCAACTTCTTCTTTAGTACGGTATTTACCAGCATCTGCAGTTGAGTGACCAAACCAACGGTATGATTCTACCTCAACAATAGCTGGGCCATTTCCGCCACGAACATGCTCAACAGCTTTGCCCATTGTTTCATAGACAGCCATCAAGTCATTTCCATCTTCACAGTAGAATCCTGGAATACCGTAAGCTTCTGCACGTGTGTATAAATGCGGTGTGTTTGTCGCATTGTTAATGCTCATGGAGATTCCATAACGGTTATTAATGATAAAGAAAATAACAGGAAGTTTCCATGTTGCAGCCATATTGACAGACTCGTGGAATGATCCTTCATTAGTAGCACCATCGCCTGAGAAAGCAACAGCAATGTTGTTAGTTCCTTTATATTGTTGGGTAAGCGCTGCACCTACTGCAAGAGCGTAACCACCACCAACGATACCATTGGTACCATAGTTTCCTTTTTCAAAGTCAGCCAAGTGCATTGAGCCACCGCGTCCTTTAGAGACACCAGTTGCTTTACCTGCAAGTTCAGCCATCATTTTGTTAAGGTCCATATCTTTTGCGATTGATTGACCATGTCCACGGTGATTTGAGAAAATAATATCATCGTAAGTCAAGTGAGCCACTGCACCAACATTAGCTGCTTCTTCACCAACAGAGAAGTGAGTCATCCCTTGTACAAATCCACGACGGACGAGTTTATTAATACGTGAATCAAATTCACGAATACGTTCCATTTTAAGGAACATATCCAAATGTTGTTCTTTAGAAACTGTTACCATTTTGGCCTCCATATTATCATATTACTTTCCTATGATAAAACTTTTTTTCACAATTTGCAAATAATTAAATCGCTTTCTTCCTTATCTTGTCTGATTTTATGGAATTGTAATAGTTTGTGAAGTCACAAACAAATCTGTACTAATAAATTTCAAAATAATATATAACAGTTCAGTATTTCACTAATCTTTCCTCAAAAAATGCGTCATTTTAAAATCTCTTTTACCGCTTCAAACAAGTTTCAAAGCCATAAAAATAAGCCTAGCAAAAATGCTAAAGCTTGTTTTTATGATTCTATTTGTTCAGCGATGCTTTCCCATTCTTCCATGAGAAGCTGTTGTTCTTGATCCAATTGGTCCCACTCTTCTTGCCATGTCATTAACTGAATTGTATCATTGCAAGCATGCATGTCTTCTTGAATAGCACCAATACGCTCTTCAATGATTTCCAATCTTGCTTCAATCTCCTCATATCGTCGAGCCAAGCGACGACGCTCTTTTTGATTAGCTTTTTGTAGCTGATAATCAGTGGCAGAGGCTTCTACTGTTACTGTTTCCTCAACATCCTCTCCTGCTGCTAGGCGGGCTAATTCTTCTAGTTCTGCCTTTTTCTCAAGGTAATAATCATAGTCACCTAAGTAAAGTGTTGAACCTTTTTCAGTAATTTCTAACACTTTGGTCGCTAAACGATTAATAAAATAGCGGTCATGACTGACAAAAAGTAAAGTGCCATCAAAATCTATCAGAGCATTTTCGAGCACTTCCTTGCTATCAATATCCAAATGGTTAGTCGGCTCGTCCAAAACAAGAAAATTATTGTTTTCCATAGATAACTTTGCAAGAAGAAGACGGGCTTTTTCGCCACCTGACAGCATGGACACCGATTTTTTGACATCATCTCCAGAGAAGAGAAAGGCTCCTAATCGGTTTCTGATATCGACTTCTGGAGTGGTTGAAAAGTCCTGCCATAATTCTTCCAAAACCATATTGCTTGGCGTCAAATGCGATTGAGTTTGGTCATAATAACCTGTTTCGACATTGGCACCATACTTGAGTTGTCCTTTGAGCAAAGGCAATTGTCCAATAATCGACTTGATTAAGGTCGATTTACCAATACCATTTGGCCCTACAACGGCAATAGCATCCAACTTATTGATATCTACATTAATAGGTTCGGACAAGACTTGGTCTCCATAACCGATCGCTGCTTCCTCAACTCTTAGCACAACATTTCCTGATGGTTTTTCTGCATGAAATGTCATATGAGCAGATTTACGCCCACTTGTGGGTTTGTCCAAACGCTCTATTTTTTCCAATTGCTTGCGCCTAGCCTGAGCCCTTTTTGTGGTAGAGGCCCTGACAATGTTTTTTTGAACAAAATCTTCTAGCTTGGCAATTTCTTTTTGTTGTTTATCGAACTGTTTTTCTTCGGCTACTAGTTTTTCAGCTTTTAAGGCCATAAAACGAGAATAGTTACCACTATACCGATCTAAACCGTTAGGCGTCAAATCTAAGGTCACGGTCGCCACTTTGTCTAGAAAATAACGGTCGTGACTCACAATGATTAGAGCTCCTTGATAATTGGCCAAGTAGTTCTCTAACCAGGCAATGGTTTCAATATCTAAGTGGTTTGTTGGCTCATCAAGGACCAATAGTTCTGGCTTTTCTAACAACATCTTGGCCAAGGCTAAACGGGTATTTTGTCCGCCAGACAACTCAGCGATAGTCATCTGCCACATGCTTTCATCAAATTTAAAACCATTTAAAATGGCTTTAATCTCAGCTTCATATGTAAAGCCGCCTTGCTGACGAAAACGTTCTGCTAAAAGATCATAATCCATCATCAGCCGTGTTAAGTCCTGACCTGAAACGGTTACCATATCCATTTCCATCTGACGGAGACGCTTTTCATCTTGGCGTAATGCTTCGAAAACCTTGAGCATTTCCTCATATATCGTTTTATCTGATTCAAAATGACTATTTTGAGCCAGATAAGACAAGGTTAGGTCTTTTTTAGTATTAATTTCTCCGCTCGTTGGCGTTTCTTCACCAACCAATAATTTTAGTAAAGTGGACTTGCCAGCTCCATTAGGACCAACCAAGGCAATGCGGTCACGTTCATCAACTTGCAGTGATATGTTTTGAAAAAGAACATCTCCTGAGAAAGAGCGTTCTAACTTGTTTCCTTGTAAAATAATCATACTTTCATTCTAACAAAAAAATGCCCTTTTGAGGACATTTTCAATCTAGTTTCCAAAAGAAATCTAACTCTTTTAAGTCATCGATGATCTTCTTGAGCACTAGCAAGGAAAGTCGAATGCCTTTTATCACTTTGATGATGCATCTTTGCAGATGGCTTTTGTGTTAAGGTATCAAAAATTTGCACCACTTGCTCAGTAACTGTCGAGATTTTATTGGCCAAAACGGAATCACTGTGATTAGAATAATAAATCAGCCCTATAATAATAATCGTTACTAATAAGACAGTTTGTAAAAACCCTTTGATAAGATGCCAAAATATTTTCACTATTAGCTTAGGAAGCCACAAAATGATCGCCAGTAATTGTTTCATTCGTCACCTCATGTTGTACTAGGAAATGGTTAAGACAACCTTTCTTCTTTTTGGTAGTTTATCGGTAACCACTCTAACAGAGCTTCTAATTGCTGGTTCCAATAGTACCACTCATGTTTACCATGACCTTTATGATAGTCAATGTCAAGACCTTGAGCTCGAAAATCAGCAATAGCTTTTTCATTAGCGGCAAAAAGGAAATCCTCATAACCACACCAAGCATAGAACTTAGACTTGCGATCACTCTCGCTTACCATCGTTTTAAGGTAATGCCTTTTAAGATTAGAGTCGTCAAAGGCTCCAAAAACACCTTGCCAATAGGCTGGTTCTCCTAGTTGTCCCTCAAGTAAGATCTCCGGAGAAAAATCCAAAGCTCCTGAAAACGAGGCCGCATAAGAAAAGCGATTGCTTTTGAGTGCCCACTTAAAGGCTCCATAACCTCCCATTGACAGACCAGCAACGAACGTTTTTTCACGTTTCTGGGTCATATTAGGAAAGAAAGATGCTAAGACCTGTGGTAACTCTTGTGACAACGCCTGATAATAGTTAAGCCCATAAGCCGTGTCTGTATACCAACCTAGGTCTGTCGAAGGCATAACGACTATCAAATTGGTATGCCGCAACAAGCGTTCAATATCCGTTCGCTTTTGCCAAGAGTTTTCATTGCCTCCCATCCCATGTAGTAGGTATAAAACTGGAATATCTTTGTCCCCTTGTTCTTCTTTAGAGATTTCCGATTGATCAGGATAAATAACCTGAACCCTACGCTCCATCTCTAAAACCGTTGAATGGTATTCAATCGAAATACTTGCCATAACAGATGCTCCTTTACTTGATTTTCATGTTTTATAAACAAGCTTAAACCAAAGAAGGTTGGCAATCAAGGCCTAACCTTCTTTTACATTAGCGAACTTCCATGACCACAGGTAGAATAGCTGGGCGTCGTTTGGTTTGTTCAAATAAGAATTTAGACAAATCATCTCTGACATTCCCTTTTAATTCTCCCCAATCAAAGGTATCTTTTTGGAGATAGGCTTCAACCGTTTTATTGACCAATTCAGCACTTTCTCTTAAAATATCACGGCTTTTCTTAACATAGACAAATCCGCGAGTGTTCACCTTGGCTTTTGAAATAATGCGTTTTTCTTTTTTGGAAACTGTAATAGCAACAATAAAGATACCATCTTCTGACAAGACTTTACGGTCTCTTAATACAATATTACCAACGTCACCGATAGCATTCCCATCAATCATGACATCGCTGGCAGGCACACTTCCTTCATGGAGGAAGCCTTCCTCATTAAGAACCATGATATCGCCGCGTTTCATAATATGAATATTTTCAGGGAAAATGCCGACCTCTTCAGCTAACTTAGCATGAGCAGCTAGGTCACGGTACTCTCCCTGAACGGGGAAGAGATACTGAGGCTTCGTTAAATTAATCAACAGTTGCAAATCACGTCCATTCGCATGGCCTGAGACACGTAAGTTTTGGGTAATTAATTTGACAGAACCACCAGCCTTGTAAATCAAGTTTTCAACACGCGCCACCATAGCTTCTTTTGCAGTACTTGGGGTTGTCACGATGTAAACAAGATCGCCTTCTTTAATCTGAACATAACGATGACGTCCCGCTGCCATTTTTTGCAAACTGTTGATAGGCTCACCCATGCGACCAGCCTCAAGAATAATAAGTTCGTGGTCTTCGAACTTAAACATGTCTTTTGGCTTGATCAGCAAACGCTCGTCTGTAATCATCAATTTTTTCAATCGTAGAGCTGTTCGTACAATATTTTCAACGTCTGTTCCCGTTAAGACCACACGACGTCCATAGGCAACAGCTGAATCAAAGACCTGCTGGATACGGACAAGGTTAGACGCCACTGCCGCCACAATAACACGGCCATCAGCATCTGCAATAACACTATCCATTTCTTCCCCAACTTCAGATTCACTAGCAATCTGATCGTTGCTAGTGGCATTTGCAGAATCAGACAAAAGCGCTAAGACGCCTTCTTTCCCAATCTCAGCTAGACGTAGTAAATCCGTCTGGTAACCTTCACGGGCCGCCTGGTCAAACTTGAAGTCACCGGTATAAACAATGTTTCCTTTATCTGTGCCAATCACTACCCCCATGCTTTCCGGAATAGAGTGTGTTGTTTTAAAGAAGGACACCAAGCCATCTTTAAATTCGATTTCTGTTTCACTATCCACCACATGGAAATTGTTAAATTTCTTAGTGTTATTATTGCCTTTGACAAATAATTTTGCCAACTCAATGGTCAATTCAGATCCAAAGACAGGAGCCGATACTTCTGACAATAAATAAGGTAAGGCACCAATGGCATCTGCATGCCCATGGCTCAAGAAAATCCCTTGGACCTTGTCTTTGTTTTCAATCACATAGTCTAAATTGGGGATAACTAAATCAACCCCAAGTTGTTCATTTTCTGGGTATTTAAGCCCAGCATCCAAAATAAACATGGAATCGTTAATTTCTACCAAATAGAAGTTCTTTCCGTATTCACGGACCCCTCCTAAGGCAATCAATTTGATATCAGTCATGATACTCCTCTAATATTTAATATTTTTTATTACAAACGGTCCTTACGAAGTAAGTCGAATTACTGTTATGTAGCTAAGCTACTATCCTTTATAGTATATCATATTTTAGGCAGTTTTTCGCTAAATAGTCTTGGTACTTTCAGATTATTTTCATGACAAGCATCCAAAAAACCATTGGATGAAGGTTCTCCAATGGTCACGTTTGAACAGATTAATCAAAAAGCTGGTAATAATCGGCAATGGTTAGTTGGGCCTTATCAGCTTGATTGAGATCTTTGATGATTTTCCCATTTTTCATCACAATGAGGCGGTTGCCATAAGTTAAGGCATCTTCCAGATGATGGGTAATCATCAGAGCTGTTAAATGATCCCTTGTCACAAATTCATCGGTTAAGCGCATCAAGGACTGACTTGTTTTAGGATCTAGAGCAGCGGTATGCTCATCTAGCAACAATAATTCTGGTTTTTTCAGGGTTGCCATTAATAAACTTAAAGCCTGCCTTTGACCTCCTGATAGGAGACCGGTTGGTGTTTCCAAATGCTTTTCTAAGCCGTTCCCTGTTCGTTTAACCAAGTCTTCAAAACTAGCTAAGTGCTCTGTTATTTTCCGAGAAACTAAAGAGCGTTTTTCACCTCTTTGTTGAGCAATTAAGAGATTTTCAGACACAGTCATTCGAGGAGCTGTTCCCATTTTAGGGTCTTGGAAAACACGTGATAAATAAAGAGCTCTTTTTTCAGCGGGCCAGGTCGTCACATCTTGCCCTAGAATCTTGATTTGCCCCCTCGTTAACATGAGAGTCCCCGCGATGACATTAAAGAGAGTGGACTTGCCAGCCCCATTCCCACCTAAGATCGTTAAAAAATCGTGTTCATAAATCGTCAATGAGACATCGTCTAAAATAGTTTTAATATCATCAAAACCGTTATTCACTTCCACTGTCGCATGGATTAATTCAATAATTGCTGTCATCGTGATAACCTCATCCCTTTAAAAAAGCGCTGCTTCAACACTGGAACCATCAGACATAGCGCTAAGACGAGAGCACTAAACAGTTTTAGATAATTAGTGTTAAAACCTAAAGCAATAACCGTTGAAATCAAAAATTGATAAAGAATTGATCCTACGACAATAGCAATCAAGCGTTCCAATAGTGTTAAACTTGTGGAATAAAGGACTTCTCCAACAATAATACTTGCTAAACCAATAACAATAACCCCAATCCCTTTTGACACGTCCGCATAGCCATCTTGTTGACTAACCAAGGCACCTGATAAAGCAATCAAAGCATTAGACACCACTAATCCCATCACTTCCATACGGTCGGTCTTAATTCCAAAACTCTTAGCCATGTCCCTATTGTCACCCGTGGCAATATAGGCTTGTCCAAGATTAGTATATAGAAAATAAATCAAGAGGCTAATCACCATAACAACTGCAATTAGGCCTGTGAGTAGGCTATTAACGTCTGCTGAAAAAGGCAAGTAGTCTTGGATACGTCTGCTCTCATGTAAGCCCAAATTAGCCTTCCCCATCACCATTAGCATAATAGAATTACAAGAGGTCATGACTAAGATTCCAGCTAAAATCGTTGGGATTTTTCCTTTAGTGTATAAGAGACCTGTCAATAAACCTGCCAGAGCTCCCGCAATCATCCCAAGGACAGTTGCTACCAAAGGATTCCAACCTAAACTTATTGCGGTAATGGTAACAGCACCTCCTAAGGGAAAGGAACCTTCAGTGGTCATGTCTGGAAAATTTAAAATTCTAAACGTTAGGTAAATACCTAATCCCAAAATCCCCCAAAAGAGACCTTGTGAAACTGATGAAATAATCATAGGATTCCTTTCTTCATTTATTCTATAACGGTGACTGTCTTCAACAGTCTTGGTGGTATAATTATGCCTAGTTCTTCTGCTACTTTCCGATTAATCAATGGTTTTCCATCATCAACGACTTTAACAGGGATATCAGACACTGCTTTTCCTTTCAGGAGCTGAAGTACTTGATTAGCTGTCTCAACCCCTAATTGATATTGACTTTGAGAAATAGAGGCTAAGCTTCCTTCTTCTACCATCGTGTCCACACTAGAGTAGACTGGAACCTTTGCGGCTTTACTGGCAGAAACGACAGATGAAAAGGCACTGGCAATCGTATTATCTTGCGGAATAAATATAGCATCTACCTTACGCAACATGACAGACATGGTCGCCGGTACCTCATTGGTGGAAGGCACCGCGTAAGGAACGATTTGGTAACCTTTTTTCTGAGCTAGCTGGCGGAAGGCTTTCACTTGAGACAAAGAATTGTCCTCATTGCTAGCATACAAAACTCCAATTCGCTTCACTTCGGGTGATAGCTCATTAATCAGATCAACAGTTTGCTTGACGGGAACCTTATTGGAAAGACCCGTAACATTGCTTTCAGGTTTTTCCAAATCTTTGACCAACTTGGCACCGACAGGATCTGAGATAGCTGACATGACAACTGGAATATCCTTAGTTACAGCGGATAATCCTTGAGCAGCTGGCGTGGCAATCCCAATCACCAAATCATTTCCTGATTGCGTTAATTGGCGACTCATGGTTTGAATTTTACTTTGATCCCCTTCGGCATTCATGAGTGTAATGATCACTTTTTTCCCTTTTGGGATATGCTTGCTCAGTTGATCCTCAATGCCTTGCTCAATATCGTCTAGGGCTTCGTGGGTAACCAGTTGTAAGATACCAATTTTAATATTTTGTTGGTTAGCTAAATCACGGTTTGCCTGTGATACTCCTTTTGATAATAGAGAGCCTATCACCATGACTGTCAGCAAGATTAGCGTCGCTATTAAACTCTTGTTTTTCATCTTGTTCCTCACATTTCATCTTCATATCGTTAACAGATTGATGAGAATACTTTTTAAAAGAAAAAGCACTTAGTAATGACTACTAGGCGCTCTTGTGAAATCCAATCTTAGCCTTAGCGCACAGATATCTTTTTAGAAGTACTCTAAAAGTCGTATCTATGCCAATCCATAAACACAACTTATCTATGCCAGCTTTGCCAATTAGTTAGATGTTGTGTTTGGGCCATTGCAGGACTTCCTTTCTTGTTTTTTTAACATTATAACCTAAATTGAGGAAATTGCAAGCACTTTCGTCCATATTGTATGTGTCTCAATTTTTGTGAAAATTAAATTTATCCCTTATCACTCAAGAAAACAAGCCTACTTTTTATGAAAAAAGACTGAAACAAGCCATTTTCCCCTTGCTTCAGTCTTGACGTTATCGTGTATGTTATAGTACAATAAGGTTCGACTGATTAAGTCAAGGGACAACTTGCTTAATCGGTGGTGTAGGAGTTCGTCGCTCCTACACCTTTTTTGTTTTTGACATTGTTATTATAGCATTCTTATAGACTAAATGCAAGTGAATACACGACAAAAAAGCCCTAAAAATCAACTTTTTAGCGGTTTTTCCTGGTTCGCATCTTCTCGTATCTAATGCTTAATAATGACTGCCCCATGGGGATAATGATCAACTAAATGGCCTACTCCTAAACGTGTTCCTTTATATTCTTCGTACCGTTTGCGCCAATCACCAAAGAATAAATTTTCTAATTGATCGATTCTCTCCAAGAGGATTAACTTAGCCATCGCATAAGCCCCCTTAAGACTCCAATACATTCCTCGATGTTTCATACGATACGTGACTTTCCGATGTTGCGACTCCATAACACCAATTCCTCTTGACGCTAAACCTCTTAACTTAGCCGGCTTAGTATCCTTAAAGTTCCTAAAGAGTTTTTGTTTAAAGGCAATCAAACGCTCATACTCTTCTTCACTCGTAACCAGTGATTCTGTTGTATCAAAAACAGTTCGTAATAATGATTTTCGATGTGTTTCGATAGCCTTAAACGCTAAATCTCTTAATAGTTTAGGATAGGGTTTAAAAAACTGTTTTAGACTATCATTTAGGTGATAACTATCCCAAAAATGTTCATGATGTTTAATTCCCAGTGCTTTCTTAATTTCCTGAAAGGCACGTCTCGTGTAACCTTTACCGTTATCTGAATTTGTCACAAGCAACGTTTGATCTGTTAGTTCAAAATGATTATAGAGATAATCAAGCAGCTCTGACATTGCTTTATCGTAATTGGTATGAATAATCTCGTGCTTGTTTTGCAGGATGTAGCGGTTTTTGCCAACCTTTTTAGAGCCTGTATGGATAAGGAAATGGGCCAGGTCCGTATTATGTCGTTCATCTTTTCCTGAAGTTGTTTTTACCATCACACCATCCCCTTCAATACAGAATTGTTGTACCTTTAATTTATGTGGTGATTCTTTTTCAACAAAGAAGCGATAACGCTCTCGTTCAAAAAAGAGATTCTCGGCCATTTTAACAGCTTTTAAAACCGTATCTTTAGTAATACTCAAGCGGTAAGTATCACGAACCGAACGACAAACTTCTCTGTAAGACATCTTAGAGGCTAGCTTAGCTAATTGAAATAGCAACTCTGGAGAATAGCGCAGATACTTCTTTAAACCTAGCCATTCATCTACGGGATAACGTGTCTTTTTCCCTTTACACCATCTATTTCTTGAGAAAGTCATTTCTCCAAAAGTAAAAAGGACTGTTCGTTCTGGGGCGTCAATTCTTCGATATCCATTCATACGCATCGTTGATGCGACTTGCTTATCATAAGCTGCCACTTGCTTTAGAAAGGCTAGTTCACTTTGTCTATTACGCTCTACTAAAAAAGTTTTTTCATCAAATCTCATAAGTCTATTTTAACTTAAATCAAACATTTTGACATCTTACATAAAAAAAGCGATTACATCTATACTGTTTTTTAAAATTGTTATATAATAAAATTATGAATCTGTTATGTATGTGCTGTTATTTTAAATTTTTCTATAATAAAATTAGTAACCAATCACCTAATTAGTAAGAAGGGGGGTCTAAGCGTTAATAAGGTGAGCTATTATAAAAAGGAGAAACTCCATGAAGGCAAAATCTCTTATCGTATCAATTACATCACTTTTCCTATTAGGAGCCTGCGCCACTGTCTCTGCGGCTGAATATCAGTCAACCACTCCAGATTTATTATCTCCAGTTATCAATGATAATCAAATTGTAGAAGCTTTACCAGAGGGCGGATTTATTTACAATCTCAATGGAAGCTCGACATTTGATCCTACTATTGTTACAAATAATCAAGGGAAGCTAATGTCTTATAAGCAGTACAAAGATACAGAAATTCCTAATAAAGGCATGGTTGACTATATAAACCCTCCAATTTTAGTCAGGTCTGCCTCTCCTTATAGAGCTACCAATAATCCTAAGATTCTTCCTTTAGGACAAAGCTATCGTTCTCAAGCTTTCTCAGGGTCAGGTTGGCGTTTTTCAGAACTTAAATTTGAGGCTGCACCGGGAACTGGAACTTGGTTATTTTGGGAATCTGTTGGAGACAGCGGATTAGTTGGAAATGAATATGAAGCTTACCGTACTTATGAATCTAAAAAACCTGTTTCTAGAGCAGTCATTGAAAACGGTCAAGGAAAGTATGTTAACGGCGAAGGTTCTTGGCTATTCTTCTATACTCATAATCCAGTTAATGGTTCTTGGTATAGAGTCACTAATAAATAAGGATATATAATTATGAAAAATAAGATTTCTTTAGGCTTAGGAGTAGGATTACTATTGTGTCCTCTGGTTATTTCTCAACAGACTTTCGCCTCAACTGAACAACAAGTAACACAAGAAACCACAGCAGTAGAAAAAAATCTCCCAAAAGAAGGGACACTTACAAGAAGCTTTGAAATCCCCCTAACTAAAAAAATGACGGTCAAGGATGTCTATAAAGTGGACCTTAATAATCGATCCGTAAAAAATTTAAAGAAAAAAGCTAAAAAAGACCCTTACTTGATTAATTCTTTTCTTGCTCATCCAGATACAGTATGGGTCATTTGTCATGGTGGTGGAATAGACTTCAGCTATGATATGCGTACTAAATTCGGCATTGAAAAAGTTAATTTGGCAGATGGAAAAGTCATTGACAGGGATGATGAACCAATCACAGTTGGTGCAGTCAAAAAATTATTAATGGATCTTGATAATCAAATTATTGATTATTCTAAAGTTGTTCCATCAGATAACACATTGGTTTATTAACCGTTATTCCTTTTATTGAATAGATATATTGAATAGAGACCGTCAAATTGTGATTAATCATAGATTTTGACGGTTTTTCCTTTGCTTTTAAAACAAGTTAATGACTATCTCCTTCAATAAGGATATCATTCTAATTAATAGCGATTGTATTATTACACAAATTCTTAATAGATTCTTTGATTTGGTCAATTTGGTATTAAAAATGTTTTTTCGCATCGCTCTCATAGGGAGTGATGTCAGATAATACCAAAGTTTCAATGTGCATAGTGACTCCTTTTATCGTTGACGAGTTTTTGATTGGTGATACTTATGGTCATAGCGTTCCTCCATTTCGTTCGCAAAATCGTAGTCCGTCACAATACGATTACGACGTTCCAACAGAGTTTCACGTTCAATTTGTAGTTCTTTAATCTCTTTACGTATCAGATGACGCTCAGTTGCACTGCTAACTTTAGCTTTTTCTAAAATAGCCATAGTGACTACAGACGGGATTAATTCATCCTGATAATCGGACAAGGCACCTAGTACTTTATTTAGATAGGCGATCTTATCATCCAACGCTGTCAAGGTTTTATCCGTTGCTTCTAGTTGCTCTAAAAAGCGTTCTTGCATTTCCTGAAACTGTTTGGAATTAGTAACCTTGTTAATGGCTAAGAAATTAAATTCTTCAACTAATTGATCTAATTTGGAAATTTGGCTATTTTTAGTTAGAATGACTTCTCCATTTTGACTAGCTAATTGTTTGATTAGAGTTGTTCCTTTGATAAAACGGTTTTGTTCCGAGTGATCCGCATTCAAAAAGTAAAAGAAATCATTTTTCTTTAGATAAGCCGTAAAGGTTCCATCTTCATTTTGGTCTAGCATACGAGCTGAAATAGAAACTGTTCCTTGTCGGTCTAAGCCAAAAGTGATTGGGACATGAATAGATTTTGTCGTTAAGCGGGAAATTTGCCAGGGCTCAATAATAACTTTCATTTCAAAGTCTTCTGCTTTCTTAGCCTGTTCTTCATTGTACTTTTCTTTGATATTATCCAAGTTATAAACTACTTCATTAAATGACAATCTCTCTTCAACTTTTTCAAGACTGTACTTGCCTTTTTTAGACAGCGTTCTATCTCTGACTGGCCGCTGTTGAGGCTGATCAGCTAATCGATAAGTGACGTACTTACCATTGGTATCTATTTGTAAGTTCAAAGCTTTAGCTTTTTGTAAGAGGTCTTGCTTATCAAGTGAATGTCTTATCAGAAAATCTAAGCGTTCCTTTATCTCAAAACGGAAATTATGTTGACGCCGCCAAGCAGAATAATCAGTATAAGAATTTCTTAGTTTGGGTTCTAAAATTTTAGCCCCGTACAATTCCGCATATTTATCTGAAATATGTTCTAAACTTTTCTTCGTACCTTTTTGCCAACGAAATTTTTTTAGGGTTACTTCATTGGTTGTATTAAAAATAATATGATTGTGTAAAAAACCTTTATCGACGTGTGTCGCTACAACAAATTGGTAATCTCCTCCTGTAAATTCTAAGGCTGTTTTTCGACCAATTTCATTCACTTCTTCAGGTGTCAAATTGTCATCTGGTGAAAAGGATTGAACGATATGATGCGCCAAGACACGATTATCATTTTTCAAATCTGACAAGGTGTCATTATCATAGAGGTCATCAACTGACTGTTTCAATAAAATGAAATCATCATAAATGGCATCACGGTCGCTTGAGTCAATGAGGTGATGGCCTGAAATCAATTTCTTGTGAACCTCACCATCTACCGTTAGCGTATAATCAAAAGCATCATCTTCATCATGTTGCTCAACTTTCATAAGAGTCGCATCATCACGTGTGATATAATCAATGGCTCGTTTTAAGTTTTTAGTTTGTTTGATTTGAAAGACTTTGGTCACTACCATGTTGTTTGGCAACCTCCTTTGTTTTAAATTCTTGGACAATCATCTGTTGGAGTTCTTTGACTTCTTCTTGTAAAGCTTTAAATAGCTCCTGGTCAATTTCCTCAAAAGTGTTCACGTAACGAACCAGCTGGTTGATATTTTGACCAATGCGATTGACTTCAATCCGTAGTTGACGCAATTCAGAATAGTCATACCTTTCAATTTTACCCTCAAGTAACATCTTTAAAGCGTAAGCTTGAAAGGTTTTCTTTCCTGATAACGTAATCCGATGACGTAACTTATCAGCTTCACTATAGTTCGTTGAAAACTTGAAAACAATAGGCCTAGTTCTCTTCTTTTGTTCCATCTTCCTTCTTCCTTTCCTCATTTCTACTTATTCGTCCTTACTAGGGACTTGACAGTTTTCTCAGAGCCCAGTAGGCTTATTCTCTGGCAAGCGTAGCACGTGTGGCCACACATGCGTAAATAAAAAGGGCGACAAGCCTATTTGCGGGTATCCCACAATTAGACTTTTGCCTTTTTCAGTTTTGGGGAAATCCCCAATCCCCTTTTTTGCACGACGTGTACTTTGTAATGTTACACTTTTTTCCGATCCTGCATTTTGATCAATGGCACAGCTTTTAAAAGTGTCATTTTTGAAAAATGCACGCAGTAAAAAACGGACAATCGTTACATTGTCCGCTTCTTATGTTGTGTCAATCAACATGTATTGTGGTTGGCTCCCAAGACAACATGTCTAATGTCATTTTTTGAAATTGGGCTTCAGACAGAGTTTCTAGCACTGTAAGTGTTATCTGTAGGTCTTCTTCATAATCTGTGACTTGGTCAGCTTGAAGCATTATCAAATCGTTTTTAATGACAGTTACGAGCTCCTCTTTTGTCAGTTGTGCCTGTTGTTGCTGGATGACTTTCTTGTCTTTGAGCCACTCATCTATCTCAAATAAGTAGGTCATTAGAATCACTTCAGTTGTCGTCATCATCTCTTCGGTTATCATATCTTTGTCCTCCTGATAGTGTTATTGCTTTCTGTGATGACCTACGTTGCACTACGGCATCGTAGGTCGATTGTCTTTTTTTACGCTTGATTCCTTTTCTTGAATGGCAGTTTGTGTTCTTGATGTTTTAGCGGCTGCTAAACTTTGGTAAAAGGGATGAGACTGCTTTTTCATTTCTTGTTTAGTCAATTGTTGGCCTTCTTTATTCAGTGTTACTGTTTGATATTGACTTAACTGTTGATCAATCCGTTCCATTAAGCTTTTGGCTTCTTCTTGCACGATTTCCAATTGTGCTGTTAAGTTGGCAAGTCCGTCTTTTTCTTTTGACCAGGACGCTAAATAAGGAAATGACTCTTGACTGGTATCGAATCCTAGATAGTTCGACACAACGTAAGCAATGGATTCTGCTTGAAGTTCTTTCGAACTAATCGTTAGTTTACCATCAAAGCGTTCGCTCAAACTTTTTTTATTGTGTAATTCCGAATGAGCCATTTCATGAATCAGCGTTGATAAAGTTCGTTCATAAGACATTCCTCTTTTAATAACGATTTCATTTGTCTGTGGACTATAGAATCCATCTTCTTGTCCAAGTTCTCTAAATCGAATGGGAACGTTATTGTTATTCTGAGAAATATCTCTTAAGCTACGATAGACATTTTGGTAGTAGTCTTTATCCAATTGTTCTGGAATAGTTCCCATGGCTTTAGGGAGATTGAGTTTTTTTCCTTCTTGGGGAGAAACCTGTTTAATGTCAAAGACAGGGACAGGTTTAAAGTAAGTGATGGTCTCCTTTTCTCCCGTTTCGGGATTAAGAATAGGTTTCCCATTCTTATCTTTTTGAATGACAGATACAGGCGCTTGAATGTAGATTGCTTTTTCACCTTTATTGACAGAGCCATTACGCTTCTTCCACTCTTGGAAAGACGCAACCATTGATGCTTCTGGAAACTGTGACATAATCAATTGAATATTTCGTGGCGAGTAGTTATTGAAGTGGGCCATCCCTTCTAGGTATTGCTTATAGGTATCACTATCAAAATACTGTTTTATGCCGTCTTGCAAGTGTTGATTCAGCGCTGCGGTATTTTTGGCTTTAATCATTTCTGACAAAGTGAAGTCACGTTTATTGGCTTCTTGTTGCCTTGTCACCTCATTATCAGAAACGTTGGTTGGGTCTGTACCATTTGCCTTTTCGACATTATCTGGAGTCCCATCACCATCACTATCAGAACTAAAGGGATTGGTGCCTAGAGTGATTTCTTCATCATCGGTTAACCCGTCTCCATCCGAATCTTTAGGATAATTAGTCTTTTGGTTGCCTTTTTCTTGTAAGTTTTCTGTTTGTATTGGTTCGAGTTCTCGGTTTACAATCATATCTTTTAAGGCCTGTCCGCCGTCCGTAATGTATTGATTGTTAATAGAGAGAATATTAACCTGACCATCTTTTTCACTAACGACACCAAGAATAGCCTTATTTGAAGCAACTGACAAATCTGACTCAAGTTTATGTGTCACTTTCATTAATGATGCTGGGAAGAATTCACCGTCAACATTCCTAAAAGCAATTAAGACATCACGATCTTCTGTTCGAATCGCCTTAGCTAAATCAAGACGATTCATCCGTTCAACCTCTGATAGATCATCAAAAATAAAACTGTTAGCATCTATAACAGCTTTAAAATCAGGTAAAACTTGAATTTTACTAAAGGTCGCTCCTCTGTTAGCAATCATAATATTTTGATAGCTCCCCTTACCTTCAACAAGGTCAGTAAGTGTTTTGGCAGCAGTTTGGTTTTCATTAATGGCAAACAATCCAATCAAATGAGGGTAGTGTTCCGGCTTAAAGGAAATTTGAAGAGCTTGTAATTGATTCTCATTTTTGTAAAAATAGGTCACTTGACTGTCTGCTAGCTCTGATTGATACCAGGAGGCATTTTCCTGGATTTGTGATGCATAACGATTCAATTTATTCAACTCTTTCGTGCTAATTGGGTGATAGCCTTGCTTATAAATTGACTTTTCAGTCTCAGAAATGGTAAAATGAAGTAAAGATTGAGACTGAGTTTGAGTCGGTGACGGCTCATTCAAAGAACGCTTTAACTGAGCGTTAGGTAGGGGTGCTGCCTCCTGAGACTTCTCAGGTAAATCCCCGATTGGGTTCTCAGTCTTTTTTGTTTGCCCTTGAATAGTATCAGGGGCTTTTTGTGTATCCTCAGTTTGTAACATTGTTCTTAGTCCTTTCTTTTGTTTCAAATAATCATTCCAATCCATTTTACTCTGGTATTCTTTCCGTGGTGGGAGGTCTACGGTAATTGGAATGCCATCTTCCTGTAACTCCTTAATAAAGTTTCGACCTGACTCGTCATTATCAACGGCAATGGTAATCAGATTGGGATTATTTTTAAGGATTTTGGTCGTTTGGTTAATGGCATCTATCGCTCCTCTAATCGACTCTCTGGGCATAGTTTGAGAATACTGACCACCAGTTAGTAAATCTGCTGTATAGCGACTAATAATCCCTTTTTTGATTCCGTCCATAGCCACTAAGCGGACATCCTGTAAACTCTCCTTATGCAGTTCATAATAAGAGAGAAGGTCAATAGGAGCTTCCGTAAATACGAGACGTTTAGGTGTTCCAACGTCCAAATGAAAACCTGCTAGACCGTCTGAATGCTTCATGATTTGTTTGAGACGGCCACGTTCAGGATGCTGGACTTTATTTTCAACGATCCCCTGAAGGCTACCGCCGATCATTCGACCGTCTTCCGCAAAACTTTTAAAGATAATAACAGGTTCAAAATAATCACCCTTTTTCAATGTCGCAGAGCTCATACTACCTGATGCGAAAACAAATTCAATGGTCTCATCAGATAGTCCCCGTTCTTCTTTTAAATACTGTCGTCCTAAGTCAAAATCGTGATATTCATAAGGGGCGAGGTAATGCTTAAAGGGTTCTCTAACGTTTGGTGTTACCGTAACCGATTCAAATTGCCCTGTTTCTAAGAAATTGACAGTTTCTCGAAAGCTAGGTTTCTTTCCTGTTAGCTCTTCTTGAATGATTTGGACTAAATCAATGGTATTGGTACCCACGCTTCTTGACCACCAACGAAAGGTGTTAGTTTGGGGATAAATATGAAAACTGTCGTGTTCGTCCCAATAGAGATGCCCACCTGAACCTTGTTTCAAGTTAATTCCTAGTGAACTCGCAACGGCCACAATATCTATAGCGATGAGTTTCTGACGTTGCGATTCAAAACGCTGAGATAATAAATCTCTTGTATTTGCCATAGGTTTTCCTTTCTGCTAAAACAAAAAGAATGGAAGCCTTAAACCTCCACTCGTTGATCCTCAAATGAAATCTCTCCGAAATCTTCTCGGTCTTCAGGGGGAAGTTCAAAAATCTCTCCAGTACCCATATCCACTAGTTTTTTAGAGGTTTCTGGTGTCTGAGAGGAGCTTTCTGAAGGCATTTCAGGATTAGTTACAGGGACTTGGTCATTAACTGACGTCTCAGGAGCTGATTGACGTGTGTTGTCAAAGCCGTTTTCTACTAAGAAGGCTTGGTAGTTAGACATATCAGGAGCCCAAATGTGGTCTTCTGGAATTTGTCCTGTCATGACAGCATCAATAAATTCCGCACCTTCTTCCATAAAGCGTTTATAGTGATACCATGTTTTATCCTGATAGTGATTAGCTAACCAATCTTTCATAGGATGATTTGATACCATGGCTTTCTTATCACGAAAAACATTTTGTTTGGAGATAAAGACTAAGGCTTCATCGACACCGATACGAGCAATCTCATCTGGGGTCATAAGATCCCGTTGATGCGCTTGTCTACTGGTCGTCCCTGTTCTTCGCTGTCCCCGTTGTTCCGAATAACTGGTCTGGGTAATGGTTTGTTTACCTGCACGCATCGAAAAATACTTCATGGTATCTTCATCATTGGTTCCTAAAAATAAAAGCGTTGCACAGTTATTAATCATCGATTTTCTAGCAGGTACACCATATAGGCTGTCTAGTTGACTAATGGCTTGAATGATGATTTTAATAGACATCTCACGGCTACGAATAGAGGCTAGGACTTCGTTAAAGTGTGGCATCTTACCACAATTGGCAAATTCATCGAAGTAGAATTGCACGTGTAATAAATCTTTCAGTTCATAGCCTTTCTTCTGACCTTGGATAATAGCATCTGCACTATGAGTCAATTGGTCAAAAACAACTGTAAAGAATGTGGAAGCCAAGAAGCTATAAGCCTTATTAGTTTCTGAAATGGCCACAAAGACTGCTGTCTTTTCGGTATTCCAAGTATCCATCTCCATCGTATCAGTCTTAATGAGATTTGTTACAGCATCATGATCAAAAATGGAGTACTGAGTGGCCACAATAGCTAAGACACTAGTCCTGGTTTCTGCCTCAAAGTTACTGTTAAAGAGTTCCCACTGTCGACAGGCATAGTTACCTGGTAATTTTTCTTCCAATTGCTTAAACATCTTCTCAACTGCACTGAGTTCCTTTTCATTGGGGCGTTTCAAATTTCTAAGTAAATCTGCCACCATTGATAAGTTCGGTTCATAATGTCTCACCTGGCTATCAAAATAAAGATAGCCAAGTAAAGCACGGTTCAAAAGAAGCTTGGCCTGATTCCAGAAGTCCTCTCCTTCTCGATCTCCCTTTTTTGTCCCTTCGACAATGGCTTCTGTAATGCGATCAATATCCAATTCTGATCTCATATACCTAAAGGGGTTAAACATATCCGAATTGGCTAAGTTAACCAGATCAAAGATTTTGATTTGATAGCCATTTTCTTTTAACATTGTTCCTACTTCTCGGACAAGCAACCCTTTAGGGTCCGTTACGATAAAAGAGGAATTCATTTGCATGAGATTTGGCTTTACATAGGTGTAGGTTTTTCCATCTCCAGGCAGACCTACAACTAAGACATTTTTATTGAGTTGCCGCTCAAACGGCAAGCGCTTATTAAAGAGTCCCATTTGAGCTTCTCTCGAGAAAATCATATTATTTCTTGGTTCTTCATCTTGAAAACCTTTTAATTCTTGGGCTGTTGCCATACGAGCTGAACCCGATTCTTCTCCATGCCGATAATTACCATCTAATCTAATCTTTAGATAGAAAAATAAGCCAACAAAAAAGCCCACTAGTGCAGAAAGAATTGCTAGTGGGCTAGTATTCCAATAAAAGTAAGGTGGTTCCGTTATCTTTTCAAAAACATAGGTATAGGGGGCAAAGAGATTAGTCATATCTGTCTGTGGTGCCATACAATAAAGGATATAAGCACGATGTGTCAGGTAGGCTATAAGCAAACTGAGCAGAAGATAGGGAAGCAATCGTTTACGTTTTAGTTCCATCAGATCCCCTTTCCTTTCTTCTTGTTTTTTACGGCTTCCGTTGATTTCTTAGAGGTTTTCTTGAGGTTTTCAATCTGTTGTTTAGGGGTTAATTCATGAGATTTCTTCATGTATTTATCTAGTGCTTCTTTTGGATTAGACACAATTTCCTGATTGATTTTCCTGAGAGCTTCTTGAATGACCTGTTGATTAGTAGCTTCAAACCAGACTTGCTTGGTGCCATCTCCATTCTTTTTAAAGTGAAAGTTAACCCCTGACTTTTTGAGTTCTTTTCTTAATTTTTCAAGATTAACCTCAGCCTCTTCAAAGTCGATATGATCTTTTGTTCGGGGTAACTGATTGAAATCCTTCCAGGACATCTCCCCTGATTGTTTGTGCTCTTTATAAGTCTTAGCTCCTTGGCTAACAGCATAAGCTAAAAACTGAAATAAGTGCTTCCCTGTATCCAAGGTGACTCGTGACCCTTTTTCCATAACTCGTTCTTGATCCATATGCTTCGTCTCCTTTCTTCATTAGGGGTAAGTGGTTAGTCTTGGCTTTTTGATAACAAGATAGCCATACTGAGCCTTCTTATCAGCCCTGACGGCTAGTGTTAGGCGCTTACTTGATACATGATCTTGTGCTTTTTTGATATTAACTACATAAGTCACAAGGGTTGTATCCCCTTTTGTTTCCTGACTTTCCAGTAAGACGCTGACTGGTATGACTTTCTCTGTTTTAAAATCTTCTTTAGGAAGTTTCTCTGATAAGTAATCTTCTAAATTGAGACTTTGAGAGAAGTAACTGCTAATGAAATAGCGACAAAAGACATCTGCCTTTTGATTGGTCACTACCGTCTCTCCTTTGGGAGTCACCTGCGGTTGTGTCTTAACTAACTGCAAGGTCTCCAAGGACAAGTAGATACTCGCTATCGATAGTACCATCGGCAGCAACCACATCAGCCCTTTTACTAACTTGAAGACGCCCGTTTTAGATTGGGAATCATTGGAATTTGAACTATTAATAGCTTGTGGTTGTTGTTTTGATTCGGAACGTTTCCAGAACGGCTTCTTAGCATCCCCCTTTCGTCCAAATTCACCGATTAATTCCTGAACTTCTTTGTCTTCTTGAGATGGGATGGTTATTTCCATTGATTCCATAATCTCTTCGTTTTTATCCAGATGAAACAGATAAAAGCTAGTCCTCATATTTAACTGCAAGCACCGTTTTTCCTCTCCTTCTAGTGAATATAGAAGAGCTGCCAGATTCTGAAATTCCTGTTCCTTCCCATCAGATTGATTCTGAATGCGAAACATTACCCTTCACCTCCAAATTCTTCTTTGTGAGTGGCTAAAATAGCTTCTAAGCCGTGTAAATCAATACCATATTCGGCCATAATTTCCTGTTGGCGTTTGCTTTCTAAGATGGCAATATCATCTTTTAGCGTTTTGATTTTCTTTTGAAGAGCGTCTTGACTTTCTTGTGCTTTTTCTAGCTGTTTTATCTTATCCTCTAAACGTTCTTGAGTGGATTTCTGACGACGGCTTTTTGATGAACTGGTTTGATTAATATATTCTTCATTTGTCATGTTCTTATCTCCTTTACTTTCTTTAGTCTGTTTCTGAAGGCGTAATTGCTCCATAAGCTTCTTCGCTTTCTGTTAAGTCAGATGAATCTGTTAATAGTAAGGTGCTCATGTGATTCACTAAAAAGTTACCATGAACTTTTGCATAATCTAATTGAATGGTTGTATGATTGACAACTCCCTTTTGTGCCCCTTCTGAATTATTCTTTTCCTTTAAAAGATCGTTTGTATAAATGACCTTGCAAATGACTTGATGATTGATGTGATCAATATAGATTTGTGCTGATTCAAAAGCGTAATTAATAATATAACCTTTATACGTTTGACTCTGAGCCTTATTTTCTTCTGAGACTGTCGCATTATAAAGCCCTTCGGTCATATACTCTTTATACCGCTGACGATTTTCTTCTAAATCTTTCTTCGTATAATAAGCAATTAGAAACTTCTTGACTAATGATTCATTCAGCCGCTTATCATCAGACTTATTTGTCGTTGATACTTTTGTTTCTGAACTATCTTGACTATTTTTACCCATTTGGCCAAATCCAAATCCTATACAGAATATTAGAATAAGACAAACGATCCCAATCGCTCGTTTAAAATAGGTTACTTTTACTGTATCAATCATGATTACTTCTCCTTCTTGTTTTATTATTTAGGTGTCGCAAAGCTATAAAAAGGAGCTGGGCGACAGACTCGATAGTGAATTTTATGTTGAATCCCCCCATAATTGAGTTCAGACACTAAAAATGAGCCATCTGGGTTAACCACTTCTACAATCCCAACATGGCCCCATTGTGGAAATGTCCCATCAAAACCGCCCGCCGTTGAAACAACAGCTCCCTTGATGGGAGTTGGACTATATCGCCAGCCTTTAGCAACCAAAGATGCCACCCAATTTTGGCCATTACCTAAATAGCCATAAGAACCTGATAAATCGGTAATACTACCTAGCTCCACTAGACGATTGTAGCTATACCAAGTACACTGTCCTACAGGATAACCATTACCAGCCTGTGTCGTCATCGCTCTTTGGGTTGGTGGGTTAGGAAACCTAGAACGATACTCTTCTGGGAAGTTATACGATGAAGCAAGCGTACCTCCACCTACAATATTAGGGTATTTAAACCAAGAAAGTGCTTGCTTGGCAATAGCTTGTCTCTGAGCTAATTTATTACCAGGTACACCTTCCCATTTGGCTAAGAACTCGGCTGTTAAACTATTCAGATCACTGTGCCCAGTCGCAATCTGTTTAAAGATGTTAATGTAGTAAGGATTATCCCCTTCCAACATAAATTGAACTTGTAACTCTAGACTATACCACTTTTTACCTTTACGTTTAGCGTAGGCTCGTAATAACGTATTACGATTCGCACCGTCAGAGGTATCTGTCCATTGTCCTAAACCGAGTCCTCGATGAAGGATATTCGGATAGCCACCGCCATAAATGGCCGGGCCACCTAACGTTAACCAGGACTCGTCATCCCAAGAAGAGTCAGAAGCGCCTACTGGCGGGCTGAGGTAGTCCCCTTCAGCTCGCTTAGGGTTGATGCCAGACTCTACTCCAAAGCAACCTACAATAGCTGCAATTCCATTATCGGTTGCCTGGGGCAAATATTTTTTAACCAAATCATAGAATTGCTTGGCTCGACCACCCATTTCAGATGGGGTTTGAGTCACAATAGTTGTTTCTGCATACTTCACAAAGGGAAAATAAAAGCCTGGGTTGGTGAGTACCCAAACTTCTTTCTTATCCTTCTTTGTTTGTATCGTATAGCCGTAAGGAACCTCTCTATCCCTAATATTTTTTAACCATGCGGCATCTTTATCATCTACTTCCCCGTAGCACTTAGCATACGCTATTTTTTGGGTGCTTCCTGAAACCGTAGCTAATTCTTGACCCGTTTCAACCCTATCTCCTGTCTTCACTCGACTATTTGAGACATCATAATAGATAAAGCGGGCCTCCTTATCTTCAATAATGAGGTTAGTGGTTTTCGTTTTTTCACCCTTTAAGTCTTTTGTGGTAACAGTTATTTTACCATCCATAACCGCATACAACTTTTGACTGGCTTTTGCTTGAAGTGTCGTCGTTGGATCAATGGTAGCTTGATCAGTATAGCCATAGCGTTTTGCCACAGTCAAGTATTCTGAATCTGCTTTGTCATCATTAGATGAATAGAAGGGGTTAGAAAGTTCTTGATAAGCTAAGAATTTGCCCGTTTCGGCTTGACTATCTAGAATCTCCTTATATTCCTCAAGATCATCTTTTGAGAACTTGATCCACTCTTTCCCATTGGTATAGAGTTCAGCCATGGTTTTTAGGTGATCAATATCTTGGTTTTCTTCCTTCCAAATATCATCTAGGGCATCTGAGAAGTGATTGAAACCTAAAGCACCTGTGACTTTTCCACCAAAGCCATCGTCCCACCTGGCATCAGGTTCCCACTCTCCACCATAGCGGTAATTCATATAGAGTAAGATGGAATCAATATCGGTATAGTAATCCACCTTATCAGAAGACTTCTGACGGTCTACCTTTGAAATATGAAGCCAGGACTGATTGAGAGTAAATTCATTTTGTTGGACCACATTACTCGAAAAGACCGAAGATACCAGGATAACGATTAACAAAAGCAAGCTGATGACTCCAGTCACAACCCAGGTTATCGGATTAGCAATAATGGGCGTAATGGCGCTCACTAATGCTTTTGAAGTAGCCACAAGAGTTTGAGTGGTTTTAGAAGCCACTTTAACCGTTTCTTGAGTAGCTTTTACGCTTCCTTTTCGTGTTTGATGATAGGCGTACTTAGTTCCTTTAGCTCCTAGTTTTACCGTTCCCTTGGCACTACGATAGGTCAATTTGATACCTTTACCGGTTGCACGTCCTGCTTGTTTAGCCATCGCTTGGGTTTGACGAATCTGATGCTTAGCTCTCACCAAATCAGATAAAGTATCATCTTGTTCTAACCCCATTTCTAGGATTTCTTGACCTGTTCGTTTAGTGATACGCCTACCTGTCTGTCTGGCTTTTTGACTAAGAGTTGGATTGGTTTTGCGTACTTTCTTTTTGACTTTTTTAGCATCCTTGTACTTAGCTTTAGCTTGTTTTAGCTTCTCCTGAGCTTTTTTAAGCGCTTCGTCGTCTATTATTCCAGCCCTAAAGTCTGTTTGTGCTTTTTGATAGGCTTCTCTAGCTTCTTTTAACTCTTTAGTGGCTACTTGAAGCTCTCCTTTCGCTGCTTTTTGAGCCTTTCTAGCGGAAGACTGGTTATGCCTGTGGACACTTGCTTTAATCTGACGTTTTCTTACAACTCGACTTCTAAGGTCTTGTTTTTCTTCTGTCACGGTTGCCTCCTTTCATATTGATTAACGTCCTAATTATTCTTACTCCATTTTTCGATAAGCATCGGTTGCGACTAAGCGAAATAATTCTGTATCCTCAGGAATAGGATTTTCAAATGGGACAGTTGTTGTACCTGCAATAATTAAGCCCGTTCCAATCGCTTTTGGCTTTTCAATATAGCGAACGAGAGCATCGGTTAGATTAATGGTTTTTAGTAAGTAGGGAATGGTCGTTTTCTTTTGTTTTAAGAGCACGAGGAACTCACTATTATATAGTAAGTTGCGACCTTCTTTCCGAGAAAGCAATGTTTCCACATTCTGCGTAATCCCTGTTGGGATTGACCCGTATTTACGGATACGTGCATACATTTTAGAAAAGAAAGCTGCCTGGTCATCTGTTTCAAATTGATTCTGCATCTCATCAAAGTAAACCCTAGTCACAAACTCATCTTTGTGATCAACGACGTGTTGCCAAATATAATCCTGAATGACCATCATGGCAAAGGGTTTTAATTTCCCAGATAGTTTTTTCAAGTTAAAAATAACAACTTGGTTATTGAGGTCTACATTCGTTTCATAAGCAAAAATATCTTGAGATCCTTTGGTATAGGATTCTGATTTTAGAGCGAGACTTTGCGCTTCCTCTTCAGGCTGTTCCAAGAGAATATCATGCCAATCCTTTAGGGTTGGGATGCGATCGGTAATCTGTTCATAACAAAGGCGAGTGACACGGTCAATAAGTGACACATCATCGTCAGTCACTTCTTGAAGGATATTTTCAAAGAGTCCCATGATAAGAGATGCTTTTTGCCCTACAAAATCTTTATCTTCATCTCGAAGCTTATCCAGATCAGGAATATCCATGAGATTAAAATGGGTTTTCGTTCCTGGATAGATATCAATAACCTGAGCACCAAAGGCATGGCCAATGTCCACGTACTCTTCCTCGGGATCGACTATGATGACCCGATCGTTTGGAAAACGTAAAATAGCTGGAATGACTTCGTTTATTTTAACAAAAACAGACTTCCCTGACCCAGAAGACCCAAGAATAACACCTGAAGACGTATATAAATCCCGTTGTCGGTCAAGAGAAATAATATTATTAGAAATTTGATTTTGACCATAGTAATTAGCTAGTGGACTTTGAGATTGTAAGTCTGTATTAGTGAATGGAATTTGGGTAGCTATATTGGTTGTCGTCATATCTCGCATAAAGCGACGTTTAACATCGATATAAGTCTTTCCAATCGGTAGCATACTATTGAGCGCTTCCTCTTGGTGATAATAAGTTTCCTCAAATTCTATCACGTGTTTGCGTCCAGCCTGTTTGATGCGACTTGTGTAGTCTGCCAATTCTTCAGCACTATCAGCTTTTACCATAACCAAAAAAACACCAGAAAACATTTTCTGATCGTTGTCATTGATTTCTGCTTTCCATTTTTCAGCTTCATCTGCCGTATCTTGAGCAACACTAGAAACTGCTAAATTACTAGAAATCCCTTTTTGAGCAGCAGACACTTGAGATTTAACCATGTCCATTTTCACACCTGCCTCAGCTGTATTGACTTTTTTCACCGCTTCAGCAACGTCATAAGGCTGGGCATGAATGGAAATAGCTAATTCAATCCCAATGTCTGTTAAGGATTTAATGAGTCGGTCATTAAGGAAGGCTGGGAAAGTTCTGGCAAAGAGAATCTTACAATATTTCTTATCCATCATAAACTGGTCAGGTTGAAACCAAAGACGACCAGGAGCGATGAAGGATTTAGTGCTCAGACCTGAAATTCTCACATCCTTATAGTCCACATCGAGGTAAGGATTCCCTCTCAGCAAATCCGCAAAGATATTGAGCCTTTCTGTCCCATCTAACGACTTGAGAAGGACATCAACTAATTGAAACTGTGTTGTAAAATGGGTATCAACATCATTTAACTTACGGTAAGCTTGTTTCCGATCTTTAGCCCTTGTCGAGACCGTCACAAATTTTTCCACTTTAAAGTTATTTTGATCTTTTGCAAAGCGAGAACGGATAATATTATTGTATTCTTTCCGAAAGACATCTCGCTCATCACCTTCTAAGTCATAGGTAATCTGATCCAGTAAGGTTGTAGGGACAGGACGATTAAGAATCGTCAACTGATAGGTATTTTCACTATCTAGACCATTTAAAGCATCAACATAGTATTCAATAATATCTAGTTTTTCGTCTTCACTACCTGTGATGTAATTCGTATCGCCTAATTGCCAAGACTTGGAATAGGTTTCATCAACAATGTGCATGAGTCCATCTTCAAAGAGAGAGGTGTACTGAATTGTATTTTGTGTACTAGCCTTCAGAGCTCTCTGTAATTGTTTTGCTCGTTCTTTTTCAGTTTTCATTAGGGTCATTCCATTCTTGGACACCCTTTTGGGGAATAAACGCACCATGAATTTCCTCACTTTCATATTCGGTTTGGTAGGCTCTTTCTTGCACCTTGAGCCTAAAGGTAATCACTTCTTTGATGTGTTCATCTTTTTTGATGCCATAGATAAAGGCCGGTGGCACGGTTAAAACTAGCGAGAGGTAAAAGAGAATGCTTGGCAGCTGCAGCAATGAGATAACTGTCGCAAATCCAACCCCCAAGACAATTCCCACAAACATCAGAATTTGTCTCCAGGTAAAACTTCCGATAATGCCTCGCTCAAATTGATCTATGGCCTTAAAAAATTCACTTCCTAGTTTGTTCATTGGTCTCCTTTCTTCAAGTGGTATAATATCCATAATATCTATGGAATGGAGAAAAAGGTACATGTTCAAATTTTCAGCAAATTCGCTTCAAATCATCCCAACTTTACAACCTTTATTTTTAGTTTTGTTCATAACGGCTATTATCATGCCTGAAACATTTCAAATGGTCATAACTGTTTTCACCTCTTATATGCCTGTTATCCCGTTTGGGATAATGGAGCTGGTATTCAGTTATAAGCTATTGACCATGTTATACCTAGGGGCTAAATTGATTGATGATATCTTATCCTTCAATAACAAAATGGCAATACCAGTACTGTATGGTATTTGGAATATCACCACATTCATCGTCTTATACCATGCTTGGACGAAGCCCGAGGGAGTTTTCCTGCTATTTTGGCAATCAAAAGAGAATCTCCTAGAAGTATCAATTCTCCTTTTGGGGTTCCTGCTATTTCTTTTTGATAAATTAGAAACTATCACAGCTCTCTACGTAAACTCCCATAATCCGTATAAAAAGATAATTACCATTTGTGGTTCTATCATAACTGTCCTATTTTATTTGATAAAACTATAGCACTTAACAAAAATGATTAAGCAATAGAGTATCGCAACAATCCAACAACATACAAATTCAATGTAGGCAAATACCAGTCTATACTTATATTCCAATAGTCCTACCTGTTCGGGACGTTCAAAGCCTTTGGCATCCCAATGAGACGGAGGTATTTTCTCGGCAATATAATCCACCTTCTTGCTTTTAATCACTTTTATGGCTATGCGACTTAACCAAAGGAATATGACTATCAGCAGTGGTTCATAGATTCTTATCGGATAGTTAAACATATAGTTATAGAGTCTTTCAAACATTGGGCTCCTTTCTGTCATAGTTGGTTTGATTATCTGATGATTGAGTAGATAACCCATAAAAAGAATCAACAATTCCAGCAGTACGCATAGCTGATTGCATAGCAGAGCGAGCGAGTTCTGAAGCAGCGATACTTCTGACTTTCAGCTCCCACAGCTCTTCTTCTTTTTCCTTGATGAGACCGTCCATCCATTCATTATCTCGGGTAAGTTCGTCTCGTCTTTGTTTCAGTTGTTCTAATTCCATTAGACTATCCTTTCATATATCATAGAGCTTGGTCTATCATGAAACCTGTAATAACTGCTTGGCTTTGCGCTGAGAACCAAATAACAAAATTAAAAAGATAACACACTTACCTATGTAACTGATCGCTGGTGCATACGTCCCTAACCAATTATTCTTATCCAACTGTATTGCAGTATCAATCTTAAAACCTTGCCAAATTAAAAGAAACAATACTATAACAGCTCCTTGAAGAGCAACGGCTCCGAAGGTTTTAAGAAAATTTTTAGCAATAGGTCTAGTATCATCTCCCATCCAAAAAGCAACGATAACTGGAGCAATTGCTTTATAGAAATAGAGTTCAATAAAACGAAGTAATACCATAACTTTTATAGACATAGTAGCTGCCGCTCCAATTAGATATGCTAGGAAGTTAAGACCTGTTCGTATTCCATAAGCTCCTTTTTTCAAGGCTTTAAATTCAAATAAATTACTTCCACTTAAATCTATACCAATAATTTTGGTCACACCGTTTGTAAACCATAAAATGGCATTGAGGATAGCTCCTGATTGGGAAACTAAAAAGTAGGCTATGAAGTATTTAACAGCCACTTCTAAGAATAGTTTCCACGTCATCTCTCCCCCCTGGTTACGAATAAAACGATACCAAGATAACAGCTCAATTAAAAATAAAATGGATACTAAAATGTATCCAATGGCCATGAGGGATTTATTAACGGCAGTCATGGAATTATTTACTGAGGAATTGTAGCTTCCTAGTCCCTTGGTTAGCTCTGAAAGTATATCTTTCATCGGTCTCCTTTCTGTCAAAAATAAAAAGAACCTCGAAAGGTTCTTAAGTATTAAGCTTCTGTTTTTGAAAAAGTGGTTACTAATGCTACGAATAGTGTAAGAATAATACAGATTATGATGTCAATTTCAGTAAAATAAATTGGCTCTAGGGCATTCGTCATAAAATCCTGTGCGAAAAAACGAAGCAGAGCTGGCGCTTGCATCAAGGTATTTATATTGCGCCAAGTTAAAAACTCAGCCAGCAAAACTCCAACAATACCTTTTGTCACAACACACATAACTACTACAGCAAAAGCAGATTTAATCAGATTAAAAAAGAAGAGGGTGAGATAGACTGGTGATTGAATAAGAATGAGGAGAGCTCTAAAGAAATTTCGTGTCACAAAGCTGAGCCCTGTTTTTAAGCGTTCCCATAAGCTTGGTCTGTAGGAAGCATTGATACGCTCAATCTCAGCTTGTGTTTCTTCTGGTGTATGAAACGCGACAATTCCTTCCCAAAGATCAATCCCTTGTTCAAGTTCTTCAGCTGTTGGTGGACGACCGTGTCGCTTTTCAAAGTCCTTGGCAAATGCCACATAATCAAAGCTTTCAGACATCTTCTTCCCTTCCTCTCGTTCTACTTTATTATCTCTATTATACCATATTTTAGGTCAATGGATGATCCATTTTCGTTTCTTTAGCCACATTTTCTAAACTAGGTTTAAAATGAAATAGCTCGCATAGCAGCTACAATCGCAGCTGCTACACCAGCAGCAATTACCGCCAAGGCACCTCCTGAAATCATAGAAGTAAACCCCTGGTCCATCATCTGAGGACTTCCGTTTTTACGACCTGCAAAATAATCAAAAGCTCCTGTCAAGATCCATCCCAGTCCGACAATCGCAAGTATTGCTCCCATAGCGGTGACAACACGTACAGCTGTATCCATTTTTATCAATCCTTTCTTCATAAAAATCAAGGCTAGAAGGTTCTAGCCTTGAACAAACCAGGAAGCCTTATGTCTCATCTTTTTTTTAGTTCTCCTGGTTACTTAGTTTTATGACTTTTCGGTCACTACTCTAGTGATAAACCAAAATCTATCCACTCACCCTAACAAGTAACTAAGAGTAAACTTTTTCGGCTAATTTTTGAAGGGAAAGGAGATCTCCCCTAATAGTCACTTGCTAGAGAGAATGGATAGACCCAAAGCAACTTGCTTTGATGGCTTATCCATTAACTGCTTACTATTGACGCTTTTTAAGTCCCACAAGGCCTAAAAGTGATAGTAAACCTGCTCCAAGAACCGTTAGTACAGATACCCCTTGCTCTCCTGTGGATGGTAAAGCTGGTGCTTTAGGTGTCACAGGTTGAGGTGGTTCTGCCGTATGAGTGGTGACTTTATTAGACTTCACAGGATTACCGTTGACATACAAAGTGTACTCATTTGTCACATCACCTGCTTTGATGCGTTTAACAACCACAAAAGCATCTGCACCAAATTCGCTAGAACGAACGACTTTAGCTAAGAAGTCTTGCTTGAACGCTAATTCATATTGTCCTGTTTCTTTGTTATATACTGTTTCTGTATATTGAGCGAGATCAGAACCTTTTGAAATTACCATGCCATCTGATAAAGTAATATCAACTGTCGCAAGGACCTTGTCTTTCTGGTAGAGGTCATGCGTGTGCTGAAGATGATCCACAAATTTATATTCTGTTAGGTCATAGCCACGACCTGCTGGGATGACCCAACCTTCCAATTTATAAGTTACTTCATCACCGATTTTCACTGTGCCATTTTGGATAGACTTACCATCTTGGTCAAGCACTTCTTTATGAACAGTTAATTCAGGCAGGTGGTTAACCACAACGTTGCCGTAATAGCCATTGCCCATATCTAATTGATAGGTTTGGTTAGTAATGTCACCTTTCTTGAATTCCTGCTTAAGTTTAAAGGACAAGTTGTAGGTAATGTCTAACCCTTTTTGAACATAAGCTTTGTAAAAGGCTGCTGGGTCTTTAGCTACCCACATGTAAAATTCACCGACTGGAGAAATGCCTGATGCCTTGATGAGTGCTTTTAGCTTATCGTCAAGCGTATCTTGAGACAACACATGGCGCATCTCTAAGAGATTGGTCACATCATCTCCGTTAGCGGCATTAATTGAATTCACAACGAGTGAATGACCATCTATCGCTTCATCCTTGTAATCATCGACATAGATAAAGCCTTTCATGACACTTTCTTTGGCAGCTGTCATCCCTTTGTACTGATCAAAATCTTGCTTAGCCAGGTAAGTCAGCGTGCTGTTTGGCAAGACAGACTTCCCATCAATGGACTGACCCTTGTCATCCACAATGGTTTTAGTTGGCTGAATCAGATTATCATGCGGTGTTGGATTATCTCCTCCTGGGTTACGAGGTGTTTTCGGATCGTTCCCTGGTGTATAAATCACTGGTGTGTTAGAGGTTACCATATAGCTACCAGTTGGAGTAGTGACCACCGTCTTAAAGGTATTGTGATAAGTTCCTGCATCATTCAGTAAACGACCAACCAATGATACCTTAGGGACTTCTGCTTCTTGGTCACGTTTAGCATTGAAGTGCTCCAAAAGGGTTTGCGAAGCCTTAAGACTAACCTTCCCTGCTTCATCCGTTGTTATCACCCAATCAGGAGAAAAGGTTTGTGTGGCGGTAACATCTAACTCAAAACCATCTGGTAGTGGATCAGTTAGTTCATAGCTTGTGATGTCCTGACGACCAGCTTTGAGAGAAGTATTAACAAGCTCCCACGTTACCGTTGATCCTTTTGGTACCAGTTGTCCATCGATATTAACCTGATCACTATTAGTAACAGACTTAACATTTGTTGGCGTTTGTTTCACTTGAACAGGATGAACCATAACCTCATAGACGACCTTTTCAGGAACGGTGACATGGGGTTTCACAACTGGTTTAATCGGATTATAAATCTCTGGCGTAAAGCTCTTGAGATCTGGCTTAACCGTTTCAGGTTTAACTGGAGTTGGTGGGACTGGTTTTTCCTTCTCTAAGTTTGGAACATCATCTGTTGGCTTTTGAGGAGCTTCTGGGACTGGTTTTTCTTGTTCTAAAACAGGTTTAACTGCCTCTGGTTTAACTGGGGTTGGTGGGACCGGCTTTTCCTTCTCTAAGTTTGGAACATCATCTGTTGGCTTTTGAGGAGCCTCTGGGACTGGTTTTTCTTGCTCTAAAGCGGGTTTAACTGCCTCTGGTTTAACTGGGGTTGGAGGAACAGGCTTTTCCTTCTCTAAGTTTGGAACACCATCTGTTGGCTTTTGAGGAGCCTCTGGGACTGGTTTTTCTTGCTCAACTTTTGGTGTAACTATATCAGGCTGTACTGGCTTGTCTGGTACCTCTACATGTGGCACAGCATCATTGTTATTAGTATAAGAAACTAAAGCAGAACCATGTGTATCATGTACCCAGTCATCATGCAATTGAAATACTTTGATATCTTTTACAGCTTCATGCGGTTTTAGTTGGTAAGTTAACTTAAGAGACACTGTCTTATTTAAAGTTTCACTAAAAGTTTTATCACCATCATGGGCTTTGACAAATAATTCTTGACCTGTGGCACTTAAAATACGAAAAGCAATATTTTTATCAACTGCGTCATTTTTAGCTACATTTTGATATTCATACTTATCAAATGTTACACTATCAATATAAGCTGTAATGCTACCATCTTTATTAGCCTCATAATGATGATTAATTTTACCCGTTAAAGTCCCATGCCCAATTGTTTTAACACCATCGATCATGTCATGCTTAAAAACAAAAGTACCATCTGGTTGCGTTGTAACAGTCATGATTGAATTACCATATTCTGCATTATCAACACCGTTGGCTTTTGCATCAATTCCAAAGACAACCTGATCGATAGCTTTGTTTTCAGCTTCTTTTTTAGCCTGTAGTGCTTGTTGGTAGGCTGATAATTGAGCTTCATAAGCTGCTTGGAGCGCTTGGGTTTGACGCTCTGCTTCTTGTCGAGCTTTAGCATTACGATCACGGATAGCGGCATTTTCGGCTTTGATGCGCTCAATCTCCGCTAATTTTTGTTGGTATTCTGCTTGTGCTACTTGATTGGTTTGATTCGTTGCTTGACCTGCTTGTTCATTACGTTTACGGATAGCTTCATTTTCGGCTTCAATCTGCTTGATTTCTGCTAATTTTGCTTCATAAGCTGCTTGGAGCGCTTGGGTTTGACGCTCTGCTTCTTGTCGAGCTTTAGCATTACGATCACGGATAGCGGCATTTTCGGCTTTGATGCGCTCAATCTCCGCTAATTTTTGTTGGTATTCTGCTTGTGCTACTTGATTGGTTTGATTCGTTGCTTGACCTGCTTGTTCATTACGTTTACGGATAGCTTCATTTTCGGCTTCAATCTGCTTGATTTCTGCTAATTTTGCTTCATAAGCTGCTTGGAGCGCTTGGGTTTGACGCTCTGCTTCTTGTCGAGCTTTAGCATTACGATCACGGATAGCGGCATTTTCGGCTTTGATGCGCTCAATCTCTGCTAATTTTTGTTGGTATTCTGCTTGTGCTGCTTGATTGGTTTGATTCGTTGCTTGACCTGCTTGTTCATTACGTTTACGGATAGCTTCATTTTCAGCTTCAATCTGCTTGATTTCTGCCAATTTTGCTTCATAAGCTGCTTGGAGCACTTGGGTTTGACGTTCTGCTTCTTGTTGGGCCTTAGCATTACGATCACGAATGGCAGCATTTCCAGCTTTAATGCGCTCAATCTCTGCTAACTTTTCTTGATAGGTAGCTTGTGCTGCTTGATTAGCTTGATGAGTTGCTTGATTAGCTTGTTGGTTGCGCTGACGGATAGCTTCATTTTCAGCCTTGATTCGCTCGATTTCAGTTAACTTGGCCTCATAGTCTGCCTTTAATTGGGCATTCATAGTATCAGCCGCTTCTTGGGCTTGTTTATTTTGCGCATCTACTTGAGCTTGACCCGCTTCATTTTTTGCCTTAGTATCCGCTTCTCCTTTAGTATTAAGAGCGTCAACTCTAGCTTTTTCGTCACGATTAGCTTGATCAATAGCTTTATTTTCCGAAACTGCTTGATTAATAGCAGTTGTATTAGCTTCTTGCTTAGTTGTAGCTTCTGTTACAGCTTTAGTTTGTTTCTCTAAATCGGCTTGCGCAGATGATAAGCTATCATGCGTGACCTTCTCAGACTGTTTTACAGCAACACCTGCTTCCTGAGCTGTTGTGACAGCATTGTCCCATTCAGTGTCGCTCACATCTGATACTAACTCACCTGACTGATGGCCAGCTTGATGAGCTAGCTGTGTTTGATCAGCTCTTGGAGGTGTTTGTAGCGTTGTTAAGTTAGTCGCTGGGTTTAAAGAAGTTACATCATCCGCAAAAGCTGTCGATCCCAACGTCAAAGCCCCTGCTAAAACAATACCACAAACAAGACCATAGGCCTTTGTTTTTCTAAAATAGCCATAACCCTTAGTTTCCATTTGTTTCATGTTATTTTCTCATCTCTCTTCTAGGTTGCTTTTTGTGACATTCCCAGGTCATGTGATTAGTGCGATACTTTTTTCTTGACAGCGTAGCCTAAAACCGAAATTAACATCATACCCAAGTAACCAAGCACGCTTTGTTTATCACCTGTCTTTGGTAGCGTCTTTTCAGCACCTGTAGCGTCTTTAAGTGTAACGGTACCATTAGGATTAACGTAGCCACCAAGGCTCTCAGGGGTAACGACTTGTGTACGGCCTGCTTGGTCACGAATAATCACCTGACTGTCCTTAGTACCGATAACTGTTTTGTCTGGTGTGACTGGAATCGGTTTAAAGACCACTTCACCTGTCGTGGTATCCACCTTTTCAATAATGTCTTTTGAGACATTATCTGGGACAAGCTCTTCTTTTTTCTTGTCTTCACTAGACTTAGGAGTTTCAGGTTTTACTTCTTCTTTAGGCTTTGTTTCCTCTTTAGGCGTTTCAGCCTGACCTGGGACAGTTTCTGGCTTGTCCTCTTTACCAGCTGATGGGGTGGTCGGATCCACAGGAACTGGTCGTTCTTCTCTTGGAGTTTCTGGCTCTTCTGGTTTTAAGGTGTCTAGTAGTTTTTCAGGTTGAGCAGGCGCAGGAGTGACCACTTCCGTTGAAGGAGCAGTCGGATCCACTGGCACTGGGGTCTCATCTGCGTAAGCAAGAGAGGTTGTGAGTAGGGCCACTGTGGTCGCTGTGAGGACACTAAGTAATTGTTTTTTTGTCATAAACGTTATTCCTTTCCTTTTCGGTGATACCCCCTACCGGTTAAACGTAGTGGGCTTTGTCGGTTGATTCTACGAGCCACTAAAGTATTTTGGGATTTGATGGTTCGTATCTGGTTTAAAATCTTTGGGTAAGGGATAATGACATCAATCTCTTTGAGGATGCCGTCCACATACCCTTTTGTCCTTCGAGTCGCATGTCTTGCTCTTAGAGTGATCAGTGTCCCATCTTCTAAGAGCGCGGTAGCGCCTCCTTGTTTTCCTAACTGTTTTAAGTCACTTAGGGTGACTACTGTTTCATTTTCATCAATCATTGGTTTCTCCTTGATGTTAGAAGGCTGAAATGAACAGCCATGCTGGAAGAGGTCTGTCACCTCTTCTCGGTAGTTTTGACACACGGTTTTTAGTCTAGGTACCGCAAACTCCTTCGCCTTAGAGGACAGGTCAAACTCTGGCTTTACGTTAAGTGGTCAGCACTAGCTATCCTTTTCTAGTTACAAACACCGCCCCCTTTTTTCTTTTATGCTTAGACCACGCTGATCAGGACAGTGGGGGTATTTAGTTGACAAAGGACTATGAGCTCGTTTACCCGCTCGAAGCAACAACTGTAGGCGAAGACTAAGGGATAAATCCACTCTAACAGTTGCTGGTTGGAGCAGATAAACTGCTCAGTTCATTAGCTTACTCGGCTTTCTTTTTAACAGAGACTAGGCCAAGGAGCGAGATGATAGTCATTCCTAATAGGCTTAAAAGTGATAAGGATTGCTCACCTGTCTGAGGAAGGCTACTTTGTGAAGTAGCGACAGTATCAAGAACCTTTTGATGGCCTTGCTTGACCATCGGTTGTGCACTAACAGAGGAAGTGTTCATTGTCTGTGATGATGTTTCTTCTGTTCTCACTGCTACAGCATCAGCCAACTGTGTTGTCCCAGACACGTAATCTGTTACATGTCCTACTTCATTGACCACAGGAACAGCTTCTTCTCCTTTAGCGTTAAAAGCATCAACCCTAGCTTTTTCATCACGATTGACTTGAGCAATAGCTTTGTTTTCTGCCATCGCTTGATCAATAGCTGTTGTGTTAGCTTCTTGTTTGGTTGTCGCTTCTATGACAGCTTGATAGGCTTTAAAGATGGCTTGATACTGTGCTGTTAGGTCAGCCTCTTTGGCTTGCAAGGTTTTTAAGGTCTCAAGTTCTTGTTCTAAACGAGCACTTGCTTCACTGAGAACCGCCTTAGCTTGGTTTACTTTGTCTTGACTGTCTTGTCTCAGTTTTGTCACTTGCTTAAGATTCGTCACATAAGCCTGTTTTTGGGTGAAGTCAGCCTTAGCCTGTTCAACTGCTTTTGTCGCACGGCCAAGATTTTCTTGAGCTACTGAAAGCACTTGAGTTAACTGTTCTAAGCTTTTCTCTTGAGTTGCTAGCTCCGTTTGAGCTTTAGCTAGGTCATCTTGTTTAAGGGTTAGATGTTCTTGAGCTTGCTTAAGATTAGCTGTTTTCGTTTCTAGGTCTTGTTCTGCTAATTTAGCCGTTTGTTTAGCCTTATCCAACATATCTTTGGCTGTGACTAAGTTAGCCTTAGCTGCAGCTAATTGTTCTTTGGCTTGTGAGGTTTGAGCAACAACTTGTTCTAAGGCTTCTACATTCGCTTCTGCTTGTTTAACAGCTTGCTTAGCTTCATCTAAGCCTTCATTAGCTACTGCTTTTGCCCTTTCGAGCTGTGCCATTTTTTGAGTTGTTATTTTAAAGAAAGGTACTCCAACCTCTGCTGTGTCAATAGCATCACGACTTTGTTCATTCCAAAGGTTAGCTACAGGATACCAACCAATATTTGCTTTTTCATATGGATCGTAGACATAAGTATTTCCATTTGAGTACCCACGCAAGACAATTTCATGACTATATTGTGGTCCCCAAGGACTAAATTTATTATTCTGTACTGCGGCCAAAACATGATGACCTGCTTGTAAAGCTGCAATAATAGTTGATTGACTATCTAAATGTGTTGAAGCAAAGCCATAATGATTAGTAGCAGCTACAAGTCCTTTACCGCTCGTGCCTCCATAATGTTTATTAAACTCATCTGTGTTATGCCATAAGTAATCAGCAATCTCAGTCGGTGTCACCTCTCTTTTAGCCAGCTCTGAAAAAACCATAGCCAAAGCACTAGGTACACAACCAGTTGCTGCAAAGGTTTGATTACCATAAGCTTTTTGCCACTCGTTATCTCTTTGGTTAAAGTAAGTGCCATTTTCAACAGGTTTGGTCAGACGCTCTGCTTCAATCGCAGCCATGACTTGTTCTAGAGTTGTTTGTTTTTCTGCTAACTCTTGTGACTTAAGGTCAAGCTCTTCTTTAGCATGACTCACATCAGACTCATGTTTTGCATCTGCTTCCTGAGCCTGAGAAACTTGTGTTTCTGCTTTCGTAACCGCTTCTTGAGCCTCTAACACTTTTTCTTCCGCTGCACTGACATCAACGGCTTGATTAGTTGTCGTGAAAGCTGCCTTAGCATGATCAACAGCTTGAGTAGCACTTGTCACTGCAGCTTCTTTCTCAACAACTGCTTGAGACGCTTTGACAACTGTTTCTTTTTGATGGTCAACTGCTGTTTGGGCTTTTGATTCAGCCTCTTGAACTGCTTCAAGTTGTGCTTGTGCATCAGTAACAGCATTTTGACTAGCCTCAGCCTCTTCTTGGGCTTTTGTTAGACCTTCTGGCGTTGCTTCACTGGCTAGTTTTTCGGCATCATTAACTGCTATTGTCGCATCAACTAAAGATTGTTGGGCTTGAGTTTTTTCTGCTTCAGCAGCTTTCACTGTAACTTCCTGATCCTTAACGGCTTGAGTGGCCTCATCAGCTTTTGCTTTGACATCAGCTACTTGATTTTCTGTCACTTCCGTATGTGTCACAACTTCAGCTGCTTTAGCTGGTCTTGTATTTGATAAATCATCTGCCTGCACAAGACCTGTGCCTGTCGATAAAGCTGCGACTGCTATTCCTGTTAATACTTTTGTTTGTTTCATTATTGTCTCCTTTAGTTTTGATTATTCTGATGTGTGATTAATTGTCAGTAACTGGCTTTGATAAGACTTGGAAAAAGGTTGACCAAACCTCCATGACAAAGTGCTTTTGACCATCTTTTTCGTAGTTGCGAGTTCGTAGCTCACCTTCAAGACTCATCAGAGTTCCTTTGTCGGTCCAACTAACAAGATTTTCAGCAGCTTTTCCCCAAATGATACAGGGAATGAAATCTGCCTCACTTCCTGACCCGCCTGCTTTCTTTTTACGGTTAATCGCTAGGGTAAAGCGAGCATAGGTTTTCTTATCAGGTGTTTGATAAAGTTCTGCTTTCTTGGTCAGTCGTCCAATTAAGTTTGTGTTATTCATTGGCTTCTCCTTTAGTTTCCATAAAGCATTTCAGCTTGTTTATGCGCTACGATTTTAGCCTCCAATCGCCGTTCTTCCTTGAGGTTTTCAAGCATCTTCATGAGATAAGCTAGAGGATGATCACAGTCATAAGGTACTCGCTCAATCATATCGATCACTTCATGACTTGTGATATACTCTTGTGTCAAGTACTGACCAATCATCATTTTTTGCTTATGCGTTAAACTATAATTTTGAGAATCTCCTGTAAAGAGGTCAATCTGACAAAACTTGCCGTTATACCTGTCCGCAATAACTTGTAAGAGGGAATAATATTTAGGCGGAACATACGTCACAGAATTTGCTTGAGAAGAGGTGTTATCAGTTTCAGTAGGTTGTGGCCATTCATCAGAATTGGGCACAGCCTTTCTAGAACTATTATTATCTTTACTAGAGTTAGTATTACTAGTATTAATATAATTCGGGTCAATATTTTTGACTGGCCCCGTCAATTTTTTTGACCCCCCCGGTAAACTATTTTTACTGGGGGTCTTTTGACGTTGTTCTTGTCTTTTTTGAAAGGCTTTCTCTTGGCGTTCAATACGTTCTTGTTTGTATTTTTCAGCATCATAGGTCATGACATTGCCTACATAAATACGATTAGCCACTTGTCCGTCCGCATTAGAATACTGATTAACTTCATAGATTAAGCCATAGTCCGCTAGAGCGTTTTTTAGCTTGATTGCTTTGGGTTTGGAGCAATTAAAATAACGTTGAATCTCCGCATTTGAAAACTGAATATAAACACGTCCTACTTCATCTACCCAACCATTCTTAGCAGAGAGTTCTAAACGATTCTTCATCATGCCATAAAGCGTTTTGCCATCTGATACCAAGTTTTGGTAATGAGTATCTTCCCAAAGTACCCAAGGCATCCTAAAAAAACTTTCAGATGTTTGCATTTGTTCTAGCGTAATCGCTGAAAATTGATCTAAACCAGTCATGGTGTCACCCCTCGAAAACTCTTAAATGAAAATTGCCATTACCAGAAAACTGAATCGTCTTTTCTACTTCTAGCCATTCTAAGGCTTTAAGGACTCTTTCTCTTGGCCAACCTGTTTGTTTCATGAGGTCGACGACCATCATATTTTTGGTTAATTGTGCCATCGAAGATTGTTTTGATGCCATAAATTCTCCTTCCCTTTCAACTCTCACCTTAGTATTCACATACTATTTTCTAATTGATTTACTTCTCTCAGGTTCCGTCTCTAGCATGTTGGTAGTATGGGTAAGTGCCGTGTTTATTTTTAGGACTCCGTTCATGAATGACTCCATCTCTCTCTACTTCTAAAAGCAAACTGGAGGAATTGTAATAATAGCCACTACACAGCCAAACTCTATTTAGGTCATCATACGGTGATTCTTTTACTTCTTCAGTAAAATCCTTAGTATCTTTAGCTACTACTTCTTCCTCGTTATCAAGATCTATTACTTCAAATATTTCTAAGGTGTCTATATCCATAACTATTTCTAAATTGTTTGACATTCATTAATACCTTTCTACTCGTTTAAAGCATAACTGCTCAAATTAGGGGTCAAGTGGTTACAAGTTTATCAATTGAGGCATTACTGAGAGAAATCACTTTATCCTTGGTTTCAATAATTATGACAAACGAAAAAGAGAACGATTTCTCGTTCTCTTAAGCTATAAGGATATTTAATTTTTTCGTTTCACAAAACTCTAGACACTTACCGTCCATATTTTTAGTCAAGCATTTGTGGTATAATGAAGAGATTAGAATTCAGAAAGGAGAAACCATGTCTTTTGACGGCTTTTTCTTACACCATTTAACCAAAGAATTAAAAGAGAGCTTGCTTTACGGGCGTATTCAAAAGGTCAATCAACCCTTTGAGCGCGAACTGGTTTTAACTATTCGTAACCACCGCCAAAATTATAAATTGTTATTGTCTGCTCATCCCGTTTTTGGAAGGGTACAAATCACCCAAGCAGACTTTCAAAACCCCCAAGTCCCAAATACCTTTACCATGATTATGCGCAAGTACCTTCAGGGTGCAGTCATTGAGCAGTTAGAACAGATTGAAAATGACCGTATTATTGAGCTTAAAGTGTCCAACAAAAATGAAATTGGCGATGCTATTCAAGCCACGTTAATTATTGAAATCATGGGGAAACACAGTAATATCATCCTAGTGGACCGTTCGGAAAATAAAATCATCGAATCCATTAAGCATGTTGGCTTTTCACAAAACTCTTACCGTACCATTTTACCAGGCTCTACCTATATTGAGCCTCCTAAAACAGGTGCTGTCAATCCTTTTACGATTTCTGATATGCCTTTATTTGAAATCCTTCAAACACAAGATCTATCTGTTAAAAGCTTACAACACTATTTTCAAGGATTAGGGCGAGACACTGCAAAAGAATTGGTTGAACTTCTGACAACAGATAAATTAAAACGGTTCCGTGAGTTTTTTGCTAGACCTACTCAAGCAAGTTTAACCAATACCTCTTTTGCACCAGTTCTTTTCTCAGAGAGCCAAGCAACGTTTGAGACTTTATCAGAGATGCTTGATCACTTTTATCAAGATAAAGCTGAGCGTGACCGTATCAATCAGCAAGCGAGTGACTTGATTCACCGTGTACAAAATGAACTAGAAAAAAATCGCAACAAACTAAGAAAACAAGAAGCTGAACTTTTGGCTACGGAAAACGCTGAGTTGTTCCGCCAAAAAGGTGAGCTGTTAACCACTTACCTCAGTATGGTTCCTAATAACCAGGACTCCGTGGTGTTAGACAATTATTACACAGGCGAAAAGATTGAGATTGCCTTAGACAAGGCACTAACACCCAATCAAAATGCTCAACGTTATTTTAAAAAATACCAAAAGCTAAAAGAAGCTGTCAAACACTTATCTGGATTGATTACCGATACCAAGCAAAGTATTGCGTATTTTGAGAGTGTGGACTACAATTTGTCCCAAGTAAGTATCGAAGATATTGAAGATATTCGGGAAGAGTTATATCAAGCTGGCTTTTTGAAAAGTCGCCACCGTGACAAACGACACAAACGTAAAAAGCCTGAGCAATACCTAGCTACAGATGGGAAAACCATTCTCATGGTTGGGCGTAACAACCTTCAAAATGAGGAGCTGACCTTTAAGATGGCTAAAAAAGGGGAACTCTGGTTTCATGCCAAGGATATCCCTGGAAGTCACGTCCTTATTAAGGACAACCTTGATCCAAGCGACGAGGTTAAAACGGACGCTGCCGAATTAGCAGCCTATTACTCTAAAGCCAGATTATCAAACCTCGTTCAGGTCGATATGATTGAAGCTAAAAAACTTCACAAACCAAGTGGCGCACAACCAGGATTTGTGACTTATACTGGACAAAGAACCTTGCGCGTAACACCTGACGAGGATAAAATCCTCTCCATGAAATTACAATAAGGCTTAACAGACTAAAAACAGTCCTCTGATGGGAAATGACTCCCAGATAGAGGACTGTTTTGTTATTCTAATAATTGATCATTTAGATGGTCTAAAAATGCTTGCATATTGACATCATCAGGCACCTGATTGAGATAATGGGTAGTCACCTTAACTGACTTAGTCAGCTCACCGAATTCTCTCAATAGATAAGCATAGTCTTGTAAAAATTCCGGATTTTCTGCTAAATCTTCCGCAATTTCCTTATAGAGAGACAAGGTTTTTTCTTCTTGCTCCAAGGCATGATAAGCTTTGGCAATCGTCCATTTAGTCAAAACATTGTCAATAGTATCATAGTCAAGCGCAACAACGTCTTCAAAACGATTCGCTTCAAAATAAAGCGTGGCCAGTCGCATCAGAATCTCTTCATCATCATCTGCTACTTCATTAGCTTGAAGAAGATAACGTTCAGCATTTTGACTATCATGTAGCTCATAAGACAATTGTGACGCTAACAATAATAAGTGACTGTCAAATGCATTTTTGCGAAGTCCTTGTTGGGCCAAACGCAAGGCATCTTGTGTTTTATGTTCCTCATGAAGGCTCAAGGCATAACCATATTCATAACCAGGAAAATCAGGGTTAATGGTCTCCAACTGTTTGAAATATAAGTTAGCTTTTTGGTAATTCTCTTGATCATATAAGAGGGTAGCCAGTTCAAAAACAGCTTCATCTTTATACTCAATCGCTACTGCTTTTTCTAAAAATTCGATGGCTACCTCAAATTTACCTAAACTGGCATAGGCTCGTCCAATGCGTTGGTAAGTAGAAATGCCTGTCAATTCAAGAATATGACGATTATCTAACTGCGCATAGTAATCAATAGCTTCCTTAAAATACTGTAAGGACATGTCAATTTCTGCCAAGCCAAAAATAATCAATGGCTCTGGGCTGATCGCTGCTGCTTGAAGTAATTTCTCGCGCGCCACATCTGTCAACCCTTCCATATCATAGAGGTCAGCCATGACTAAAAGAGCTGACAAATAATCGGGACTGTCTTTTGGAATCTTGTCCAAATAGAGAAAAGCTTCTTCCATAGCATCATCTTCAGCAGCGATTTGCGCCAAATTAATATTAAGTTCAGGATAGTCATCAGCCAATTGTAGGTAAAGACGTTTGGCATGTGGCAAAAAACCAATACTTTCTAAATATTCTCCGAGTGCAATCAAGGTTTCCTCATCATCTTCTTTCAAAGCCTTTTGAAAATATTTCTCCGCATGTGCTAAGTCTTGTTGGTCCAAGGAAGCAATCATTTTTTCACTACTCAACATGGTCAGTAACCTCCTCAACCACTAGGACTTCTTCATCATACAGGCCGCTAACTTTTTGATACCAGTCAAACAATTCTTTCACCACAACCTTGACAGAAGCATAAATCGGAATGACTAAGAAGACACCCCAAACGCCAAACATTGATCCTGCAGTCAACAATAAGAACATGATCGTAATCGGATGAATGCTCAGCTTATTTCCAAGAACAAGCGGTGCCACAAAACGGCCTTCAATGGTTTGCTCAATCATAAAAATCACAAGAACTTTGACTAACATCAACGGCCCCTGCACCATAGCCATAATAATGACAGGAATCATGGCTAGAAAACTCCCTAAGTAGGGAATCATATTGAGAAAGCCTGCGATGATCCCGAACGTAATGGAATATTTAAGACCTACAAGACTAAACATGATAGAAAACATAAAGCCGACAACAATAGCCACCGTTACTTGTCCTTGAACATAGCCTGATAATTGCTTGTTAATATCCCCCAATACCCGGGCCATAGGCACACGTAATTTAATTGGTAAAACATTAACCAAACCATTTTTCATCTTGCCACTATCTCGTAAAAAATAAAAAAGAATAAAAGGTGAAATAATGATGGCAACGGTAATTCGAGCAATGGCACCTGCAAAATTACCAGCCCAGTCAATGGCATTTTTTGAAAAGCTTTGCGCATAATCAAGAGCTTTTTGGCTGGTATTAGCAAGCATATCCTGTAACTGAGGCTTGTAGCTAACTAGCCATTCATTTTCAAGAAGTTTATTAGCTTCGTTGTTGACCTTACCAACATATTTTGGGAGATCTTCAATAAAGCTGGTAAGTTGAGTCTGTACCATTGGCACAAACCCTGAAATCGCCCAGACAAAGAGTAAAATGATTAAGCCAAATACAATAAATATAGAGGTTGTCCGACTAGGACCCAAACGATTAATCAAGTCAACGAGGGGCTTGGTTAAATAATACAGAATGGTTGAAATGACCAAGGGTAACATGATGACCGCAAAAAAAGAAATCACTGGAGTAAACAAAAACGAAATTTTCGTAAAGACAAAAATCGTTAGAAAAACTAAAAGGGTGATTACAAGGGCCATCACTGCTTGATTATTTAAAATCCACTTATAAAACAAACTATCTGTTTTAGAGGTGTTGGGTGTTAAGGGCATTAAGATAAGGTTCCTTTCTGTTGAAAACTAAAGGGGATGTAAACAGTACTCAGTCATAAAAGGTGACGGATTTCTCAATAAGTTGGTTAGTTTCATTGTAGGTAAATTTGGCAGAAAAAAAGGGGCAATCCTCTAAAATCCATTTAAAAATGTCATAATCCCCTTCCCATGTCGGTTTTTCCAATACTTGTTCGTAAGGCACCCATTCCAAGGTTCCCTCTCGTGAGTCAGCATCCGAAATAAGCTCCCCTTCAAATCCTGTTACTTTAAAAACATAGGTATACCAATCATGACCTGGTGTGAATTCTGGAAAAGTAATGATTCCTTTAAAAGCCATCTCTGTAACGGTCAAATGGGTTTCCTCTAGAATCTCACGACGGGCACACTCATCTGGAGTCTCCCCTGCTTCAAGCTTGCCTCCTACTGAAATCCACTTCCCTTCGTGGACATCATTTTCTTTTTTATTGCGGTGTAATAATAGCAAGGACTCGCCATTATCAATATAACAAATAGTTGCCAATTGGGTCATCTGTCTCTTTCCTTTCCATCTTTGTTTCTATTATACCAATCTCTGAAAAATATGCTATTATTTTATGATTGGAACAAGCGTTGAATCAAGCAAGGTAACAGAGAGATGATGCCTTTCACTCTTTCAACGCAAACACTTGCTAAAAAAAGAGTCTTATGATTAAATGAAAGCAACTTAAGAAAGAGAGGAAAAGAAATGAACCCACAAGAATTATTTGAGCACATCAAGGAATTAATCGCTAAAAAAGATTTTGCAGCTGCTAAAACCTTTCTTGAGGACCATAAAGAAAAGTTAGGAGACTACTTTGACAAAGCCAAAACAATGCTGGAAGGCAATGATATGGTCAATGATGCTCTCAAGAAAGTAAAAGGCCTGTTTGGCAAATAAGAAATCTTATTCAAAAAGAAAGAGGAAAAGAGCAGCCTCAAAAATCTCTGGTTTTTAAAGGCTAATCTTGCCTCTTTTTTGATATCTTTATTTAACCATTCGCAATGAATAAAAGGGTAATAAGTTTGGTGACCACATGTATACTGATAGGGACTATTAAACGATTGGTTTTGTAGTAGGAATAAGCAAAAACAAGGCCACTTGCCATATATAAAAACTATGTATCCAACTCGTGGTGTAATGCATGCCTGCAAAAAGCCAAGCGGAAACTATTATTGCTACATATGGGTACTTAGGCAAGATATATCGCATCACTAACCCACGCATGACAAGTTCTTCCAAAAATGGATTTAAGATAACATATACAAGAATCAATTGGGGCTAGGAAGTTTGAAAAAGACTTTGATTTAAGAGGACTTGATTAGCAGTTTCTCCAATTGGTAACCATTCTGACACCATTTGAATAACTTGGTTGGCGACAAGTCCTGCTAATAGCACCCAGATAAATGACTTCTGCCATTTTCCTTCAGTGAAAAAACGCATGCCACAGGCATTAAAAATTCCGTAAACGCTGATTGCCCACAATACCTGCCCTATAATAAGAGGCAGCGAGGTTGTGTTTAAGAATTCTTGGTAGGGCACCGTGCCAGGTTCCACATTTTGATAGACTATCGGTATAAGAGCCACTGCTAACTGATCAACAATAATCGTCACTATATGGTAAAAAATAAGTAATCCTAATCCAAAATACCATTTGATTGGAGAATCTTTTCCTCCTTGCCAACTTAACTCTTGTTCTAAAAGGTGTTTAAACAGACTCTCTCCTTCGCATTTTCCTCACTTCTAGAACTCTATTGTATCGTATTACTATTACAATAACAACGAACTACTACTATTCCCTTTTTACGATTGAGAAAGACTATTTGAGCTATGGAAAACAAAATAGCAAAACCCCTTAGCGATAGGGCTTCCCGCATCACTAAGGGGTATGTTCTCTCTAAACCTTATTTTTGGATAACTGTTTGAGTCTTGGCATAATTGGCCTCAACAGCTTCCTTATCAGCTTTCCACCAATCTTCGTGATCTGTATACCATTTGATGGTATCTTCTAAACCTTCTGAGAAATTGGTAAACTGTGGCTCCCAGCCAAGCTCCTCACGAAGCTTAGTAGAGTCAATAGCATAACGCAAATCATGACCGGCACGATCAGTCACATGATCATAAGCATCTTTAGGTTGCCCCATCTTCTCAAGAATAAGTTCAAGCACTTCCTTGTTATTTTTTTCACCATCGGCACCTATCAGATAAGTTTCCCCAATTTGACCTTTTGTCAAGATTGCCCATACTCCTGTAGAATGATCATTAGTATGAATCCAATCACGGACATTTTTCCCTTCACCGTATAATTTTGGCTTGATGCCTGATAAAATATTGGTGATTTGGCGAGGAATAAATTTCTCAATGTGCTGGTAAGGTCCGTAGTTATTGGAACAATTTGAAATGGTTGCTTTCACACCGAAAGAACGCACCCAAGCTTTAACAATAAGGTCTGAAGCAGCCTTAGTTGAAGAATAAGGTGAGCTTGGATTGTAGTTCGTATCCGCTGTAAATTTTTCACCTGGTCCCTCACCATGTCCTGGAAGATCTTCGCGCAAAGGAAGATCTCCATAAACTTCATCTGTTGATACATGGTGGAAACGAATATTGTAGTGACGCGCAGCCTCTAACAAGGTATAGGTGCCAATAAAATTCGTGTGAATAAAGGGACTTGGATCGTTGAGAGAATTGTCATTGTGGCTTTCAGCCGCGTAATGCACAATCGCATCCGCTTTTGCGGCTAATTCATTAACCAATTCTGCATCGACAATATCTCCAACTACCAACTCAACGCGATCCCCTAAAATTTCTTCAATATTAGCTCTATTCCCAGCGTATGTTAATTTGTCAAGGACCGTCACATGTACCTCTGGATGATTGTTATAGACATAGTGTACAAAGTTAGAACCGATGAAACCTGCCCCACCGGTTACGATAATATTTTTATACATAAGATACAAAGGGACCTTTCGTTTCCGAAAAAATCTATTAAAAGTAAATAACTCTAAGGGAGATGTTACTCCTAAAAAGGTATCTCTTTTCTAAGATTTGAGTCCCATGTTCAGCTCAAAGAGAGAAACTGAACTTTCCTTTCATCATTTTTAGTTGTGGCTTGTTGCCTGAAATAGAGAAGACTAACTTCCCCTCATATCCGTCTCAAATGATTAATTCCAATCATCTGAGTATGTTATTTCCTTATAAGTCTTCTGGTTTCAGTGGTTTGACATCACTAAGAAGAGGATGGTTTTTATCTGCTTCGGAAACTTCTGCAGCTGCTAGATTTTCCCAAGTAATCCCAAGACTTGGGTCAGCATAGTTTACAAAAGCATACTTAGGTTTCAAGTCAAGAGCCCAGTAGTCATTGACAAGATAACTGTAAGAGACAGTCTCTGAAAGAACTTGGAAGCCGTTAGCAACCCCTCTAGGAACAAAAATTCCTTTCGAAGCATCAATCACTGTCTGGTAGACGTTTCCAAATGTGTCTCCCTCACGAAGATCAACCCAAGCTCCTAAAACCTTGCCATCATCAGCAACTGAGATGTATTTATCCCAAGGTTCAGCATGAAGTCCACGTAGCACATGCTGACGTGAAAAAGAAACGTTGTTTTGTAGTTTTCCTTCCTCAAAAAAATGTTCTGGAAAGCCAATTGGCAGCATTTTTTCTTTTTGGAAATTTTCTTTAAACCAGCCACGATTATCCCCACGAACAGGAATATCAAACTCTAATAAGCCTGGGATTTCTTTGATTTCTCGGCAAGCCAATGGTTTGTCAAAAAAAGTTTCTGTCATTAAGCTTCTCCAATCAAACGAAGCAAGTATTGCCCGTATTCGTTTTTCTTTAAAGACTGCGCCAATTCATGGACATCTTCTTTACTGATGTAACCCATGCGATAGGCAATTTCTTCCAGATTTGCCACTTGAGCGTTTTGCAAACGTTGAACTGTTTCAATATATTGAGCCGCTTCAAGAAGACTTTCATGCGTTCCAGTGTCTAGCCATGCAAAACCACGCCCCATCAATTCAACGGAGAGGTCACCACGATCCAAGTAAGCCTTGTTGACGTCTGTAATTTCCAACTCACCACGCGCACTTGGTTTAATGTTTTTAGCAATTTCTACCACGTCATTGTCATAGAAATAAAGTCCAGTCACTGCAAAGTGGGACTTAGGCACTTCTGGTTTTTCTTCGATAGAGATAGCATTCATCTTCTCATCAAATTCCACCACTCCAAAGCGCTCAGGGTCCTTCACTTGATAACCAAAAACGGTGGCTCCTTTTTCTTTGGCAGCTGCCTTTTGAAGCATTTTAGTGAGGCCATTACCATGGTAAATATTATCTCCTAAAATAAGAGCAACACGGTCATCACCAATAAATTCCTCTCCAATAATGAAAGCTTGTGCTAAACCATCTGGGCTTGGCTGTTCCTTATAGGATAAGTTAATGCCAAATTCTGACCCATCCCCTAGTAATTCTTCGAAACGAGGAAGATCTTGAGGGGTTGAAATGATTAAAATATCTTTAATCCCTGCCAACATCAAGGTTGACAATGGGTAATAAATCATTGGTTTGTCATAAATGGGCATCAACTGTTTAGATGCGGCACGAGTCAGTGGATACAAGCGTGTCCCTGAACCTCCTGCAAGAATAATACCTTTCATACGTAGTGCTCCTATTCTTCTATATACCCTATTATTCTATCATTTTTTGAAAGCAGTGTCACGCTTTACCAGTAGACCGCCAAAGGTAAGGATCAGGGGAATAGTCGCTAGCCGTTAAAAGTCCTTCGTATCCTAGCAATAATTGAGCTAATTCATAGCCAATCAAAGGTCCAACTGTTAATCCCGATGACCCTAAACCACTAGCTGTATAAAGGTTCTTCAATCCTGGAACCTGACCATAAAAAGGAGAATAATCACTGGTATAAGCTCTTATCCCTACACGACATGATTTTTGATTAGCTTCTTTTAATAACGGCAAATAAGCGAGAGCTTGCATTTCAAGTTTTTTTAAGACCTGCCAATCAGGCTCCAAATCATAACCTTTATCATTTTCATGACTCGCACCAACAGAAATCTTACCTTGATTAAAAGGAATAAGGTCTATTCCACCTTCTGGCATAACAACGGGATAATTGTCGCTGATGACATGATGAACGCCATAATCCAAGAGTTGTCCCTTTTGTGGTCGCACATCAACCTGATAACCTAAAGGCATCAATAAGTCAGGTAACCATGCTCCTGCTGCCAGAATGACCTGATCAAAATAATGACCAGCAATCTCATACCCACTTCCTTGCTGTTTCAGAGTGACTTTCTGCCGAATAACAGGGTAACCACTAGCCTTGAGTAACGTCTCACATAAAGTAGCCCCTTCAACCCTAGCAGCTCCTGAAGCGTACAGACAACTGTCAAAACCAACTAAGCCTGGAAATGCCTCTTGTATCTCCTCACGTTTTTTTACTTCCAAATGACCGATTAAAGGAGATTCTTCTTGTCTACTTAAAGCTAATTGATAAAGATCTTTTAACTTCTCCTCTTGCTTTTTTAATAAGTAAATCCCATTTTGCTGGTAAAAATCCGTTGCAAAGCCATCAGTCTGTAAGTCGCTGACTAACTGTTGATAAAAATCGGCTCCTAAACGAGCCATGCGGTACCAAACTTTATTGCGACGCTTTGAAAACCAAGGACTAATAATACCAGCAGCAGCCTTAGTAGCTTGTCCTTGACCATGGTCAAAAAGAGTAACTTCTTTTTGACCACTTTGTTGTAAATAATAAGCAGCGGTTGATCCTACAATCCCCGCCCCAATAATGGCTATTTTCATCTGTTTATCCTATCCTAATGCGACATCCATCACCATCATAATCACGAAACCTAGCATTAAACCTAGGGTTGCCACGTCTGTGTTACCGTTGGTTTGCGATTCTGGAATCAATTCTTCCACCACCACAAAAATCATAGCCCCTGCTGCAAAAGATAGGGCATAAGGCAAAACCGAAAGCATCAACAAGACCAAGGCTGCTCCTACAACAGCCCCAATTGGCTCCACAATAGCTGACATAGCACCTCAATAAAAAGCTTTTAAACGTGACTTGCCATCAGCACGAATAGGAATAGATAAAGCTGCACCTTCTGGGATGTTCTGCAACCCAATACCAATCGCTAATCCTAAAGCGCCTAACAAGGCTGATGTTAAGGCCTTACCATAAGCCAAGGCTCCAAAAGTCACCCCAACTGCCAAACCTTCTGGAATATTGTGAATCGTAATGGCTAAAAACAACAGAGCTGTCTTAGACAATTTTTTAGGTGGCTGCAAACCTTCCACATCTGAGACCTCTTTGTCGAGATGTAAATGCGGTACAATGGCGTCTATGGATCTAATAAAAAGACCACCAAGTAAAAAACCAAAAGCCGCTGGAAACCAAGACCAAATACTACCGTCAGCCTTTGCATAGGCAATAGATGGTTCTAAAAGCGACCAAAAAGATGCCGCAATCATGACACCAGCCGCAAAGCCCATCATAATATCTAATAATTTATGACTAATGTTCCTGAAAAAGAAGACGATAGCCGCTCCTAAAATAGTACAACCCCAAGTAAAAAGTCCGGCTAAAAATGCTAGTAATACTAGATTTTGTGATAATAGCCAATCCATCTTAATTCCTCAATCTCCTACAAATGGCTAAACGGATTGGTTGAAGCTTCACTTGAAATAATGCTGACATCCCAATCGTTCTCTTCTTTCCAGCCTTGGAGTTTCTCCCTTATTTTCTCCGTAAACAGCACTTCAATGTGATGCCCCGGGTCAATTCCCATTACCCCTTCTGTCAGCATCTCCTGTGCTGTATGATAATAAATATCCCCTGTGATGTATACATCTGCACCTTTTTGTAAGGCAGCAGGATAAAAATCATCACCACTTCCACCACAAATGGCAACCTTTGACACCAAAGGATTTGCTTTATCGTAGCGCACGATCCGCACCGCATCTAAGTTAAAGATTCGTTTGACTTTACTTGCCAATTCTTCTAACGATTGCTGCTCAACAGTTCCGATACGACCGATGCCAAACCCCTCTTTTGTTTCAGATAGATCAGTCGTCTCCTTGATTTCGAGCAGATCACAAAACCAATCGTTTAGCCCACCTGGTACAATATCAATGTTGGTATGGCTGACATACACAGCAATATCATGCTTAACCAAATTTAGAAGAATATCACGCTGAGGTGAAGAGACAAGGTCTTTAACCCCTTTGTAAATCGGAGCATGCTTGGTAATGATTAAATCAACACCTTTGGCAATAGCCTCAGCTACGGTTTGTTCACGGATATCTAAGGTAACCATAACTTTGTGGATATCCTTATCAAGACTACCAATTTGTAACCCACGCACATCCCCCTCCATCGAAAGATTTAAGGGACAAAAGGCTTCGTAGGCATCAATTAGGGTTCTAGCTTTCATGTTTGATCACCTCTTCTATTTGGTTGATTTTTTGTTGAATAGCTGCGCGGTCATCCCGATTAGTTTCTGGAACACAGGACAAGGCGTAAGCTAACTTCTCCAGCTCTCGCTGCCATTTTCCAATAAAAACAGCCGATTGTTCACGACTTAAGAAGGGGCCGAATCGTAAGTCATTGGCTGATAGTTTCTGGCTGCCAGGCTCAGCTACGATAATTTCATAATATTTGTCATTTTCAGTCATAATCGTTTCGGCAACTATCCTAAAAGCGTTAGCTGATAACCAGGTCCGTAAATCATCCTCTCTGTTATTAGGTTGCAAAATCAGGCGTTCAATGCCCTGCAATTTTTCCTTACCTGCTTCTAAAATATCAGCAATTAAACGCCCTCCCATACCACAAATGGTAATGGTTGTTACGTGGTCAACCTCTTCAAAAGCTGCTAATCCATTAGCTAAACGAACCTCAACCTGCTCGCAAAGACCTGACTGACTAACATTTTTAAGAGCAGACTCATATGGTCCTTTGACCACTTCACCAGCGATAGCTGCAGAAATCTGATTGCTCTCCACTAAAAATATAGGAAGGTAGGCATGGTCGCTGCCAACATCTAAAAGCTTGGCCCTTTTAGGAACATATGCTGCAACTTGGGCTAAACGGTTTGATAAATGACTTTCCATCTTGACTTCTTTCTAAATTGTAATGCTTTTATTATAGCAAAATTCTCATCATAACAAAAGAAAGCCCAAGATTAGGCTTTCTTTTTCCCATAAGTATCCTTATAGTATTTGCAATAAGTTTGGACGGGACAAATCGCACATTTTGGATTTTTAGCCAAGCAATGATAGCGACCAAAGAAAATCAAACGATGATGCGTGATAATCCAATCTTTTTTAGGGATTTTAGCCATCAAATCTTGCTCAATCTCAGTCACATCTGCATTAGGAGCTGACACATTCAAGCGTTTGGCAACCCTTGAGACATGAGTGTCTACTGCAATTGCTGGCACACCATATACTTCTGCCAAGACAACATTAGCGGTTTTACGACCGACTCCTGGCAAAGATTCTAGTTCTTTGTGTGTTTTTGGCACTTGACCACCAAAGTTGGTTAACATAGCTTGAGCTGTCTTAATGATATTTTTAGCTTTATTTTTATAGAGGCCGATGGTTCGCAGACAATTTTCAACATCAGTCACATTTGCAGAGGCTAAATCTTCTATTTCAGGATATCTAGCCCAAAGGGCTGGTGTGACTTTATTAACTGCTTTGTCAGTAGTCTGTGCTGATAGAATCACAGCAATTAAAAGTTGAAACGGAGTTTCCCAATCCAACTCCCCTTTAGCTTCCGGGAACATCTCAGCAATTAAGGCTAAAACTTTACGTAAGCGTTCCTTTCCTATTTTCATGAGTCACTCCAAAGGTTCATGGCTGCCAAAAAATCATCAGACACGTTTACTTGAGAAGCATTCTGATCTTCTCTTGCCCGTTTACGCTCTTCTACTTGTCTAAGGTTAACAATGCCTTCTTTTCGCCAATTGCGTAAGATAGCTTGAATGTATTTCCAATTGGTTTTACCATTGAAAACAGCTTCTTTGAGGGCCTCTCGAATCAAGTCTGGATCTGTTTTAGCCTCACGAAGGGATTTTTCCAAATCTTCTAACTCGAAAGGACTCAAAAAACGCCCTAATTCTCGTTCAAACTCATCAACTAACTGTTTGAAATGATTAGGTTCTGTTTGATGTTCAGAATTGGTAGAAGTTTGACTAGCCAATAGTTGATCTAGTTTTGCCAAGACTGGACTAGCGTCAAAAATAATCTCAATCTCACCAGCCAACTCAATGGTTTTCATATCCAAGAGTTCTTGACTCGTCAAAGATGAAATGACCTTGTTAATGTCTGCAACTGATTTACCAAGGGCATTAGCAATCTGACTAGGCGCTAAATCATCACGCTTTGTCGTATTTTGCAAATAGAAAAATTGCCAGACCAAAAAATCATCTGAGCTCTTAAAAATATCTTTGTAATGAAAAAGCAAGGCACTTGGAAGGACCAAGTTACCTGACTTATAATGTTCTAAAAAACTCATAATTCCTCTATCAAGAGACTAAGATAATCTCTGTATCGTTTGCTACTTCACTGATTTCAGAAACCTAAACTCGTTCAATTGACTAATCTATTCTACTCGACTCGAAAAGAGCAAAGCCAATATGCTTATTTTGTAACAGGAAACTTTCTAAGTTGTCACTTTCATATCCCTTTACTACATGCTCTCTTCTAGTACTTTTTTGAGCCGTGTTTTTTATTATCCAGGAAATTGCATTAAGACTTTGCAATCATAGTCGTCAATCGCATCACGGCCGTTTAAACCATCCAACTCAATAAGGAAAGCACAACCTGCAACCACACCACCAAGTTGTTCAATCATGTCGATAGTTGCTTTTACTGTCCCACCAGTTGCTAATAAATCATCAACAATCATCACACGTTGACCTGGTTTGATAGCATCTGAGTGCATGGTTAAGGTATCAAGACCGTATTCTTTTTCATAATCAGCGGACACCACATCTCTTGGCAATTTACCCGGCTTACGAACAGGTGCAAATCCGATACCAAGTTCTACTGCTACAGGGCAACCTATGATAAAGCCACGCGCTTCTGGGCCGACAATCATATCAATGTCTTTGTCACAAGCATACTGAGCAATTTCACGAATAGCGTAGCTATATGCTTTCCCATCCGCCATTAAGGGGGAAATGTCACGGAAAGTGATACCCTCTTTAGGGTAGTTTTCAATTGATGCAATGTAATTTGTTAAATCCATAATTAATTCTTTCTAGTGGCAAGCTGCCAAAAATAAAATACTCTTCATTATATCACGAAAACTTTTTTTCGTAAAATAAGACTTTTACCTATTACCTTATTAACGCGTTAACTCTTATCTGAAGGCAGGTATGATTATGGTTTCGAATTGATTAAATAATCATACATTTCTTGAGGACTGGCCAAGGCCATGATTTCTTGGAACTTCACGAGTTCTTTTAGCTCTTGGTAGATACGACTCTCAGAAATATCTCGCTTTTGCGCTTGCGGGTTAACTGTCATCAGGCCATCTTCAATCGTCACAAAAGCTAACTCTTCAAAAATCTGAATGAGCTTAATCAATAAAAGTTTGTCAATGTTTAAGTAGCGACTCAAGTCAGTCAATTTATGACGCACATCAAATTTTGGAAATTGGTAAATGGTTTTATAGAGTTTAGCAAACTGTTCACGACTTCCAAAACCTGTTAGGTAATAGGGGTGCTTAATCTGATTTTTAAAATAAATGGCATCGAAGGTTCTATCAGCGAACTGATGACGCCAGTCTTTAAAAGATTCCGGAAGCTCCTTAATAACAATAACTGTTGCATTGGGATCTTCCTCAATCGTCGGAATACCTTCGGGTAGTTTAGCTGTTTTTGACCGTAAATCAAGCAACTGCACTCCTTCAACACGGGCGTCAACCAACATTAGTTGAAGACTGGTATTGCCATTCCAGTGGTTGACGGATAAAGTTACCGCTAACTCTAAACCAGTAGCTTGTTGAAAGTCTTGTAGTTGGCTTCCTTGACCAAAAGCCAGAACATCAAAGGAGGTCTTACCCTGACTGACTTTGAATTTAAGATGACTCTGGTCTTGACCCATGGTACGCGCTTGACTAACTTTAATATCCTTAACATAAAAGATTGGCTTAGGATGATCCATCCCATAGGGGGCTAGTTTGTCCAAACTCTTTAAAGTATCAAGACTAAGATCCTCCAAAGACAGCCTTTCATCAATAGTTAACGTATTTTTAGCAGTCTGATCTAAGCCATGTTCTATCACAAACTGACAAAGCAAGTCCGATAAAGCTTCTAAATTATCCACGGGTAAAGTCATCCCAGCTGCACCAGCATGTCCACCGAAGGCTGTAAAAAGATCACGATTCCCACTCAAGGCTTCAAAAATATTAATGGCCTCTAAACTTCTGGCCGAGCCTTTCGCAAAACCGTTATCAATAGCTAAGACAATAACCGTCTGTCCAATGGCTTCCATAATGCGACCCGCTACAATACCTAGCACACCTGGATGCCAACCAGCTTGAGCTAAGACTTGAACTGGTTTTTGAGGATCCACCATAGCCATCGCTTGATCAAAAATGTCTTGGACCAAAGCCTTACGCTCTTCATTTTTTTCCTTAATCATCAAGGCAATCGCTTGGGCTTCTTGATCATCAAAGCCCGTCAGTAGCTCGATGGCTGGATTAGGATTATCTAAACGACCTAAGGCATTCAACTGGGGAGCAATCTGAAACCCAACAGCATCTTCCGTAAATTGGTCCAAATCAATAGGAGACAAGGACATCAGTTCCTGCAACCCCACTCTTTCAGTGTGTTTTAGCATGGTCAAGCCATTTTTGACCAAGACACGGTTTTCACCTGTCAAGCTTACCATATCAGCAATGGTTCCAATAGCTACTAAGTCTAGACAGTCTGTTGGCAAACTTTCTAGCAAAGCAGTTGCTAATTTAAAGGCAACGCCACAGCCAGCTAAGTGTTTAAAAGGATAGTCAGCATCGGGATGCTCAGGGTGAATGATAGCAAAGGCTTCTGGCAATTCTTCAGGCAGGCTATGATGGTCAGTTACAATGACATCAATTCCCTGTACCTGGGCATAGCTAATCGCTTCGTGCCCAGCTACTCCATTATCCACTGTTATAATTAAGGAGACAGCCTCCTGCTCAATAAAGTACTTATAAACACTTTGGTTGGGGCCGTAGCCATCTGTAAAGCGGTTGGGAAGATAAACCAAAGGCTCTGCTCCCATCATGTCTAAGGCTTCTTTGACAATGGATGCCGACGTCATGCCATCAGCATCATAGTCGCCGTAAATCAAAATCTGCTCACCATCTTCAATGGCTTGACGAATCCTTAACACAGCTTTTTCCATATCATGTAGCAAATAAGGGTCATGCAGTTGAGATAAGTCCGCTGTTAAAAACTCATCTAAGGCTTCTTCAGTCCTTATCCCTCGCTCGTAAATCAACTGAGCGGCGGTCTGGGACAGGCCCTTTGCTTTTGCTAGCTTAAAGAAGCCATCATCTGGCTTCTTGTCTTCTATTTTCCAACTATATTTGGATTTAATCATTTATAATTAAATACCTTTCTTGCAAGATAATCGGAGAGTTTCGGGAAAAGAGTGTAGAATTGATGAGTTACCGCTAGAATAAAGGGCATATTCAATTCTCGTTTATTTTTCCCGATAATGGAAACCAAGCGCTTAGCCACTTGATTTGGTTGAAGAGTAAATTTACCAACGCTTTCCAAATAATGGCCAGACGGATCTGCTTGGTCAAAAAACTTGGTGGCAATGGGACCTGGATTAACGGTGGTCACGTAAACACCTTTATCCGCTAATTCTAAGCGAAGGGCATTGGAAAATCCGATAAGAGCAAACTTAGTCGCCGAATAAATACTCGATTTAGCGGATGCAATCAAGCCTGCCATGGACACAATGTTAATAAGATGGCCTTGTCCCTGCTCTGCCATTTGCTGACCAATCAAGCGAGCAAAGTGAATACTTGCTAGGGTGTTAACCTGAAACATATCAGCTATTTCTTGGGCGGGAAACTCTTCAAAACCTTTGAAAGCTCCATAGCCAGCATTATTAATCAAAACATCCACACGGCCATAACGCCGGTAAATCTGGGCAACCATCTCCTCAATGGCTTCTGGAGAGGTAATGTCCACTTCAAGGCATTCTTTGTTGTCAATATACCTGTAACAATGTTCTAAGCGCTCTTTACTACGCCCTAAAAAAATCAATCCATCTTCTTTAGGCAACTGTTTAACAATTTCTTGAGCTAGTCCTCCTGAAGCTCCTGTCATAACAATAATTCTTTGTGCCATTAAATAATCACTTCCTCTAAATCTCTGACCACCTTAACAGGCTCAAATATGGTTGCGGCATCCTTTTCCATTTGGCGACAATCACGTCCTAAAAAGCGGGCAGAGACGTGATTAAGTAGGAGGCGTTTAGCGCCTGCTTCATGAGCGATTTGCGCTGCCTGCATGTTAGTGGAATGGCCATGGTTTCTAGCGATACGCTCGTCACCCTTACCATAGGTTGATTCGTGAACCAAAACATCCGCATCTTTAGCGAGTTTAACACTAGCAGACGTTTTTCGCGTATCACCAATAATGGTAATAATTTTACCTTTTTTAGGGGCTGAAATAAAATCTTTAGCACAAATCAGACGACCGTCTTCGAGCTCAACATCCTGTCCATTTTTAATCTTGCCAAACAAGGGTCCAAAAGGAACACCTGCTGCCTTTAAGGCTTCAGCATCCAAGGTACCTTCTAAGTCTTTTTGAACCACTCGATAGCCCATGCAAAAGATAGTGTGTGCCAGGCGCTCTGCATAAACTTCAAACTTATCTGTTTCCATAATTTTGCCAAGAGATTTCTCATCAAATTCATGAAAGTGTATGATGTAGGGAAGGCGAGACCCTGACATTTTCAAACTGGTCAGGACATAGGTTTTGATACCCACAGGGCCGTAAATATCAAGATCTGTTTGCTCTTCACTAGCCTGAAACGCACGGCTGGACAAGAATCCTGGTAAGCCAAAAATATGATCGCCATGCAAGTGGGTGATAAAAATCTTTTTAATTTTGCGAGGTTTGATGGTCGTCTCTAAAATTTGTCTTTGGGTTCCTTCACCACAATCAAACATCCAAACTTCATTGATTTCGTCTAAGAGTTTCAATACTAGACTTGACACATTGCGCTGTTTGGCAGGTTGACCGGCTCCGGTTCCTAAAAATTGTAATTCCATTCAGTCTATTCTTTCTATTGGGTAATGTAAATCATAAATTCTCGTTGGGCAAAGTCATAATAACGTTGACCAGTAAAAGCTTGACTAAGGGTACAGAGTTCATCTACATTAAAGCCTTTAAGCAAGACAACATCATTTTTTAGATGGTAAATCTTCGTCAAGAGTGCGTCATCGGGCGTAATGTCTTCACATTGTCCTTGGTCAAACTGCTTGGCCTGCATTTTAAGTTGGCCTTTATCTTCATAAACCATGTATTGTGGAAAAATTTGTGTTAATTCAAAAAGGATGTTGGGATCCTTAGGCTCTGCTTTTTCAGAAAAAACAAGGGCTACTTCTTTGTCATTCTGATAGGCAAATCCGTAAGCTTTTCCAGATAAATTGAGGCGTACAAAAGGCTTGATTTCCTCAAAGGAAGGGTGGTCAGCAAAGAGCCCTAGAGCCTTCGAAAGCGTAAAATAATAATCAGTCGCAGCCTGCGGCGACTGTTTTTGATATATTTCAGCAAAGTAAGCATTGATAACACTGGGTGGTGGGGTAATAAAAGCTAGTTTTTGCTGATCTGTTAATCCAGCTAGTTGATGGTTCAAATAGTTAGCATCTAGATTGGTAAAGCCACCATATGTTTTAGCTAAGTCAATATAATCACTCATAAAAATCGTCAAGTCTCCATTGCTGTTTTTTGGAAATATAGCCAGATATCTCTTCGGTTTCTTGGTCAAACGTGTAGTGGTCTAAAAGGGCTACCCGATTCAAGTCGTACAGCTTATAAGCCTTGTCTTGATGCACTTTGATAGTAAAAGGAACAAACTGATCTCGAATTTGGTTAATGATTAAGCGTCTCAAGAGAAGTTTACTGTCTTTTGAACGCGCTGAAACCCTAACGTTTGGAAATACGGTAGCTCTTAACTGCTCTGCCATATCCATTTTGTTGTAAACAGCTAATCGTGGAATATCTAGCATGTCCAACTCTTTGAGGAGATCTAAAACTACCTTTTCTTGCTCGCTATGATTGGAATCACTCGCATCAATCACATGTAAGAGCAAATCCACATGTTTGCTTTCTTCCAAGGTTGATTTAAAGGCAGCCACCAATTCTGTTGGCAAATCTTGGATAAACCCTACGGTGTCCGTTAAGGTTGCTTGAAATTGATTTTCTAAGTAGAGTTGCTTTGTGGTCGCATCCAAGGTAGCAAACAACTCATTGGCTTCATAATGACTATCATCTGTCAACAAGTTCATAATGGTTGATTTTCCAGCATTGGTGTAGCCAATCAAGCCAATTTTAAAGGTATCTGATCCCACCCGACGATCTCTAATGGTTTGGCGATTTTTCTCTACCTGAGTTAATTGGCGTTCAATATCAGCAATCTGATGACGAATCGAACGGCGGTTTAATTCTAATTGGCTTTCACCTGGTCCACGGCTCCCAATACCACCTGCTTGACGACTTAACATGATACCCTGTCCAACCAAGCGAGGTAACATATACTTCAATTGGGCAAGGTGTACTTGTAATTTGCCCTCATGGCTTCTGGCACGCATGGCAAAAATATCTAAGATTAACTGCATACGATCAATAACTTTAACCTCTAAAACAGTTTCTAGATTAGCATTTTGTCTAGCAGTCAAACGATTGTTGACAATGACTGTATCAATCTCATCTGCTTCCACAATCGCCTTAATCTCATCCAATTTTCCTGAACCGATAAAAGTTTTGCTATCGTAGCGCTCCCGCTTTTGGGTAAAACTTCCAACAACTTCTGCCCCGGCAGTCTTGGCCAGATTAGCTAACTCAGTCATTGACATGTCAAAATGTTCTGTTGTCTGCAGTTCGACTCCTAAAAGAATCACTCTCTCCTGCTGACGTTTTGTCTCAATCATTACCTTTACCAATCCTCCAAATTCCGTAAACTTTATTATAACACACCTTCACTAGTTTCTGCTAATCTTACTCTAGAGGTTTTATCCTTGCTCAAGGAAATGTTTGACCTTGTCATAGACGACTTTTGGGTAATCAGAGGCAGTTATCGTCTCAAAATGGACAGACATTCGATTACGGAACCAGGTTAATTGGCGCTTAGCAAAGCGTCTGGTGTTTTGTTTTAACTGATCACTAGCTTCTGCCAAAGTCATTTCACCTGCAAAATAGGGGAATAATTCCTTATAACCTATGCCACGAATAGCCTGAACAGTCGGGTAATGCTCATATAACCATTTTGCTTCTTTCAACAAGCCGTTTTCAAGCATACGATCCACGCGCTGATTGATACGGTCATAGATCACTTGACGGTCATCATTCAAGCCGATAATAAGCGGCTCATAAGCCGTCTCGGCATTCTCTAATTTATCAGCAAACTGAGCCAATTCAAGGGCTCGAATCGCCCGCCTGCGATTCACCTGCTCAATAGTAATATTATTGACTTGCAAGCGTTCATACAAGTCTTGGTCGGATAATTGCTCTAACTCATTCCGATAGGCTTTTACAGCCTCTTGGTCTACTGTTCCTCCTAAGTGGTAACCTTCTAGTAAACTTTGAAGGTAGAGACCAGTTCCCCCCACAATAATCGGTAATTTCCCACGACTAACAATGTCTGAAATAGCTTTTTGGGCATCTTGAACAAAATCGTAAGCCGAATAAGACTCAGTCACCTCACGAATATCAATTAAGTGATGAACTGCTGCTGCTTGCTCTACCGCGGTAGCTTTGGCGGTACCAATATCCAATTGTCGGTAGACCTGTTGACTATCTCCTGAAATAATCTCACCATTAAACTCCTGAGCTAAGGCAATCCCAAGTGCTGTTTTTCCCACTGCTGTCGGACCAACAATCACAACTACTTTTATTTTTGTCATTTCCTTGTCTTTCTATTAGAAAAGCGTCCAAAAAACGCCTTTTACTTGAAAAATAGCTTATTTTTCGCTACCATATATTATAACATAAGATTAAGGACCACTGAGGTCCTTCACTAGAAATGGAGAATAATCATGGTTAAGAAATATCAATTTGTTAAGGGTCTTGTGACTGGTGTTTTAGCAACTGCTGCTACCGTTGCTGGTGCTGTCTTTGCTGTTAAAAAAACAATTATTGATCCTGAAGAAGAAAAAGCGGCTTTTGTTGAAGAAAACCGCAAAAAAGCAGCGCGTCGTCGTGTTGCTCGTTAATCAGATTGACAATAATCAAAAAAAGCTAGCCTATCACTGTGCTAGCCTTTTTCTTTATCTTAATGAGTTTTTAAGAAATAACTTACATATGTTACAGTACTTCTGTCATCTATTTTTCTTGCAGCCAAATAGGAAGTTCAAGTAAGCTCCGTAAACATAACTGACTAAGGCTGTTGCCAACAAGACTTCAGCAAACAAGAGCCCTTGCCATAACCAACCAATCCATCCTAAAAAAGTTAAAGCCATTTTCAAAGAAGTAGCGCTAATCACAAAAGGAAAGGTAAAAGCGGAAAAGCCGGGATTAAAGGGACGATTGAGTAAACGAGGCAGTTGCAAAACCACAAAAGCATATAATACCTGTGAACTGATGAGAAGAAAGAGAATCATTCCTTCTTGCGGCTTGGAAAAGGCTACTAAGTAAGAAGCTGACAGCAAGGACAAAGGAGCACAGAACGTTGAAATATTGGGCATTGCCGCTTCAGCCAGACCAATTTTATAAGCCTTTGTTGCCATAAAGGGTAAAAGCACACCTGTTAAAGACAGGCATACCCAAAAAACCACTTGTCCTAACAGAAACTGCTTGCTAGCAGGAGCCGTCAGTGCTGCCATAGCAATTCCTACAAAGAGAACTGACCATGACGGAAAGACATTATCCCACGAAAAAGGGAAAACAAACCGATACTGATAATAGACAATCAGAATAAAATTTCCTAAAAAGAATAACCACCAAGCCAGATAACCTAACCACTCCCCACCCGTTGCCTTTAGATAGAGAGATGCCAACAACATTCCTGTCATAAAAAACGTTGGAAAAACAGAAGCAATTAGAGGTTGTCGTAACTGCATTTTCGTCTCGTGAGGGTTTCTGACCATACCGACCAGCAAGATCCCATAGATAAATAGGGAGGCTGAGAGGCCTAGATAACCAAATAGGGGGAAATAGGTTGCCAAGAGATTGCCTAAGGAAAGGGTTCCTAATGCCAATCCCGACATTACTAAAGGAGGATTCTTCCAAGGTGTCATAATAGTCCTTTTCTTGTCTATTAATAAGTCTTTATGAGTAGCCTCATCTTGTCTATTTTAACATATCAGAGTTACTTTTAACATCCAAAATCTACAAATGCTCCACTATCTCAGAGAGGGTTTTCAGTGTTAAAGACTACAAAAAGGAGTAAGAAACCAATTCCTACTCCTATATCGTTTTATTAGTGAGCCGCAGCAGTCACTTTCTTAACAGCTGCATCCTCTATCATTTTTGCCATAAAAGCAGCTAAATGTGGGTAATTTTCATATGATTTAGGTGTTTTTTGCGACCATAAAGCCATGACATAAGCATAAGCATCTGCAATAGTTCTCTGATCGTGATAAACATGCCGACTATCTCCAATAAGACCATCTAAATGCGTCATAGCAATATCAATCCGCTTGTAAGAAGCTTGTTTGACTTCTTCAAGCGCTTGATTCTCTTGAGAAATAGTGTAGCGATGAGGGCTAAACATTGGCCAAAAAGCAGGGTGAAATTCACCTGTTAAGAAGTCCATGATTTCGTTGAATCGACTTTCTGCCAAAAGATTGTCTTGGGGAATGAGCTGAGCTCTAGAAGCTTGTTTCGCTATAAAGGTCAAGATGGTACCTGCCTGTGTGATAATTTGACCATCTTCAATCTGTAAAGCTGGCACCATCCCAAAAGGATTGATGTTAAGGTATTCTTCAGAACCTAGTTTTACCTTCTCTACCTCGTAATCCAATTGTGCCCATTCCATAGCTATCCAACAGGCTAAGGCACAAGTTCCAGGAGCATAATAAAGTTTCATCGCAACTTTCTCACTAATTAGTATTAAATTAAGTATAACACTTTTTTAAAAACCTTTTCAGGGATGAAGTATCCTTGTCTCATGTTTTTCTTTCTAATAGGCACTTATTTTGAGACTGGTTCAGCAGAAACTCACAATTCTTTTGAAAAGGTTCTAAGTAGAGTTGGTATTGACGTCTTCGGTGTTGACGGCTCTGTATGACAAAATGAGCTTGGCGTCCACGTTCACTAGTATCTCGTTGCAAACGCCTCTGCAATTCGGTCTCATTATCTGTATAGCAAAAAATAGAAAGATCAAACAATTCTTTTTCCAAGAAAGTAGATGACATCCCCTCAACAATCAACAGTTTACCCTGCCCTGAAATGATTTGACTAGGTGACCATGACGTATCAATCGTCAACAAATCCATTCCTTTTCGAAACATGAGGATATCTCTTTTGAGACTGGCTAACTCATGCCTAGCAGGATGGCAGGCAGTCATCTGATAACAGCCTTCTACACCTTTTAAATCATAGGTCACTTGAACACCTGAACTGTTACTTATAATATAGGCATCTGTTTCCAATAAATATGTGCTGTCTTTTGGTAAAACTTGATACAATCGTTTGGCTAAGGTCGTTTTCCCAGATGCCCCATGCCCACAAATACGAATAACTGTTTTCTCTTGCTCCTCAATACTATCCAAAATTGCTTGAATAACTCTTTCCATATGCCACCTCTTCTCTATTGTTGATAGCATTAGTATAACAAAAAACAAACCAGTTTCCTGATTTGCTTTGAGATATTAGGCACCTACAAATTCTGGTAAGGTTTCGCCAATTGCTTCAAGACGAGCTGCCCATTCTTGACGGCTCAAGCCATTTTCTGCCACATAACGGTTACGGTCATGGGCACGACATTCTGGTGAACACCCACGCACATATTTGTCTTCGTTTTCTTCAGAAGTGAAGATTTGTTTGTTACAGAATGGATTGGCACAATTAACGTAACGTTCACATGGTGTGCCATCGAAATGGTCACGTCCGATTACGGTTGGATCAACATGGTTGATTGGAACTGAAATACGTTCATCAAAGACATACATTGCTCCATCCCAGAGTTCCCCTTGAACTTCAGGGTCTTTACCATAGGTTGCAATACCGCCATGAAGCTGACCAACATCTTTAAAGCCTTCACGAACCATCCAACCAGAGAATTTCTCACAGCGAACACCACCCGTACAGTAAACAACAACACGTTTTTCCATAAACTTGTCCTTGTTGTCTCGCACCCATTGTGGCAATTCACGGAAGTTACGAATATCTGGTCGAATAGCACCGCGGAAATGACCAAGGTCGTATTCATAGTCATTACGCGTATCTAAAACCACTGTATCTTCATCAAGCAGTGCTTCTTTAAATTCCTTGGGTGATAGGTAAGCACCTGTTGTTTCAAGCGGGTTAATGTCGTTATCAAAGTCATTATCTTCCAAACCAAGATGAACAATTTCTTTTTTGTAACGGACAAACATTTTCTTGAAAGCTTGCTCATCTTCTTCGTCCATTTTGAACCAAAGATCTGCAAAGCGCTCATCGCTATGCACCCAATCCATGTATTTTTGAGTTGTTTCATAGTCACCTGAAACCGTACCATTGATGCCTTCGTCCGCAATCAAGATACGACCTTTAAGACCAATTGACTTACAAAAAGCCAGATGCTCAGCAGCATAGGCTTTAGCATTTTCAATAGGGACATATTTATAGTAGAGTAAAACTCGAATCTTATCTGACATGTGTTCTCCTTCGTCATCATTTCAATTATTCTCCATTATAACTTGTCAAAAAAGGTCTAAGCAAACCATTTGCTTGTCTCTTTTGTCACAAAAAACTTAACTATCTAAGTTTTTTCATCCCGTCATGAAGGTTAAACAAATGATTAGAAGCTTTCAATGTAAAGTGCTAAGATAGGAGCATGGAGGTTATGAGCAATGACTTACGAACTTTGTTTAGAATATGGAACTTATCCACTGTCTCTTGTGGATGCTACTTTAGGAGAGGATCAAAATCCACCAGAATTTATCCAAGATGATCAGGTGCTTCTTAATAAACTTGACATCATGAATCAGCTTTTTCATGACTTATTTGCAACCATTGAGTCGCAATTTCACTACATTGGCTTTAGCATGCCGGAAAAGAGAGCTCAGATTCGAGAACTCTACGATGAAGTGGTTACTATTTTGGAAACGAAGTACAAGGATTATCCTATCGTTATTGAAAAATTCCTCCTCTAATCCTGATAAAAAACAAAAAGCTAGAAACTTCTGTTTCTAGCTTTTTGAGTAATATCAAGCGCCGCTTAAGATTCAAATCGCTTTGCAAAATCAAGAAAAGCTTGTACTGAATCTGTTAAAAATTGCGCAGCAGTGGAATCTATGAAGTTCCCCTGTGCATTCACAATGGTATGAATGTGTGCTAAATAAATTTCTGGTTGTGGCATGACAGGAACATTTAAAAAGACCAAACTCTGTCTCAAATGATGGTTTGCACCAAATCCTGCCAAACTCCCATTAGATTGTGAAATAATCATTGCAGGTTTACCGCTAAAAGCTACCTGTTGATAGGGTCTGGAACCAATTTCGATGGCATTTTTCAAAGCTGCTGGTATGGTGCGATTGTATTCTGGTGTGATAAATAAAAGGGCATCTTGTTCTTTAATAGCCTGTCTAAAGCGTTCGTAAGAATCAGGTCTACGTCCTTCTTTATCAATATCTGGGTTAAACAATGGAAGATTTTCGATACGGATGAAGGATACCTCAACACTTTCAGGAAAAAGCGGCAACATTGCCTTAGCCAAAGATTTAGAAGATGACTTCTCTTTGATACTTCCTAAAATAATACCTAATTTCCTCATTATTACCTCCTTCTCATGTTTTGTGTTGTTATTAAGGATACTTTATTATCATACCGCTTCTTAGCGATAATTAGTAATATTTTTTTCGAATGCATATTTTCGATTCAAGTATAGTTTAAAACTATACCTTAAATGCTATTACTCTAAAAACCTTCAAAAGTCTCTTAACCACGTTTGCTAATCACCTATTTCTCCTTTTAAAGACACCAAAAAAAGCGGAAAATCCGCTTTTTAGGTAGGTGTTTAGTTTGAATGCCAGATATCTTCGTTGTACTGTTCAATGGTGCGGTCAGATGAGAAGAATCCAGCTTTGGCAATGTTGTGAACCACTTTTGTCATCCACAAATCTTGGGCTTCGTAGTCTGCCAACATTTTTTCTTTAACTTCAATGTACTCTTCAAGGTCAATCAAGGTCATGAACCAGTCTTTTGAAATCAATTCTTTATAAAGACGGTCAAGACGTTCTTCATTACCAAATGCTAGTAATTCTGGACTGATAATAAAGTTCACTGCTGCTTTAATAGCAGGGTGGTTATCATAGTAATCTTTTGCTACATAAGAAGCAGTTGCATAAAGGTTGATGATGGTGTCAGAATCTTTACCAAAGGTGTAGATATTCTCCATGCCTGCAAGCTCAGCGATCTCTACGTTAGCACCGTCCATTGTACCAAGTGTTAAAGCACCGTTAAGCATGAATTTCATATTACCAGTCCCAGAAGCTTCTTTAGATGCTAGTGAAATTTGTTCAGAAATATCGGTTGCAGGAATCAAGTGCTCTGCTACTGTCACATTGTAATTTTCAACAAGATGCACATTAAGGTATGGGCTTACTTCAGGGTCATTGTTAATCAATTCAGACAAGCAAAGGATTAAGTGAATGATGTCTTGAGCAATGATGTAAGCAGGCGCTGCTTTACCACCAAAAATAACAGTGATTTTACGTTTTGGAAGGTTGCCTTTTTTAATTTCCAAATATTTGTGAATCACATAAAGAGCATTCATCTGTTGACGTTTGTACTCGTGGAAACGTTTGATTTGGGTATCAATAATAGAATGTTCATCAAGCTCAATGCCTTTATTGTCTTTAAGGTAACGTTTAAGGGCTAATTTGTTGTTGAATTTGATTTCAGCCAATTTAGCATGAACAGCTTTATCATCTGCAAAGGCCATCAATTTTTCTAATTTTGTTGCGTCAGTCAAGTACTCATCGCCAATAAGTTCTTTAATATAATCAGCCAAGTCTTGGTTAGCAAATTCTAGCCAACGACGGAAAGTAATCCCGTTAGTTTTATTGTTGAATTTTTCTGGGTAAAGGTCATAGAAAGCTTTTAATTCACTGTTTTTCAAGATTTCTGTATGCAGCGCAGCTACCCCATTGACACTTGTTGCAAAATGAATATCCATATGGGCCATGTGCACACGACCAGTTTCATCAATAATTTGAACAGCTGGGTCAGACACTTCTGAACGAACAAGAGCATCCAATTTTTCAATGATGGTTACCAAGTGTGGCACTACTTCGTTTAAGTAATCTGTTGGCCATTTTTCAAGCGCTTCCGCAAGGATAGTGTGGTTAGTGTAACCAACCATGTCCTTCACAACAGATACCGCTTCATCAAAGTCAAAGCCATGTTTTTCTGTCAACAGACGAATCAATTCAGGAATAACCATTGATGGATGCGTGTCATTGATTTGCACGTAAGCGTAGTCTGCAAGATCATGAAGGTTAGAGCCACGTTCAATAGCTTCGTCAATCAACAGTTGAGCTGCATTTGACACCATAAAGTACTGTTGGTAAATACGAAGCAATTCTCCGTTTTTATCAGAGTCATCTGGGTAAAGGAACAAGGTTAAGTTTTTAGCAATTTCAGTTTTATCAAATGAAATACCGTCTTTGATTAATCCGTAATCAACGCCCTCGATATCAAACAAGTTAAGGTAGTTTTTAGTGTCGCGTTTGTAACCCAAAACATCAATACGATCAAGACGAGATTTCAAGGTGAAGTTCTTAAAAGGCACATCGTAAGAAATGTCTGTTGGAACCAACCATGAGTCATCTTCAATCCAGAAGTTTGGCTCTGCTTCTTGTTCATTGTGTTTGAAAACTTGTTTGAACAACCCACAATGATAATTCAAGCCAACCCCTTCACCATTAATACCAAGAGATGAAATAGAGTCAATGAAACATGAAGCAAGACGTCCTAAACCACCATTACCTAGTGATGGTTCTAATTCAACATCTTCGACTTCTGCGATAGATTTGCCAGCAGCTGCCAATTCTTCTTTGATGTCTTTGTAAATTCCTAGGTTAATCAGGTTGTTTGATAGTAATTTACCAATCAAAAACTCTGCCGAAATATAGTAAACTTTGCGTTTGACAGAATTTTTAGCCTTGTGGCTAGCTTCTTCTTTGACAAAGTTTAATAATGATAGATAAATCTCTTCATTGCTGGCCTGCGTAAGCGATTTTCCTAATTTAGTTTCAGCATATTCTGTAAAGCGTGTCATGTCTTCCTCTTTTCTATTGTTCTCTTATCATTAGTGATTGACGCGATCGTATAATTCTGTCAAATGTATCAAGTAGGCTTTGTGCTCTTCAGTGATATCTCCTTCAAGCATCCGCCATTGCCAATTACCACCCACGGTATTTGGCATGTTCATGCGGCTATCTGCCCCCTTATCAAGCAAGTCTTGCATGCACAAGATAGCCGTATCACTAACTGTTGCGAAAATCGTGCGCAACATGGCTTGTGTAATACTTTCATCTGCACCTTTGTGGAGGTAGTCGTTCACAAAAGCAACTTGTTCTTCCGTAAGGTTTGCATACCAACCATTAACCACTTCGTTATCATGCGTACCAGTATAAACCACACAGTTACGATCATAATGATGGGGTAAATCACTGCTTTGACTAGTAATGTCAAAAAGGCCAAATTCTAAAATCTTCATTCCTGGAAAGGCTGTTGAGGCTAATAGCTGCTCTGCCTTTTCATCAATATAACCAAGATTTTCTGCGATGATAGGCAGTTCTCCTAAAGCCTCACGAACTGCAGCAAACAAAGCAAGTCCCGGAGCTGATTCCCAATGTCCATTTCGAGCAGTTGTGTCGCCACCAGGAATTTCCCAGAAATCTGAAAAGCCTTTAAAGTGGTCAATTCTCAAATAGTCATATAATTTGAAACTTTCTTGAATACGGTAAATCCACCAAGCAAAGTTGGATGCTTCATGGGCTGCCCAATTGTAAATCGGATTGCCCCAAAGTTGACCATCTTCACTAAAGCCATCTGCAGGAACTCCAGCGATAAAGAGTGGGTTTTTATCCTCATCCACTTTAAACAAGTCTGGCATTGTCCAAACTTCCACACTATCTGCAGAAACATAGATTGGCATATCACCAATAATCTCAATACCGTTATCATTGGCATATGCTTTTAAGGCCAACCATTGTTGGTAGAAGAAATATTGACAAACTTTATGGTAGTGAACGCTTTCAGCAAGTAACTCACGGTAATGATATAAGGCTGCTTCTTCGCGTTTTACAATTGCTCTGTCATCCCATTCTTGTAGGGCCTTATTTTGAAAGTGTTCTTTCAATGACATGAACTCGGCAAAGTCACCCAACCAGCTCGCTTCTGCTTCAAAAGCTGCCAATTCTTTGACGCCTTCTTTAGTTGCAAGAAAGGCTTGGACCGCTTTTTCTAATAAGGGACGTCTTGCTTGAAAAATTTGAGCATAGTCAACCACCTCAGGGTCAGAACCAAAATCAACGCCAACGAGATCAGCTTCCTGCAAGTAGCCGTCTGCAACAAGTAATTCAAGATCGATAAAATGAGTATTACCTGCAATGGCTGAAAATGATTGATAAGGTGAATCACCATAACTTGTTGTTGTTAAAGGTAGGATCTGCCAATAAGTTTGTTTGGTTTCTTTTAGGAAATCAACAAAGTCAAAAGCTGCCTTCCCGAAAGTTCCAATTCCGGTCTTACCAGGAAGGGAACTAATATGCATTAAGATACCGCTTGCACGTTTATTCATTCATTTTTTCTCCTCATGAAATCTAGTTATGATGAAATTATAACGCAACCGTTTGCGTAAGTCAACCTCTTTCGTAAAAAAGTAGCATTTCTAAGAAATGCTACTGGTCGTTTATACCTTATTCATTAATATTACGGACACTCTCACGCTTTTTCAAGGTAAAAGGAACAAAGATTTTTTGGCTAAGGCTCTGCTCTTTCGAATTGATGATATCTAGCAGCTGCTTAAAGGATGTTTTACCAAGATTGTCAACATTGATGTCAAAGGTAGTTAAATAAGGGTGAATCAACTTGGCATAGCTTGAATTATTAAAGGTAATGATGGAAACATCATCGGGTACCTTAATGCCATAAAAAGATAATAATTGAACCATGCGCACTGATAAGACATCTCCAATAACAACTAAAGCTGTCGCCTTAAAGTCACGAATACCCTCGATAACATTTTGCACACTAACAGGATCTTTTCGGTCAAATAAAAGCATTGGTTTAGTCTCTAATGACAATTTTAAGCAACCTTTTAAATAACCGATGTAACGCTCTGATGCAACCTCGGAGACAAGATCATCTGTGATAAACAAAATCTGACGATGCCCTTTTTGATAGAGGTGATCTACTGCGGTTTTAGCCATTAATTGATTATCATTGTCAATATAGGTAATTTTATTGGCATCTCCTTCTGGAGCTCCTACAATAACAAAAGGAATTTTATTGGTCATCAAATAATTTCTGACCGGGTCTTCTTGATCAGAATAAAGAATAATAAAGCCATCAACCCGCTTTTGTAAATGCATCAACTTTACTTGCCCCAGCAAATCCTCTAAAGACATCCCTGTTGCAATAGAAACCGTAAAGTGTTGCTTTTTGGCTTCATTAGTGATGGTGGATAAAATTTCCATGAAGAAGGGCTCACTCAATCGGTCACTGGTCGTAATAGGCGGAAAAACCAGTCCAATATTATGTGTTAACCCACTGGCAAGCATTTGCGCAGCGACATTCGGAACATAGCCCAAATCAGCCATTGCTTTTCGAACTTTCTCCTTGGTTTTTTGAGAAATAGAACGATTATCTTTTAATACCCTACTCACGGTTGAGGGATTAACACCCGCTTTTTGGGCGACATCTTTAATTGTTACCATATTAACCTCGTTGTTGTATGTTCCCAAGATAATCCATACCTCAGGCCTTTTCTCTAGTGTTTTGTTTCCATTATACAGTTATCTTTTAAAAAATCAACTTTCATTTGAAGCTTTTTTTAAGTTCCAAGAAGCATTCCTAATTCTTTTTAAAAAATTTCAACTTTTTTTAAAAAAAGACTTGACTTTTTCTGCAAGCGGTTGCATAATAATAAGAGTAAGAAATATATCTTAGGAGGAAACAGCTATGAAATCATGGCAAAAAGTTATCGTCGGTGGTGCAAGTTTGACACTTGCAAGTACCTTATTAGTGGGATGCGGATCTGCTTCAAAAGATAAAATGGATTCAGCGTCAAGCTCTGATTCAAAAACCATCAAACTTTGGGTTCCAACTGGAGCGAAAAAATCATACGCAGATATCGTTGCTAAATTTGAAAAAGATTCTGGTTACACTGTTAAAGTGGTTGAATCAGAAGATCCAAAAGCACAAGAAAAAATCAAAAAAGATGCTTCTACTGCTGCCGATGTCTTCTCACTTCCTCATGACCAACTTGGTCAACTTGTAGAATCTGGTACTATCCAAGAAGTTCCAGAAGAATACACTAAAGAAATCGCTGCAACTGCTACTGACCAAGCGATTGTCGGTGCTCAATACAAAGGAAAAACGTATGCTTTCCCATTTGGTATTGAATCACAAGTTCTTTTCTACAATAAATCAAAATTAGCTGCTGAAGATGTTGCTTCATATGACACTATTACAACAAAAGCAACCTTTGGTGGTACCTTCAAACAAGCAAATGCTTATGCTACTGGTCCATTGTTCATGTCTGTTGGTAACACTTTGTTCGGTGAAAACGGTGAAGATGTTAAAGGCACTAACTGGGGTAACGAAAAAGGTGTTGCTGTTCTTAAATGGATTGCAGACCAAGCATCAAATAAAGGTTTTGTTAACTTAGATGCTAACAATGTCATATCTAAATTTGGTGATGGCTCAGTCGCATCATTTGAATCAGGACCATGGGATTACGAAGCTGCTCAAAAAGCTATCGGTAAAGAAAACCTAGGTATCGCTGCTTATCCAAAAGTAACCATCGGTGGCGAAACTGTTCAACAAAAAGCATTCTTGGGTGTTAAACTTTACGCAGTTAACCAAGCACCAGCTAAAGGAGATACAAAACGTATCGCTGCTAGCTACAAACTTGCTTCATACTTAACAAATGCTGAAAGCCAAGAAAACCAATTCAAGACTCGTAACATTGTTCCAGCTAACAAAGAAGTTCAATCTTCAGAAGCTGTTCAATCAAATGAACTTGCTAAAACTGTTATCACAATGGGTTCTTCTTCAGAATACACTGTCGTAATGCCAAAACTTAGCCAAATGGGAACTTTCTGGACTGAAAGCGCAGCTATCCTTAGCGACACCTTCAACGGTAAAACCAAAGAAGGCGATTACCTTGCTAAATTGCAACAATTTGACAAAGACATCGCTGCAACAAAATAATCTTATCTCGTTTTACTAATACCATATGAAAACAAGCACAGAGGTGAGTAACTTCTAGATGCCATCTGGTCTACTCATCTTTTGGGAGTGGAACTGAGCTCCATCACGTTTTGTTGGGGTTTAGTCCCACTCCTACTTGTTTTTGATGTTATGTGAGTAGCCTAGTGCTACTTAAATTTTTAACCACTTAAAGGTTTACGTAACACTTAGCTATTTGTTTTTAACAAGAGATATAACCTGATTTACCGACTCTGGTATCCTAAAATAAAGGAGAATCTATATGACTCAGTCAAGCTTGACACCACAAGTATCTGTGGCAGAAGCCCTAAAAAAAGGAAGTTGGGATATTAAGCTCTCTGCTATTATCATGGGATTTGCTAATCTCGCCAACAAGCAATTTGTCAAAGGGACACTATTTTTGCTTAGCGAATTGGTATTCCTAATCGCTTTTGTTTCTCAAATCATTCCTGCTATTGGAGGCCTCTTCACTCTTGGGACCCAAACCCAAGGCATGACCACTAAGACTATTGATGGCATCAAAATCCAAGTTGCCGTTGATGGAGATAACTCCATGCTAATGCTTATTTTTGGATTAGCATCACTCATCTTCTGCCTCGTTTTTGCTTACATTTACTGGTGTAACCTCAAAAGCGCTCGTAACCTCTACCTTCTTAAACAAGATGGTCAGAAAATCCCAAGTTTCAAAGAAGATTTTGTGACACTTGCCAATGGTCGTTTCCATATGACTTTAATGGCTATCCCACTGATTGGTGTGCTTTTATTCACCATTCTTCCTTTGATTTACATGATCTGTTTGGCCTTTACCAATTTTGATCATAATCACTTGCCTCCAAAATCTTTATTTGATTGGGTTGGTTTAGCTAACTTTGGTAATATTTTAAGTGGCCGTATGGCAGGAACTTTCTTCCCTGTCTTCTCATGGACTTTGATTTGGGCTGTTTTTGCGACAGTGACCAACTTCTTCTTTGGCATTGTCTTAGCCCTATTAATCAATACCAAGGGTCTAAAATGGAAGAAAATGTGGCGTACAATCTTTGTGATTACCATTGCTGTTCCTCAGTTTATCTCATTATTGATTATGCGGAACTTACTCAATGACGAAGGTCCACTCAATGCCCTTCTTAATAAAATCGGCTTGATTCACGACCCACTCCCATTTTTATCTGATCCTCTTTGGGCAAAATTTTCTATTATTTTCGTTAACATGTGGATTGGTATTCCTTTCACCATGTTGATTGCGACTGGGATCATCATGAACCTACCAAGTGAACAAATTGAGGCTGCTGAAATTGATGGCGCTAGCAAATTTCAAGTCTTCAAGTCTATCACATTCCCTCAAATTCTCTTGATCATGACACCAAACTTGATTCAACAGTTTATCGGAAATATCAATAACTTTAACGTTATTTATCTCCTTACTGGCGGTGGCCCAACAAATTCAGAATACTATCAGGCAGGAACTACAGACCTCCTCGTGACCTGGCTCTATAAATTAACTGTTACTGCTGCTGACTATAATTTAGCGTCAGTTATCGGTATCTTAATCTTTACGGTCTCAGCTATCTTTAGCTTACTTGCCTATACTCGAACAGCATCATACAAGGAAGGAGCGGCTAAATAATGAAAAACAAACGTCGATTTCAACTTGGCCTCGTTTATGCCACTTTAATTATCCTCTCAATCATTTGGCTCTTCCCAATTGCTTGGGTCCTTCTGACAAGTTTCCGTGGTGAAGGGACAGCCTATGTGAATTATTTTATTCCAAAAACTTTCACATTAGATCACTACATCAAGCTTTTTACCAATGAGACTTTCCCATTTGGCAGATGGTTCTTGAACACCTTTGTGGTAGCTACCTTTACTTGTATCATTTCAACCTTTATCACCGTTGCGATGGCCTATTCACTCAGCCGTATCAAGTTTAAATTCCGCAATCGCTTCTTGAAGCTGGCCCTTATTTTAAATATGTTCCCTGGTTTCATGAGCATGATTGCTATCTACTACATCTTGAAAGCTTTGGGCCTTACACAAACCTTGACAGCTCTTGTTCTGGTGTATTCAGCAGGTGCTGCTCTAGGCTTCTACATTGCTAAAGGGTTCTTTGATACTATTCCTTACTCGCTCGATGAATCAGCTATGATCGATGGAGCTACTCGGATGGATATTTTCTTCAAGATTACCCTACCTTTGTCAAAACCTATTATTGTTTATACTGCTCTTCTAGCATTCATGGGACCTTGGATTGACTTTATCTTTGCCCAAGTTATCTTAGGAGATGCTACAAGCAAATACACCGTTGCTATCGGTCTCTTTTCAATGCTTCAGCCAGATACCATTAACAACTGGTTTATGGCCTTCACTGCTGGTTCTGTCTTAATTGCCGTCCCAATCACTCTCCTCTTCATGTTTATGCAAAAATACTATGTTGAAGGAATTACAGGCGGTTCTGTTAAATAACTTACCAACATGCCAAACCTTCTAGGGGCCAGTTCCTTAGGAGGTTTTTAACGAACAAGCTAATAGCTGACCTGTTACTCACTTTTGCGAAAAGTTATAGAAATGTCCATCTTATCACCAAGACTTTGAGCCTTTCCTTGACTTTTACCCTTAATTCGGATATAACAAGACTATGACATCTAAAGTTACCATTAAAGATATTGCACGAGAAGCTGGTGTTTCTGTAGCCACTGTTTCTTACGTGTTAAATCAACGAAATGATCAGAAGATTAGCGAAGAAACTCGCAATAAAGTATTACACATCACTAACCTCCTGAACTATACCCCAAATCAAGCAGCCCGTTCTCTGGTGGCACGTCAATCCAACAGTGTTGTTCTTTATTACAAATACACTGACTCTATCCTGACCAGAGCAGAGCAACTACATACCATTAGCTGCTTATCACGATTGTTGCATGAACAGGACTATCAGCTCGTTTGCCTTAATGAAGATAGTATTGGAAAATTTGACTGGGCTGACCTTATTCTGACCTTAGATATTGAAAATGAGACCTTTTACAAAATCGGGAAACTTAATTTCAAGCCCTTAATTGCTATTGATAGCTTTGTTAATGACCCTCTCTTCTTCCAAATTAACACAAATTACGCAAACCTAAAAGACCAAGCAGATCAGTTTTTTAAGGATGAACCTTATACCCTGCTGACTCTCCCTATCAACAATCAAGAACGGTATGAGGCTATCTCCACCCTTTTTCCAAGCCTACATGTGGTTGACGACATGAGGGAGTTGCCCCGCTTTGAAAAGGAAAATCTTTTACTCATTGATGAGAGTTTGGATCAGTTCTTTGTGAACTCTTCGCAAAAACTCTACTGCCCACGTTTTTCCCCAGAAAAAGGGCAAGTTATCTTAGAGGCCATCGAGTGGGCCAAACAACGACAACTCAACAAAAATCATAACCTTCTCGTCTAATAGCACACAAAACCCCTTGCCACTTCAACTGAAGTGGCAAGGGGTTTTGATATGACATCGGTGTCAGAGTTCTCTTAGGATGGTAACGAATCTCTAAACTGTGTTTTGTAGAACACCCAGGTCAGCATTAATAAGGTACCAAATACTTGGCAATTCATAATCAATAGGGGATCCTGAATAAAGAAACTAAGAGCAATTGCCAGTAGACTTGGCCAGGCCAAACAATTGACCATCAAACCAAGACCTTCTGAAAAGTTTCGAATCATAAACAGCCGTGATCGTTTGGTCAAGGTCAAAAAGAAAGTGCCTAGACCAATCACAATAAGGCTGCCTACATACACCATGAGAACAAACGTCAACAGAATAAAACCAAGTACACTGGCTTTATTACTGTCATACCATTGCTGATTGACAAAGTCCTTCACTGCTTGAACTGTTGTTAGGTCAGCGAGCGACTGCTGCTCGCCTCTAACGTGGGCACGGAGTTCCTTGCCGTCAGGGGTAACAAAACGCCATTCTTTTTTCGTCACAATAATTTGCCTGGTTGATTCTGATGCCAATTTCTCTAAATCGACCTTTGTCGGTAAGACAGCCAAAACCACTTCACCATCTCGTCGAATCAAAGATTGACCCTGAAAGGTATTTTCCTCAAGCTTTCCTTGGGTCAATGCGTGATAGGTTTTGTCTGTGATAGGCGACAAACTCTTAGTTACAATCCGTTCCAAGGGATATGTTGTCATGTTAGCATAGTGTAACGTAACTGGAATCATTATTAAGGCGTTCAAAAAAACAATAATAAGAAGGTTTTGCCACCAAGTAAACTGAGCTCGGCTGGCAAACATTGCCCTAGGAGAAAGGCAATGTGATATGTAAGAAATAGGAAATTGTTTTTTATCTGGCATTAAACATTACTCCTTGTCAGGTTACCCTTTGGTACCACCACTTGTTAAACCTGAAACGAAATTTTTCTGTAGGAAGAAAAAGAGAACTGAAATAGGCACTGCAATCAGAATAGCTCCCGCAGCAAATAAGGTTACCTTAGGATTTCTAGCATCATTCGTAATAAACGATTGAAGACCAACTGCTACCGTATAATTTTCTTGCGCCCGTAAAAGGAATTTAGCCAACATGAAGTCTCCAAAAGGACCCATAAAAGCCCATAAGGATTGTACTGCAATCATTGGTCGCACAAGTGGAAGGACAATTTGGTAGAAGGTCCTAAAGTGTCCAGAACCATCTAACTTAGCAGATTCGTCCAAGTCATAAGGTACCGTGTCAAAATAACCCTTCATCAACCAGGCATTCATTGGAATACCACCACCGACGTAAATCAAAATCAAGAACCAGTATTGGTTTAAGGCATTAAAGAGCCAAGCCATAACAAAGTAAGCTGTTAAAGCCGCCATGGTAGGAACCATCTGTACGACTAGGAAAAAGATTAAACTTTTTTTGCGTCCAAAGAAATTGTAACGGCTATACGCATAACCTGTCAAAGTGATGACTGTTACTTGTATGAGCATGGTGAAGAATGCCACGATTAAAGTGTTCCAATACCATCTTAAGTATAAGGTATCTTGAAAGAGCGTTTTAAAGTTAGACAAGGTCCATGGCCCATCAAAATGAAAACTAAAGGCTGTGGTATTTCCTGGTCTAAAAGCTGAACTGACCGTCACTAGTATCGGGAATAAAATCACGATCGCTAAGGAGATTAGATAGAGATAGGTCAATAATTGGGTGAAGAAACGTTTGCGTTTCATGGATGTTGAAACATAGGTCTTTCTCATTATCTCTCCTCCATATCAAAAGCTTTAAATTTCTTAAAGGTAATCAAGGATACCGAAATCACTATTACAGAGATGATTAAGGTTACTGCCGACGCCATCGAAAACTGAGATGAGGTTTGTGTGGTCAACTTATAAATCCAGGAAATGAGGATATCAGTTGTCCCAGCTCCCCCCCAACAGTACCAGGGCCCCCATTATTAAACAGATAAATAATAGAAAAATTATTGAAGTTAAAAGTGTACTGTGCAATCAGCGTCGGTGCTGCAACCGCAAAAATCATTGGCATGGTGATATGACGGAATTTCTGCAAGACTGTCCCACCATCAACAGTTGCTGCTTCGTATAAATCAGCTGGAATTGCCTGTAAAATACCTGATACCAAAATATAGATATAGGGAAATCCTAGCCAACCTTGAACCATAATAACAGCCACTTTTGTCCAGAAGGGGTCTGTCTTCCAAGGCACAATTCCGAAGTCAACGAAAGGAAGGAATTTCTCGATGAAAGGAAGAACCTGAACATTCATGGCCCCAATGGAATCATTAAAGAAATTACCAAAACTCATAATAGAGATAAAGGCTGGAACAGCCCATGGTAACAAGAATATCACACCAAAGAGACGTTTTCCTTTGATAAAGGATTGATTAGCAATAACAGCCGTTGCAATTCCAATAACAATTTGAAGACTTGTTGCTGCTAATGTCCAGATCAGCGTCCATGACAAAACAGACGTAAATGCTGTTTTGAAGGTGCTTAATTCTAAGATATTAAGAAAGTTCTTCAATCCTACCCAGTCCAATAAACGATACGGAGGAATGTGCCTAAAATCGTAATTGGTAAAAGCAATCAG